>JBBRFD010000023.1:0-38837 GCA_038224985.1 Reyranellales bacterium
CGCATTTATGAAACCTACGACGCCATCGTCGATGCCTGCTGCAAGGCATGGACTGATCTGCTCGCCAAACCACAACAACTCGCATCCATAACCAGGCGACGGTGGGCTAACGTGTCATGAGTTCTGGCGATTGGTATTAGAGGTATTTGTGACTTACGATTGCAAGCAGTGTGACTTTGATTTTTTAGGAAAAATTTACCTAAATCGCGGTCTTCAGTAACCGCAGCGCCGCGTGCAGATCGTCGACGACCTCGACGCATTTGGCGCGGACCTCGGGCCGGGGTGGGACAATGTCGGGCACCATGATTGGCATGGTGCCTGCTGCATGAGCGGCGGTGAGGCCGGTGTTGGAATCCTCGAAGGCGATGCAGTGTTCGGGCGGGACGCCGAGCCGGCGGGCGGCTTCGAGGTACACATCGGGGAAGGGCTTGCCGCGCTCGACGTCGTCGCGTGTGGCGACGGCGGTAAAGCGGTCGAGCAGGCCGGCCTTGGCCAGGTGGCGTTGCGCCGTGGCGCTGCCGGACGAGGTGGCGATGGCGCAGGGCAGCCCGCGCCCGCGCAGGAAATCGAGGATTTCGACGGCGCCTGGCTTGACCGGTATATGGGCCTCGAAGGACTGCCGGGCATGATCGGTGAAATGCGTGTTGAAGCGGTCGACGCGGAAATCGGGCCCGTAGAAATCCTGGATCATCACGACGCATTCGCGGCCGGGAATGCCGATCATTGAGTGGCAGAAAGCCAGCGGCATCTCGACATCCATGCGGCGGGCAGCCGTCTGCAGGGCCTCGATATAGACGGCCTCGGTGTCGATCAGCAGGCCATCCATGTCGAAAAGGACGGCCTCGACGGGTTTCCTGAACATGCTTTCGTTCTAAACTGGCCCCCAGAAACGGCAACCGGGAGAAAATTCATGCGTATCCATAACCTCTATGTCGACGCCCAGGGTGAGACCCATTTCCGCGACATCGAGGTCGAATGGAAGACCGAGGGCCGCGGCGGCAAAATGTCGGCGACGCTCCCGGCGACCGGTATCATTTTCCGCGAAACGCCCGGTTCTTACGATTACGAGTGGCATCCGGCGCCCCGCCGGCAGTACATCATCAACCTTGATGCCGGCGTCAGCATCCAGGCCAGCGACGGCGAAACGCGCATCATTGCGGCGGGCGAAGTCATCCTGGTCGAGGACACCTCCGGCAAGGGGCATTGTTCCAAGGCGATCGAGGGCAAGTTGCGCCATTCGATCTTCGTACCGATTGAGTAACCAGCAGGAATCATCATGAACGTCCAGACAACGGTCGACCCCACCAACGCCCTGATCGAGGAAGCCAAGCGCGCCCTGCCGGGCGGCAGTTTCGGCAACATGCCGGCCGAGGTGATCCTGCGCGAGGGCAAGGGCGGCCGGGTCTGGGACGAGGCCGGCAAGGAGTATGTCGACTTCCTGCTGGGCTCAGGCCCGATGTTCATCGGCCATGCCCATCCCGCCGTGACCGAGGCGATCCAGACACAGGTGCCGCTGGGCACGACGTTATTCGGCAACAACCGCCACGGCATTGCATTGGCCACCGCCATCGTCGAGGCGCTGCCCTGCGCCGACCAGGTGCGTTTCGTCTGCACAGGAACCGAGGCCGACCTCTATGCCATGCGGGCGGCCCGCGCCTTTCGCAAGCGCGACAAGATCCTGAAGTTCGAGGGCGGCTATCACGGCATGAGCGACTACGCGCTGATGTCGCTGGCTCCCAAGAAGCCCGGCAACTTCCCGCGCCCGTCGCCCGATTCGGCCGGCATCCCGAAGAGCGTGCAGGACGAGATGCTGGTGGCGGCGTTCAACGACGTCGAGATGATGGAAAGCCTGATCAAGGAGCATGCCCATGAGCTGGCCGGTGTCATCGTCGAGCCCTTCCAGCGCCTGATCCCGCCCAAGCCGGGCTTCCTGCAGGCATTGCGCCGCGTGACCTCCGAGCACGGCATTCCGCTGATCTTCGACGAGGTCGTGACGGGCTTCCGCTTCGCCTATGGCGGCGCCCAGGAATATTACGGCGTCACGCCCGATATCTGCACGCTGGGCAAGATCGTGGGCGGCGGCTTTGCGCTGGCCGCCATCGCCGGCCGCGCCGATATCATGGCGCATTTCGACAGGATGGCCGTGCCGGAAGAGGACTTCCTGTTTCAGGTCGGCACGCTGTCGGGCAATCCGGTCGCCGCCGTTGCCGGCCTCGCCACGCTGGAAGTGCTGCGCCAGCCCGGCACTTACGAGAAGGTCTTCGCCACCGGTCGCGAGCTGATGGGAGCGCTGTCGGACCTGCTTAAGAGCGCCGGCATCAAGGCGCAGGTGATCGGCGAGCCGCCGCTGTTCGACATCATTTTCACCGACCGGCCGATCAACGACTATCGCGACACGCTGCACAACGACGTGGCGATGCAGCGCAAGTTCAACCAGCTCCTGCGCGCCAAGGGCCTGATGAAGGGCGAGAGCAAGTACTATGTCAGCCTCGCCCATACCCGCGCCGACATCGACCACACGATCAACGCCTGGAAAGAGGCGATCGCCGAGCTGAAGGCCTAGATTAGTGGCAGTTGCGGCGACTCACCGTCGCCGACAGCACCAAAGTTCGAGATTGTGACACCGAGAAGCCGGATCGGCTTCTCCAGCGGAAAGACGCTGCGCACCAGCTCGAGGCAGTAGCGCTCGACCGTGGTGCGGTCAGTGAAGGGCGTGGCGTCGGACTTGCTGCGCGTGACGATCTGGAAATCGTTGAACTTGATTTTTACCGTAACGGTGCGGCCGGCCATGCCGGCTTTGATGCAATAGCTCCAGACTTCCTCGAATTGCTCCTTCACCTTGTCCTGGACCTCGGTCAGCCCACTAAGGTCCTCGAAGAAGGTCGTCTCCGAACCCACCGACTTGCGCTCACGGTCGGGATTGACGCGCCGGTCGTCGATGCCGCGCGCGATGGCGTAGTAGTAAGGCCCCGACTTGCCGAAATTGGCCTTGAGGAATTCCAGCGTCTGGGCACGCAGATCGGCACCGGTGAAGAGGCCGAGCTTGTTCATCTTGGCGGCCGTCACCGGTCCGACGCCATGGAAGCGGCCGACCGGCAATTCCGCCACGAAGGCCTCGCCGGCGCCCGGCACGATAGTCCATTGGCCGTTGGGCTTGTTGTAGTCCGAGCCGAGCTTGGCCAGGAACTTGTTGTAGGAGATACCGGCCGAGGCATTGAGTCCCGTGTCTTCCCGGATGCGGGCGCGGATCTCTTTGGCGGTGCGCGTGGCGTATTCGATGCCCTTGAGATTGTGCGTGACGTCGAGATAGGCCTCGTCGAGCGACAGCGGTTCGACCAGCGCCGTGTACTCCTCGAAGATGGCGCGGATCTGCCGCGACACCGATTTGTAGACGTCGAAGCGCGGCTTCACGAAGATCAGCTCGGGACATTTGTTCTTGGCGGTGATCGACGGCATGGCCGAGCGCACGCCGAAGGTGCGCGCCTCGTAGCTCGCCGCCGCCACGACGCCGCGCATCTTCGAGCCGCCGACCGCGACCGGCTTGCCGCGCAGTTCAGGATTGTCGCGCTGCTCCACGGACGCATAGAACGCGTCCATGTCGATGTGGATGATCTTGCGAGTTTCGGGCTCGCTCATCGCGGCTTACGCAGGCGTGCCCATGACATAGGGCTTGAGCGCGGCATACATCGTGGCATGCGTCGGTGTCGGCACACCCACCAGGCGGCCGAGCTCGACGACCTTGCCGCCGAGCCACGGCAGCTCGATGCGGTTGCCGCGTTCGAGGTCGAGGGCCATCGAGGCTTTCATGGTGGCGGGCGCGTTCTTGTTGAAGCCCAGTATCTTGTCGAGCGCGTCGGCCGGCAGCTTGACGCCCTTGGCGCGGCCGACGGCGATGACCTCGTTATAGGCGGCGACGAACTGCGCCTGCATGTCGGGATCGTCGCGCAGCTTGCCGATGGGCTGGCGGGTCAGCGCCGTGACGCTGGCATTGGTCGCGAGCAGGATGAACTTCATCCAGAGCTCGGTCAGGATGTTTTCGCTGAGAGTCGCGTCCAAGCCGGACTTTTTGCAGAGCGCCAGGAAATCCTCGGCGCGCTTGGAGCGGCTGCCGTCGAACTCGCCGAAGACCAGGCGCATGAAGGTGCCGACCTGGTTGACCACGCCGGGTTCGACGATCGAGGCGCTGATCTGCGCCACGCCGCCCATGACGGCCTTCTTGCCCAGGATTGGAATCAGGCGCTCCGGCGCATCGATGCCGTTCTGGAAGGGAATGACCGCCGTGTTGGGCCCGACCATCGGCCTGATCGCCTCGCCGGCGCTCTCGACGTCCCAGAGCTTGACGCAGAACAGCACGAAATCGACCGGCCCGACCGACTTGGGATCGTCGGTCGCCTGTGTCGGCACGAGATGGGTCTCGCCGCGGCCGCCCTTGATCAGCAGGCCCTTGCTCTTCATGGCCGCGAGATGGGCGCCGCGCGCGATGAAGGTGACGTCGGCACCGGCCTTGGCCATCGCCGCGCCGAAGGCGCCTCCGACGCCACCGGCGCCGACAACTGCTATCCGCATGAAACTTCCTCTCAGGCCGGCATGATACTGGCGGCCAGGAGCCGGCCGTTGCCGCAGGCGAGGATCGTCGGGTTCGCGGGCTCGATCCGCAAGCAGTGATCCATGATCAACACGTGGTTTTTCCCTTCGGCCGTGACCTCGGCGGGGACCGTCGGTGCATAGGCGAAGTGGATGCCGGGAGACAGTTCGATCTGCTGGCCGGCTTCGAGAACCCTGAGGGCGATGCGGACAGCGGCACGTTCACCGATCAGGTTGACGACCTCGACAGGCCCATTCTCGAGCCGGCTCACGATCTGCCGTTCACCGGTGAAGCTCACCGGCCTGTAGGGCAGGCGCACGTCGATATCGCCCTCGGGCGTGCCCAGCACGAGGCCGCGCCCGCCGATCAGCACCTGGCAGCGGTCGAAGCCGGCGTAGTCGGAGAAGGGGCCGGGTTTATCGATCGGCGTGCGGCTGAAGCGCCAGGTCTCACCCGAGCGGGCGATGTCGATCATGACACCGCCGCCGTTCTTCCATTTGGAATGGACATATTGCTCGGGGCTCAGTCGGGTGATCATGGCACGATCTTCTCGTCACGGAAGCGCTTCAGCATGCGCTCGAACATGGCCTCGCTGTCGACGACGTCATGGAAGCCGTATTGGCGCGACTTGGTGACGTCGGACATGACATCCCAGTCCGAGCCGAAGACATAATCGGCGAAAGGCCAGGCAACCAGTTGATCGTAGTCGAAGCGCTTCAGGCCATAGCGGTTGGTCATGCGCTCCCACAGCGGCGCCTTGTCGGCCATGTGCTGGGTCAGGCTGATGGTCTGCACCTCGCCGACCTTCATGTCGAAAACCGCGGAGATCTTCGGCCAGACGTTGCGCCAGCGGAAGTAATCGCCGTTGGTTATGTTGAAGGCCTGGTTGGCGCATTTTTCCCCGGTCGCCGCCCACAGCGCGGCGCTGGCGAAGTGTGAGGATTCGGTCACCTGATAGACGGTGTTGTAGGCGCCCGGCTTGCCGGGAAAGCGCAGTGGCAGCCCCAATTCCTTGGAGACGGCGGCATAGACGGCGATGGCCGGCAGGATGCTCATCGCCGTGCCGGGGGCGAAGCCGCAGAGCGTTTGCGGACGCAGTTCGACCCAGTCCCAGGCCTTCTTGCGCTGGAACTCGGTCAGCCAGTCGATCTGGTCGAAATAGAAATCCGGCGGCATGTGGCGCGGATCGGTCTCGCGCATCGGCGTCTTCAACGGCCCGAGATGCGTGCCGTAGTATTTCGTGCCGGTCACCAGCACGACGCGCTTGAGGTCGCGGCTCACCTTGTCGATGGCGGTCACGGCATTGATCAGCATGTCGCGGTTGGGTGCGACGACATTGGCATAGCCTGCCGCATTGCCGGTGCCCGGCTGGAAGGCCGCGTAGAAGATGTGGCTGACATCTTCGAGACCGCCCAGCTTCTTCGCTACATCCTCGATATCGAGCAGGTCGATGGAGATATGGCTGTAGCGCTCCGAATTCTTTTCCGGCCGGCGCGACAGGCCGATGACCTGCCAGTCGTTCTCGGCCACCAGCTTCTCGACGATATAGCGGCCGATGACGCCCAGGGCGCCAACGACGACGGCCCGTTTCTGGCGGGCCATCTATTCCTTCCCGACGCGAACCAGCATCTTGCCGAAATTCTCGCCGCGCAGCAGGCCGATGAAGGCGCGCGGCGCCTTGTCGATGCCGTCGACGATATCTTCGCGATATTTGATCCTGCCGCTCTTCACCCATTCGCCCATCTGGCGCCGCGCCGGCTCGTACTTGTTGGCGAAGTCGGTGACGATGAAACCGCGTGCCGTCACGCGCTTGCCGACGAAGGTGCCGAGCAGCCGCTGGCCCTGCGGCGTCGTGGTGGCGTTGTATTGTGAGATCGAACCGCAAAGGGCGACGCGGCCGAAGGTGTTGATATTGCGCAGGACGGCATCGGTGATGTCGCCGCCGACATTGTCGAAATAGACGTCCGGCCCGTTGGGGCAGGCGGCGCGGATCGCGGCGTCGAGATCCTTCTCGGCCTTGTAGTCGATGCAGGCATCGAAGCCGAGCTCGTCCTTCACGAAGGCGCACTTCTTCGCCCCGCCGGCGATGCCGACGACGCGGCAGTTCATGATCTTGCCGATCTGGCCCACCACCTGGCCGACGGCACCGGAGGCGGCCGACACGACGATGGTCTCGCCCGGCCGCGGCTGGCCGACATCGAGCAGGCCGAAATAGGCGGTCATGCCCGGCATGCCGAGCACGCCATTGGCAGTGGAAATTGGTGCGATCGAAGGATCGACCTTGCGCAGGGCCGGGCCGCCGCCGATGGCATATTCCTGCCAGCCCAGACGATCCTCGACGATGTCGCCGGCCTTGAACTGGGCGTTCTGCGACTGCACGACCTCACCCACGATGCCGCCGGTCATGACCTCGCCCAGGCCGACGGCGGCGGCATAGGACGCCGCCTCGCGCATGCGGCCGCGCTGATAGGGATCGAGCGAGAGATAGATCGTGCGCACCAGCACTTCGCCATGGCGCGGCTCCGGCATCGGCACTTCCTCGACCCGGAAGTCCGATTCGGCCGGCTCGCCCGGCGGGCGGCGCACCATGACGACGCGGCGCTGTGTCTTGGGAATGCTCATGACGGCTCCAGACCTAGAACTGATAAAGTGCTGCAGGATTGTCGACGAGGATGCGTTTCAGCATCCCGGCGTCGCTGGTCCAGCGGCCGAGGATGTCGAGTGTACTGGGTGTCGGCATCATCGGCTTGTCGAAATGCACATGCGGCCAGTCGCTGCCCCAGACCAGCCGGTCGGGCCGCGCGGCTATCAGCGCCCGGGCGATGGGATCGACATCGGTAAAGCCGCTCGGCTGCGAGGAATTACGATAGGCGCCGGAGATCTTGATCCAGGTCCGGCCGCCTTCCAGCAACTTCAGCATCGCCTTGAAAGCCGGGTTGTTCACCCCGCCCTCGTCGGGCCGTATATAGGCCATGTGGTCAATCACGATATCGACCGGCAGGCCGGGCAGACGAGACGCCACCTCGGCCATGCGTGCCGCCGTGGTCAGGAATTGGAGGTGCCAACCCATCGGGGCGATGCGTTTGGCCAGAGGCTCCAGTGCGTCGAAGCCGATGCCGCCGCCGATCGCGACATTGAGGCGAAGGCCGCGCACGCCCGCCTCGTTCATTGCCTTCAGCTCCGCGTCCGAGACATCGGGCGCGGAAACGGCGACGCCGCGTAGGCGCTTGGGATGCTTGCGCATCGTCTCCAGCATCAGGCTGTTGTCGGTGCCATGTACCGAAACTTGCACCAGCACGCCGCGATCCATGCCGAGGCCGTCGAGCATGTGGATGTAATTGGCCTCCGAGGCCGCTGGCGGGGTATAGCCGCGCGTCGCCACAAAGGGGTATTTCACGCCATCGCCGATGACATGGGCATGGGTGTCGCAGGCGCCGACCGGCACGGCGAAGGACGGCTTGTGCATCTGTGCCAGCGGCGGTGGGCAGAAAGGCGCCGAAGCGGTTGCCAGCGGGTGAGTAGAAGCAGGCATGATGTCCTCCGTTTCGGCTATACTAGGCGGCATGCCCAGCATTAACCGACTTTCCTTCATCGGCCTTGAATACGTGTTCGCACCGCAGAAGGCCTATGGCATGTCGCGCGGCGGCGGCAATCGCCGCCAGGGCGGCTTCATCGAGGTCGAGACCAACCGGGGCGTCACCGGCATCGGCGAGGTCTTCGGCAACCCCTTCGTCAGCCTCGAATACTTCAAGATGCTGGAACCGATGTTCGTTGGCCGCAGCATCTTCGACTTCGACCATGTCGAAGTGCGCGTGCGCAACGCGATGTATCACCTGGGCGTCGGCAACCAGATCACCGCTTGCCTCGCCGGCATCAACGTGGCGCTCTGGGATGCCATGGCGCGCGGCTTCGGCGTGCGCGTCTGCGACCTGATCGGCGGCTGTGCCACCACGCGCATCCCAGCCTACGCCTCGACCGGCTTCTTCTCCGACGATCCCGACCGTCAGCTCTCTCATATGCTGGCCGAAGCGGCGGGCCATCCCTATGCCGGCGCCAAGATAAAAATCGGCCGCGGCATCAAGAGCGACGTCGAGCGCGTGCGCCAGTCGCGCGAGGCGCTGGGGCCGGACAAGCTGCTGATCGTCGACATCAACGGCGCCTACACGCCCGACGTGGCGCTGGAATGCGCCCGCGCCATCGAGCCCTTCGGCATCCACTGGATCGAGGAGCCACTGCCGCCGGGCGACCTGCGCGGCTACAGCGAATTGCGCGCCCGTTCGCCCATTCCCATCGCCGCCGGCGAAGCCCATCACACGGTGCGCGACTTCAAGGCGCTGATCGATGGTCGCTGCATCGATATCGTGCAGCCTTCGATGCCGGCGACCGGCGGCATCACGGAGGCCAAACGCATCGCTACGCTGGCGCAGGCGGCCAATCTGCGTGTGGCGCCGCATGTCTGGGGCGGCGCCATCGGCCTCGCCACCGCCTGCCACTTCATCGCCGCGCTGCCGGCAACGCCGCATACCGATCATCCGCCGCATCCGCTGATGCTGGAATACGATATGAGCGACAACCGGTTGCGCACAGAGCTGCTCAAGACACCGCTGACTTTGGATGCAGGCCATATCCTGCTGCCCGAAGGCCCCGGCCTCGGCATCGAACTCGATCCCGCCGCCGTCGAACGCTATCGGGTTTGCTAACCCTGATTGGTGATAACTAAAAACCGTCGTCGCGAGCCAAATCGGCCGATGGCGCTGCCGACCGGGATCAACGTGGGCGCCGCAACCGATTCAAGCCGGCTTGTGGCAGACGACGCAGACCTTGTTGCCGTCGGGATCGCGCACGTAAGCGGCGTAGTAGTTGGGATGGTAATGCGTGCGCAGGCCCGGCGGGCCTTCGTCCGTGCCGCCTTCCTTCATTGCCGCGGCATAGAAGGCATCGACAGTCGGTCGGTCATTGGCTTCGAGACCGATGGTGATGCCGTTGCCGACGGTGGCGGCCTTCTTGTCGAGCGGCCGGATGATCCAGAGCTGTGGCCGACCGCCCGTGGGGCCGTAACCGGCGGCTTGCGGATAATCGGCATGGCGTACGAGGCCCAGTGGCGTCGCGATGGCGTCGTAGAAGCGCTTGGCCTTGGCGATGTCGTTGGTACCGGCGGTGAAGTGACTGAACATGGTTGCCTCTTTGCTTCTTAGGAAGCTGCCGGGGCATAGGCCGAGGCGAGCTGGCGCGACACCAGTCTGGCATAGAGTCCGCCTTTGGCCAGCAGGCTGTCATGCGTGCCGGTTTCCGCAACGCGGCCCTGGTCGAGCACCACGATCAGGTCGGCGTCGCGCACGGTCGAGAGCCGATGGGCGATGACGATGGTGGTGCGGTCCTTCTGCAGCACGTCGAGCGCGCGTCGCACGGCCTGTTCGTTGACGGCGTCGAGATGCGAGGTCGCCTCGTCGAGGATCAGCACCGGCGCATCCTTGAGAAAGGCGCGGGCGATGGCGACGCGCTGGCGCTGACCGCCGCTCAGGCTGGTGCCGCGCTCGCCGACCGACGAGTCGAGCCCGTCAGGCAGCGTAGCGACAAGCTGGGTGAGCGAGGCATGCTTGATGGCGGCCTGCAGCTCGAACTCCGAAGCCTCGGGCCGGGCGATCAGGATATTGGCGCGCAGCGTATCATTGAACAGGTAGGTGTCCTGGGCGACCAGGGCGATCATGAGGCGCAGCTCGTCGAGCTTGTAATCCCTCAGATCGGCGCCGTTCAGCGTGATGCGGCCACTATCGGGATCCCAGAAGCGCATCAGCAGCTGCGCCGTCGTCGTCTTGCCGGCGCCCGAGGTGCCGACCAGCGCCACCGTCTTGCCAGCGGGAATCTCGACGCTGACATCGGAGAGCGCGCGGCGGCTCTGGCCGGGATAGGTGAAGTTCACCTTCTCCAGCGTGAGCGAAGCCGCTCCCTTGCGGCGCGGCGCGCCGACGCCGTCGAGCACCGGCACGGGCTCGTTGGCCAGCGCATAGACGCGGCGCGTCGAGCCCAGCGTGTCCGCAAGCTGGCGGCCGATCTGGGCGATCTCCGACACCGGCAGGAAAGCGGCCATGGCGAGAATCGTCAACAGCGGCAGCAGGCCGGGCTCGAGCGTGCCGCAGCTTGCCAGCACGGCGCCGGCGATCACGACGGCGAGGCCGCCGAGGCCGGTCAGCACTTCGAGGATGGCGTGCTGCAGCGTGAGTTCGCGGAAGAAGGGCAGGCGCAACCCGATATGACGATCGGACAGTTCATCGAGGCGCTGGCCGCGCCGGTCCTCCTGCTGGAAGGCCACGATTTCGCCCAGGCCCTGTACCGAATCGATGGCGAAAGCGGAAAGCTCGCCGGCCGCTTCGCGCGCCTGACTGCCCAGGCGATCGACGCGCTTGCGCATCAGGAAGGGGCTGACACCGACGGCGAGCAGGAAGGGCAGCAAGGCCAGCGCCAGCCAGCCGCTCGCCCAGGCGAGGCAGGCCAGCACGGCAGCGGGCACGAGGATGGCGACGAAGGCCGGGGCCACGGTATGGGCGAAGAAATACTCGACCAGCTCGATGTCGTGCGTGGCCAGGGCCATCAAATCGCCGGTGCGGCGGCGCACCAGATAAGCGGGCGCCAGCGCTTCGAGCTTGCGGAAGGCATTGATGCGCATTTCGGCCAGCAGGCGGAAGGCCATGTCATGCGCCATCCAGGATTCCAGCCAATGCAGGATGCCCGAGAGCGGGGCGAGGATCAGCAGGGCCGTGGCATAGCCGCCATAGGGCTGGCCGTTCTTGAGCGACAGCACGACCAGCGCCGAGAGCACGCCAACGCCGATGAAGGAGACGACGCGCAACACACCCAGCACGAAGGTGACGGTGAGCTTGGCTTTCCACGGCAAGATTACCTTCATCAGGGCCACGACCACCTGATACCAAGTGAGGCCTTCGGCCTTGATGATGCCCTCGGTCACCGCCTTGATCGCGCCGCCCGGCGTGTCGGAGACGGTCTCGGCGCGCGCCGGAGCAAGAGTATCGATGGTCGCGGTGGCGGCCGATTCGCGCGCCTGTTCGGCCATCAGACCGGCATAGACGCCACCCGCCCGCATCAGCTCGGCATGCCCGCCGGTCTCGGTGACATGGCCGCCGTCGAGCACGAGGATGCGATCGCAGTCGATCACGCTCGACAGGCGATGCGCGAGGATGAGCGTCGTGCGGCCGCGCATCAGGCGGTTGAGGGCTTCCTGGATGGTGGCTTCGTTCTCGGCATCGACCGCCGACAGGGCCTCATCGAGTATCAGGATCGGCGTATCGTGCAGCAGCGCGCGGGAGATGGCGAGGCGCTGGCGCTGGCCGCCGGAGAGCTTGATGCCCTTCTCGCCGATCACCGTAGCGTAGCCCTGCGGCAGGCCGAGGACGAATTCGTGGATATTGGCGGCGCGGGCGGCGGCTTCGAGTTCGGCCTCGGTCGCATTGGGCTTGCCGAGGCGAATATTCTCCTCGACCGTGCCGTGGAACAGGAAGGTGTCCTGGTTCACCACCGAGATCATGGAGCGGATCTGCGCGAAGGAAAGCTGGCGCAGGTCGCGACCGCCCAGTTTGATCGTGCCGGCATCGGGATCGTAGAAGCGCAGCAGCAGCCGCACGATCGACGACTTGCCGCCGCCGGAGGGGCCGACCAAGCCGATGCGCTGGCCGGCTTCGGCATGGAAGCTGAGACCGCCATGCACGGTGCGGCGTGTGCCGGGATAGGAGAAGCGCACATTCTCGAAGGCGATGGTGGGTTCAAGCGCGCCTTCGAATGACGCGGCGGGCGAGTCGGCCACGGCCGCTTTGCCGTCGAGGATCTGGTAGATGCCCTGTGCTGCGGCCATGCCGACCATGCCCTGGTGCAGCACGGTGCGCAGCTCGCGCATCGGCCGGAAGATTTCGACGCCCAGCATCAGGACGACCAGCAGCGCCGTGAGACTCATCGAGCCGCCTTCGACACGCGAGGCGCCGACCAGCAGGGCGATGGCCGCTCCCAGCGCGATCGACGTATCGGTGATACCGCGTGCCAGCGCGTTGGTGCCCAGCACCCACATGGTGCGCTGGAAGACATCGTGAGCTTCGACTTCAAGCTTGTCGGCGCGCGCCTTGCCCTGGCCGAAGGCTTTTAACGTGGCGAGGCCCTGGATCGAATCGAGGAACTCGGCGGCGAAGCTCGAATAGGCCCTTTGCCGGCCCATCGAATTGCGCACGTCGAACTTGTGCCAGAGGCCGGGCGCCAGCAGCGCGATCAGCGCGAAAGCCAGCATGACGCCGGCGACCGGCAGGTCGATGAAGGCGACGCCGGCGAAGATCAGGATCGGCGTCAGCAGCGCGATCAGGAACTGCGGCAGGAACTGGCCGAAATAGACTTCGAGCTGTTGCACGCCCTCGACCATGGAAAGCGTGAGGCTGCCCGAGCGCTGGCGGCCGACGGTGCCTGGTCCGAGCGAGGCGATATGATCGTAGAGCGCGCGGCGCAGCGTCTTTTGCACCACTGCCGCTGTCTCATGCGCCATCACCGCGCGCCAGTGCTCGGCGGCACCGCGCAGCACCATGACGGCGGCGATCAGGAAGATGGGCAGGAGAAGGTCGCCGAGCGGCTTGCCGGCGAAAATCTCGCCGATCAGCCAGCCCAGCAGGCCGAGGCGGGCGACGCCCAGGCCGACGGCCAGCAGGCCGATCACGGTGGTTGCGGCGATGCGGGGGCGGACGCCCCGCGTGAAGACCCAGAGGCGCGGTTCGATATGCATGAGCGGATGCTAGGCCGAACGCTTGTATTCGTCAGTCTACAAAGTGGAAAAGAACTTGTACAATTTTGAACAGGACTCGAGGACAGGGGACCAAGCGATGGACGCCAATTGGGACGATCTGCGGGTGTTCCTGACACTGGCCCGTGAGGGCACGCTGACGACGGCGGCCAAGTCTCTGGGCGTCAGTCATCCCACGGTCGCGCGCCGGGTTCAGGCGCTTGAGAAGCAGATCGGCGCACGGCTGTTCGACCGCCTGCCCGACCGCTTCGTGCCGACCTCGGCGGGCGAGGGGCTGCTGGCCGACACGGAGGCGATGGAAAAGGCCGCGCTCTCGATCCACCGCCGCAGCGCCACGCTGGGCGACGCCGTGAGCGGTGTGGTGCGGCTGTCGGCCGGCGAGGCCATGGCCGCGCTCATTGCGCGCCACCTGCCGTGGCTGCGCGAACGCCTGAGCCATATCGAGTTCGAACTGACGGCGAGCCATACGCTGGCCAACCTGTCGCGCCGCGAAGCCGATCTGCTGATCCGCGAACAGGTGCCGGATCTGGCTGGCATCGTCACGCGCAAGCTGGGGCGTGTCGCCTATGCCGTCTATGCCAGCCACGACTTCCCGGTGGCGCGTCTGACGCCGTCCAGCATGGCGGGCCTGCCGTGGATCGGCTTCGACGACGACCACAGCTACATGCCGGGCCAGCAATGGCTGCAGCAGCGGCTCGCCGGTGCGCGGCCGGCCGTGCGCGTCAACAACTGGCTGGTGTTGCTCGAGGCGGCGCGCATGGGCGCGGGGCTTGCCGTATTGCCCTGCTATCTCGGCGATCCCGAGCCCGCCCTGCATCGGGTCGGCGGCACGATCGCCGATGTCTTTGCCGACCAGTGGCTGCTGGTGCATCGCGACCTGCGCGCCCTGCCGCGGGTGCGCGCCGTCATGGACGCCGTCGTCGACCTCTTCCAGCGCGAACGGATGCTGCTCGAAGGACGCGGTTAGGCGGAACAAGCCCGCGATTTATGCGTTATTGGAGCTTCCACCAAAGGAATTTCCAATGAAGGCCGTCCGTCTCGTCGTTCTCGCTGCCTCGCTTACACTCACGGCCGGTGTCGCGCTCGCCCAAAGCCAGGCACTGCGCCCCGCCAACGAGGCGCCGCAGGCCAGCGACCGGGCCTTCGACCCGCGCACGCAGGAAGTCCCGTTCCGCACCGCCGTGCAGCGCCCGGTCCTGCGCGATATTGGCGCCGTGCCGATCACCTCAGGCCTCGGCACCAGCGTGCCCGTCATGACGCTGGCGACGCCTGCCCTGCGCCTCAACGACACTCAGCGCTGGGTCATCGACCTGACGGCGGCGAACAATTCGTCGCTCACCATCAGCCCCGAGATCAAGTGCACCTTCATGAACGGCGAGAAGCCGGTCGAGACGGTGTCGGTCTTCCTCAACGGCATTCCCGCCGGCCATAAGGTCGGCTTCAACATCTTCGGACCCGCCGGCGAGATCTTCGTCGACAAGGCGCCCTGCGTTGCGATCGGGCCCCTCAACTAGCGCCGAACTAGAACTTCAGATCCCAGCCGATCCATTCGCAGAGGCCGCGACCCATCACCAATTCGAGGTCGCGGCCGCGCAGCCACGGCAGCTCCTCGGTGAACATGGTCACGCACTGGCGATATCTGCAGGGCATGCGGGTGATGTCGGTGCCCCAGAAGAAGCGGTTCGGTCCATAGGCATCGAAGATGCGATGCAGCCCGTCATGCAGGTTGCGGTAGGGATAATCGTGCGTCGAGTAGCCCGGCGCGCCGGTGGCCTTGATGGCGACATTGGGCAATTTGGCCAGCGCGCAGAGCGCGTCGAGATTGCCGAAGGCTGCGGCGTCCTTCTCGAGGCGCAGCAATCCGCAGTGATCGACGATCAACTTCAGGCGTGGGTGCTGCTCGGCGATGCGCTTGAATTCCGGCAGGAAGAGCCCGGCCATGGTGGCGACCGGCAGGCCCTCGCGTTGCGCCGCCGGCCATAGCCAGTCGAGCGTGCCGTCGCGCAGCCAGACCTGTTGCTCCGGCCAGAGCAGGGCCCAGCGCAGGCCCATCATGCCGGGCTGCTTGCGCCAGCCGTTGATCAGCTTGCGGTTCTCCATCTTCTCGGGCGGAAACTGGCCCATGACGGCGAAGCGGTCCGGGTAACGCGCCGCCGCCTCGACGGCCATCTTGCCCGAGTCGGGATCCCAGCTTCCGGGCGGATGGATGAGGGCGGCCGAGACGCCGGCCTCGTCCATTTCCTTCAGCAGTTCTTCCGCCGTGAATTTCGAGACCTTGCGGTGTAGGCCGGAGGGCGGCGTTACCGTCTGGCCCCAGATATGGACCTGCGCGTCGACGATCTTCATCTCGGTCTCCTGTTCAGTTCGGCGTCGGCGAGGCGGGGTCGAGCAGCTTCTCGCGCTTGAGCTCGGCCCAGAGCTCGGCCGGAATCTTGACGCTCATATGGCCCACGTTCTGCTTCACCTCGGCGGTGCTGAGCGCACCGGGGATGACTGCGCAGAAGGCAGGATGGAACAGCGGGAACTGCATGGCGGCGGCGCCCAGCGCCACGCCGTAGCGTTTGCACACCGCTTCGATCTTCTGCGCCCTGGCGATCAGCTCGGGTGCTGCATTGACATAGTCGTGCTTGGCGCCGGGCTTCACGTTGCCGGTCAGGATGCCGGAATTGTACGGCCCGCCCAGGATCACCGAGACCGAACGCTTGAGGCATTCCGGCAGGAAGGCGTCGAGCGCGCCCTGCTCCAGTAGCGTGTAGCGGCCGGCCAGCAGCATGCAGTCGAAATCGCCGGCCTTGATGAAGCGCAGGCTGGTGTCGCTTTCGTTGATGCCGACACCGATGGCGCCGATGACGCCCGCCTTGCGCAGCTCGTCGAGCGCGCGGTAGCCGGAATCCATCACCGTCTTGAAGCGTTCCTCGAGCACGGCGCGGTCCTTGGTCGTCCAGAAATCGACGTCGTGGATCAGCGCGATGTCGATCTTGTCGAGGCCGAGCCGCAGATGCGAATGCTCGAGTGAGCGCATGACGCCGTCGTAGGTGTAGTCGTATTGCGGGATGAAGCCCGGCAGGCCGTTCTCGCGCAAGTCCGCGGGGAGTGCTTCGCCTGGCTTCCTGACATGCAGGATGCGGCCGATCTTGGTCGACAGCACGTAGCTGTCGCGCGGTCTGCCGCGCAGTGCTGCGCCCATGCGCAGCTCGCTGCGGCCATAACCGTAATAGGGCGAGGTGTCGAAATAGCGGATACCGGCGTCGTAGCCGTCATGGGTAAGCTGTACCGCTTCTCTATCGGCAATGGTGTCGCGAAAGCCGCCCATGGGCGCGCCGCCCAGGCCGATCTGCGTGACTTCGAGTTTGGTCTTGCCGACTCTGCGGCGCGGAAGTGCATCCATTTTGTTTCCCCCTTGGTCGCGAGGGGAGAGTACGAATTGCCGAGCCTCAAGGCCACAGGAGACGCCGATGTCCCCGGAATCGAATATCGACCGTCTCGTTCTGCACGGCAGTTTCACGTCGAGTTCGAGCTACAAGCCGATGTTGTTTCTGGCGTTGAGCGGCCGGCCGTTCTCTTTCCGCACGGTCAACCTGAAGAACGGCGTGCAGAAGCAGGCCGATCACCTGGCAATCAATCGCTATGGCCAGGTGCCGGTGCTGCAGCATCGCGGCCTCACCATCGTGATGTCGAACGTCATCCTCGACTATCTCGCGCGCACGACCGGCAAGTTCGAGCCGAAGACCGAACAGCAGCGCTGGCAGGCGCGCGAGTGGCTGTCCTGGGAGAACGACTCCATCACCAACGTGGCCCGCGTCCGCCACTTCGCGCGCTTCCGGCCCGACGTGTCGCAGGAGATCGTGAATTATTTCCGCCCGCCGGCCGAGGCCGCGCTCGACTTCGCCGACAAGTCGCTGGCCGGCCGCGAGTGGCTGGTGGGCGATGCCTGCTCCATCGCCGATCTCGGCTGCTGGGGCCGCATGGTCTTCGCGGCGGAAGGCGGACTCTCGCTCGATTCACGCCCGAACCTTGCCGCCTGGCGCGACCGGCTCATGGCACTGCCGAGCTTCAAGCTACCGTACGATCTGATCCCGAAGAAGGATGCTGAGTTCGAGGCGTAGCGCCAAAAATACTCCGTCGTCCCGAGCGAAGCCGAGGGACCTTTTTTCGTCGAGGCAAAAAGAGATCCCTCGGCTTCGCTCGGGATGACGGTAGAGGTAGTTGCGTGGCTCTACGCTGGCGGCGCGACCGAAAGGCCGACGACCTTGTGCTTCTCGATCAGGGTGGCGACCATGCCGGACTTCTTGGCCTTCTCGACGAAATCGGCGAGGTAGGCGGCGCCCTTGGTGTTCTTGCGCTGCGTGCCCACGGCCTGCTGAACGGCGGTGAACTGGCCGTCGAGGATCTTGCCGCCCGGCACCTTCTTGATGTCGCCGATCAATCCGGGCCGCAGACCGGCCAGCGCGTCGAATTTCTGGGCGATGAAGGCATCGAGCGCGCCGCCGAGGCCTTCGACCAGGGTCAGCGTCGCGTTCTTGATGTTGCGCGTCAGCCAGAGCTCGTAGGCGCTGCGCGCCGAGACGACGATGCGCACGCCCTTGGCGTCGACATCGGCAATGGTCTTGAGCGGTGAGTCGGCCGGCACCAGATACGTCGCTTCGATTTCGACATAGGCGGCGGTGAAGGCGATCTTCTCGGCGCGCAGCGGCTCGGCGCCGATCAAGCCGATGTCCCAGACATTCTGCTCGGCGGCATCGGCCAAGAGGCCGGGCGCCTTGAACGGCACCAGCGTCAGCGGCACGGCCATGTCGGCGGCGATGGCGCGGGCCATGTCGGGCGCCACGCCTTCGGGATCGGCATTGGCGCTGCGGCCCGTGACGAGCAGGAAGTTGGAAAGATTGATGCCCGCGCGAAGGACACCGGTGGGAGCGAGTTCCGCCAGGATTTCCTTGTTCATGGTGCCATTGTCGGTGGCCCGTTCCGGGCTCACAAGCCTATTATTGTGGCGTCCCGACATTGCGGCTTCGGAGAGCGAAATCGATACATTTGCAAAAGAGAGCAGCAAGATCACGCGCTGGCTCGATGAATTCGGCGGTGCGCTGGAGCGCGGCGACGTGGCGGCGGCAACGGCGATGTTCGCCGAGGATTGCTACTGGCGCGACCTCGTGGCCTTCACCTGGAACATCTCGACGGCCGAAGGCAGGCCGGCGATCGCCGATATGCTGATGGCGACGCTTGCCAAAACCAAGCCTGCGGCCTGGCAGATCGAAGGTGTGCCGAAGAGCGCCGACGAGAGCTGGATCACCTTCGAGACGGCGGTCGGCCGCGGCCGCGGTGCGCTGCGCCTCAAGGACGGCAAGTGCACGACGCTGTTTACGACGCTGCTGGAGCTGAAGGGCTTCGAGGAGAAGAGCGGTCCTACGCGCGATTCAGGGGTGCAACACGGCGCCATGAAGAACCGCGTGACCTGGAAGGACCGGCGTGAAGCCGATGCGATGGAGCTTGGTTATGCGCGGCAGCCTTATGTGCTGATCGTCGGCGGTGGGCAGGGCGGTATCGGTTTGGCCGCGCGGCTGAAGCGGCTGGGCGTGCCGGCGTTGATCGTCGATGCCAACGAACGGCCGGGCGATGCCTGGCGCAAGCGCTACAAGTCGCTCTGCCTGCATGATCCGGTCTGGTACGACCATCTGCCCTACCTGCCGTTCCCCGATCATTGGCCGATCTACACGCCCAAGGACAAGATGGGCGACTGGCTCGAGTCCTATACCAAGATCATGGAGCTCGATTACTGGACGTCGTCGCCTTGCCGCAACGCCGCCTGGGATGAGGCGAAGCAGGAATGGACCGTCGTGGTACGCCGCGACGGCAAGGACGTGACGCTTCGCCCTAAGCAGCTCGTGCTGGCCACCGGCATGTCGGGCGTGCCGCAGGTCCCGCAGATTTCCGGCGCGGATCTCTTCAAGGGCATCCAGCGCCATTCCAGCCAGCACGGCGGCGGTGAAGGCATGACGGGCAAGCGCTGCATCGTCGTCGGTTCCAACAATTCGGCGCACGATATCGCCGCCGACCTCTGGGAGAACGGCGCCGAGGTCGCCATGCTGCAGCGTTCGCCGACGCTGGTGATCAAATCCGACACGCTGGCGCGCTTCCGCACGCTCTATTCCGAAGCCGCCGTTCAGGCTGGCATCGATGTCGATGTCGCCGACTTCACCGCGGCGTCGATCCCCTATCATCTGCTGCCGGTGCTCAATCAGCCCGTGGTCGAGAAGATCAGGAAGCTCGACGCCGACTTCTACGCGGGCCTGCGCAAGGCGGGCTTCCTGCTGACCTTCGGCGAGGACGACACCGGCATCGGCCCGATGTATCTGCGCCGTGGCTCGGGATACTACATCGATGTCGGCGCCTCCGAGCTGATCGCCGATGGCCGCATCAAGTTGCGCACCAAGGTCGAGATCGTGCGGTTGACGGAGTCGTCGGCGATCCTGAGCGACGGCAGCGAGCTGCCGGCCGACCTGATCGTTTATGCCACGGGCTATGGCTCGATGAACGGGTGGGCGGCGTCGCTGATCTCGCAGCAAGTGGCCGACAAGGTCGGCAAGTGCTGGGGCCTCGGCTCGGGTACCAACAAGGACCCCGGTCCCTGGGAAGGCGAGTTGCGCAACATGTGGAAACCCACGTCGCAGGCCAATCTGTGGCTTCATGGCGGCAACTTGGCGCAGTCGCGCTTTTATTCGCGCTACTTGGCACTGCAATTGAAAGCAAGGCTGGAAGGAATCGACACCCCCGTCTACGGCCGCGCGCCGGTGCATCATCGCGCATAACTTAATAGGGAGAATCGCCATGCTGCGCCGAAGCTTGATCGCCGCCCCCTTTGTCCTCGGCATCGGGTCCGCCCGGGCCCAGCAATGGGTGCCCAAGCAACCCCTCCATATCGTTGTCGGCTTCGCGCCCGGCGGCACGGCCGATATCTCGGCCCGCGTGGCCGCCGAGGCCATCCAGCGCCGCACCGGCCATACGGTCGTGGTCGACAGCAAAACTGGCGCGCTGGGCTATATCGCGCTCAAATCAGTCGCCAATGCCGCACCCGATGGCTACACGGTCGGCATCGGCATCATGGGCTCGCTCGCCGTCGGGCCGGTCGTGCCGGGCACGCAGATTCCGCTCGACCTCGACAAGGAGCTGGTGCCGATTGCCAATCTGGTCGGCGTGCCGATGGCGTTGATCGTGCGGCCGAGCGCGCCGTACCAGACCGTTGCCGAACTCATCGCCTATGCCAAGGCCAACCCGGGCAAGGTGAGCTACGGCTCGACCGGCGCCGGCTCGACCAACCAGCTCGGCGCCGAACTCTTTGCCGCCGAGGCAGGCGGGCTCAAGCTCCTGCATGTGCCCTATCGCGGCGGCGCACCGGCGATCGCTGATCTTGCGGCGGGCCAGATCGACATGTTCTTTGCCAATGTCTCGGAGATCGTGGGGCAGATAAAGAGCGGGCAGGTGCGGGCGTTGGCGCTGGCCTCGACCAAGCCCAATCCGATCGCGCCCGACCTGCCGTTGATGACCAAGGACATCCCGACGCTCGATATCAGCAACTGGTTCGGCGTGCTTGGCCCCGCCGCCCCGCCGCCCTGCCGGCCGATATCGTGGCAAGCCTCGGCAAGATTTTCCTCGACGCGATCACCGATCCCGCGACCAAGCCCGTGCTCGACTCGCGTGGCCTCGTCGCCATTCCGCAGGACGGCCCCGGCTTCAAAGCACAAATCCTCAAGGACCGAGAGCGCTGGGCCAAGGTGGTCAAAGCGGGCAATATCCGCGCGGAATGAACACAGCAGCACCTCTGTCCCTCGGCATCGATATCGGGGGCACCTTCACCGATCTCGTCATCCACGATCCACGCGACGGCCGCGCCGTCATCTGGAAGGAGAGCACGACACCGGACGATCCGGCGCGCGGTGCGCTCGAAGGCACGCGGCGTGTGCTGGAAAAGGCGGGAGTCAAGTCCGAGCAGGTGGGCCGCGTCGTGCATGCAACGACGCTTTTCACCAACGCGCTGATCGAGCGCAAAGGGGCGAAGACAGGTTTGCTCACCACGGCGGGCTTTGCCGACGTGCTGGAGATCGCGCGCGAGCGCAAATACGAGCTCTACGATCTGTTCATCGAGATGCCCAAGCCGCTGGTGCCGCGTCCGTGGCGGCGCGAGGCCCTCGAACGGCTGGCGCCCGACGGCAGCGTCGAGATCCCGCTCGATCTCAATGCGGCGATGGCAGAGGTCGCCTGGCTGGTCGAGCAGGGTGTCGAGAGTCTTGCCATCTGCTTCCTGCATTCCTACGCCAATCCGGTGCATGAGCGCGCCATCGCCGCCGCCGTATCCGAGCGCTTCCAGAACCTCTCGATCTCGCTGTCGTCCGACATCGCGCCCGAGATCCGCGAATACCAGCGCGCCAGCACGACCGTGGCCAATGCCTATGTCCGCCCGCTGGCCGAGATCTATCTGGAGCGGCTGGAAAAGACGCTGCGCACCTCCGGCATTCCCGGCGGGCTCTTTCTCATGCTGTCGAACGGCGGCCTCACGCATGTCAGCGAAGCCAAGCGTGCGCCGGTGCAGTTGCTGGAAAGCGGTCCTGCCGCCGGCGCGCTGGCCGGTGCCTGGTTCGGCCGCAATGCCGGCCTCGAACGCGTGCTGGCTTTCGACATGGGCGGCACGACGGCCAAGCTGGCATTGGTCGACGATGGCGAGCCGGTGGTGGCCTATGGCTTCGAAGCGGCGCGCGAGAAGCGCTTCCTGCGCGGCTCCGGCCTGCCGATCATGATCGCCACCGTCGAGCTGATCGAGATCGGCGCGGGCGGCGGGTCGATCGCCAAGAGAAGCGAGCTCGGCACCCTGCAGGTTGGCCCTGAAAGCTCCGGCGCGCAGCCCGGTCCCGCCTGCTATGGCCGCGGCGGCAAGGACGCCACCGTGACCGATGCCGATCTGGCGCTGGGCTATCTCAACGCCGACTTCTTCCTCGGCGGCGCCATGAAGATCGACCGCGCCGCGACCGAAACCGCGCTGGGCGATCTCGCCACGGCGCTGGGCGTCGATCGCGACCGTGCCGGCTTCGGCGTGCATGACGTGGTCAACGAGAACATGGCCGGTGCGGCGCGTGTCGCCATCGCCGAGCGCGGCCGTATCCCGGCCGAATACGCATTGCTGGCGACCGGCGGTGCCGGTCCGGTCCATGCCTGGAACGTCGCGCGCAAGTTGGGCGTCACGCGTGTCGTTTGTCCACCCGGCGCGGGTGCCGGCAGCACCATCGGCATGCTGATGGCGCCGGCGCGTGTCGACCGCGTCGCCAGCTTCAGCGCACCGCTTGCCGGCGCGGACCTCGCCGAGGCCGAGGCGATCTTTGCCGCACAGGAAAAGGAATCGCTTGCCGTGCTGCGTCCCACCGGCGCCGACGCGTCGGGCCGCGTCGTGCGCCGTCTCGCCGACATGCGTTACATCGGCCAGGGCAGCGAAGTTACCGTCGCCATGCCCGACACACTCGACGAGAAGAGCGTCCGGACTGCCTTCGAGGCTGCCTACAAGGCGCTGTTCGCGCGCACGCCGCCGGGTGCCGCCATCCAGTTTGTGGCATTGCGCCTGTCTGTGGCAGCACCGATGCCGGGCGCCGGCGGCAAGCTCGAGCTGCCGCGCCATGCCGGCGTCAATGCGCTCAAGGGTACGCGTCCGGTGTTCTTCGCCGATGCCGGCAAGATGCTGCCGACCAATGTCTACGATCGTTACGCGCTCGCACCGGGCGTGGTTGTGCAGGGCCCGGCTGTGTTCGAGGAAGACGAAAGCACCTTCATCGTCGGCCCCGGCGCCACCGCGCGCCTGCTGCCCGACGGCTCCATCCTGGCGGAGGTCATCTGATGGCCACTTCAATTGCTCCGAGAACATTTGATGCGATCGAGTTGGAGCTTCTCTGGCGCCGCCTGATCTCGCTGGTCGACGAGGCAGCGGCAGCGATGGTGCGCACGTCCTTCTCGACGCTGGTGCGCGAGAGCTACGACTTTTCCTGTGTCGTCACCGACGCCACCGGCCAATCGCTGGTGCAGGCGTCGGAGAGCATCCCGAGCTTCATCGGCACGCTGCCCGAGACGGTGAAGCACTTCCTGCGCGAGTTCCCGCCGGAGAAGCTCAGCCCCGGCGACGTGCTGATCACCAACGACATCTGGCTGGGTACCGGCCATCTGCCCGACATCACGCTGGCCAAGCCGATCTTCCGCAACGGCAAGCTGGTGGCCTTCAGCGCCACCACGGCCCATGCGCCCGATATCGGCGGCAAGATCAGGAGCCCCGAGCCACGCGAGGTCTTCGAGGAAGGCCTGCAGATCCCGATCATGAAGATGATGGTTGCCGGCAAGACTGACGAGACGCTGGTCACCATCATCCGCAAGAACGTGCGGACGCCCGACCAGACCATGGGCGATCTCTACGCCCAGATCGTGGCACTCGATCTGATGGAAGACCGCCTGCTGATCCTGATGGAGAACTACGGCCTGCCCGATCTCACCGATCTGGCACGCGAGATCCAGGGCCGCTGCGAGACGGCGATGCGGGCGGCGATCCGCGAGCTGCCCGACGGCACTTACCATAGCGAGGTCAAGACCGACGGCATCATGACGACGCCGATCACGTTGCGCCTCAAGCTCACCATCGAGGGCGACGAGATCGCCATGGATTTCGCCGGAACCGACGCCCAGGTCGACCGCGCCATCAACTGCGCGCTTTGCTACACGACGGCGATGGCGATGTATGGCGTCAAGGTCTGCACCAGTCCCAACCTGCCCAACAACGAAGGCGCCTTCCGACCGATCAGCCTCAGCGCCCCACCGGGCTGCATCGTCAATCCGCAATTCCCCGCGCCCGGCGGCTCGCGCATGCTGATCGGCCATTACGTGCCGATGCTGGTCTTCGGTTGCCTCGGCCAGATCGTGCCCGAGCGCGTCATGGCCGCCTGCGGCTCGCCGATGTGGGGCATGAACCAGTCAGGCGTGCGTGAAGGCGGCAAGCCTTATGCCAATATGTTCTTCTACAACGGCGGCATGGGCGGCAATTCGCAGCGCGATGGCGTGACGTGCCTGTCATGGCCGTCGAATGTGAGTTCGACCTCGATCGAGATCAGCGAGCACATCGCGCCGCTGCGCTTCCATCACAAGAAGCTGCGCCCTGACTCAGGCGGTCCTGGCAAGCATCGCGGCGGTCTGGGGCAGGAGATCCTGATCGAAAGCCGCAGCGAGACACCGATTGCCGTTTCCTTCCTCGCCGAACGCACCATCTTTCCGGCCTTCGGCATCGAGGGGGGGCGCGATGGTGCGCCCGGCGAGCTGCGCATCAACGGCGAGCTGACCGACCCCAAGAGGCAGTACGTCATCGGCAAGGGCGACACCGTTTCCCTCGGCACGCCGGGTGGCGGCGGTCATGGTGATCCGAAGACGAGGGCGGTGGCGGTCCTGAAAGCCGATATCGTCGCCGGCTACGTGACGAATGAGGCGGCCTATCGCTGAGGCGCGATGTTTGCATATGAGGAATGGCACTTATCGGGAGGAACGATCATGACCAAGCATCAGACACACGCTGAAGACACTTTGAAATTGCTGGGCGAGCAGTTGGCCAAGGGCACCATCGACCGCCGCCGCTTCCTGCAATTCGCCGCGGTGCTGGGCGGCACGGGCGGCTTCGGCGGCGCGGCGCTGGCGCAGGGCAAGGAGATCGTGCTGTCCAATGCCGGCGGCGATGCCGTCACTGCGATGGGCAAGGCCTGGGGCGAGCCCTTCACCAAGGCGAGTGGCGTGAAGGTAACGATCGACGGCACCTTCCCGTCCTCGGCCAAGATCAAGGCCATGGTCGATGCCAAGAACGTCACCTGGGATGTCTGCGACCGCAACCTGGCCGCCGCGGCCGAGCTCGGCCAGCAGGGCCTGCTCGAGGAGATCGACTACGCCATCGTCGACAAGAAGAAGCTCCGGCCCGAGCATGCCGGCAAGTGGGGCTGCGGCTCCTATATCTACGCCAACGTGCTGACCTATCAGGCCGACGCCTTCGGCGGCAGGAAGCCGATGACCTGGAAGGATTTCTGGAACGTGAAGGACTTCCCGGGCAAGCGCGCGTTGCGCAAGCATATCGACGGCCAGCTCGAGGCCGCGTTGCTGGCCGACGGCGTAGCACCGAAGGACATCTATCCGATCGACCTCAAGCGCGCCCTGGCCAAGATCAAGGAGCTGAAGCCGCATTGCGTTTTCTGGAGCACGGGGGCGGAGAGCCAGCAGGTGCTGCGCGACAAAGAAGTCGTGATGGCCAACCTGTGGAACACGCGTGCTTCGGTGCTGCGCCGCGAGAGCAACGGCAAGATCGACTATCACTACAACGAGGGTTCGGCCTGGGTCGGCGCCTGGATCTCGCCCAAGGGCACCAAGGTACGCAACGAGGTCATGAAGTTCATGGCCTCCGCGCAGGACCCGGCCCAGCAGGTCGAACTCTACAAGCTGCTCGGCAACGGCCCGGTCAATCCCGCTGCATCGTCGCTGGTGCCAGACGATTTGAAAGCGCTCGATCCCGGTTCGCCGGTGAACTACCCGCTGCAGGTCCCGGCCGATGCCGAGTGGTACGCCAAGAACAGCGCCGCAGCACTCACGGCCTATATCGAGGCGGTGTCCTGACCGCCTGAACCGAATGGAAAACGCCAGCACGGCCCGCACTTACTGGGCCTTCATCCTGCTCCCGCTCGCCGTGCTGGCGGCCTTCTATTTCTACCCGCTGTTCAAGGTGCTGTGGCTGTCCGTCACCGTCCCGGTGCCGGGCTTCGGAAATTACGCGAAGCTCGTCGAGAGCGAGGCGATCCAGCGCATCCTGCTCACGACGCTGCGCGTCTGCGCCATCACCACGGCGGTGGCGCTGGCGATCGGCTACACCATCGCCTATGCCATGCTGCAGGCGCCGCCCGAGCGGCAGATCTGGATGCTGTTCATCGTGCTGCTGTCGTTCTGGCTCTCGGTGCTGGTGCGCGCCTTTGCCTGGCTGACCCTGCTGCAGAGCCGCGGGCTGGTGAACACCGCGCTGATGGGCATGGGCCTGATCGACGCGCCGCTGCCGCTGGCGCGCAACGAGTTCGGCGTCGTGCTCGGCATGGTGCATTACCTGATCCCCTATGCCGTGCTGCCGATCTGGGCGAACATGCAGGGCATCGATTCGCGGCTGGTACCGGCGGCGCGCGGCCTCGGCGCCAGCCGCTTCGCCGCCTTCTGGCGCGTCTTCCTGCCGCTCAGCGTGCCGGGCATCGTCAGTGCCGGCATCCTGATCTTCATCTTTGCGCTGGGCTTCTACATCACCCCGGCGCTGCTGGGCGGCGGCAAGACAGTGATGATCTCGGAATACATCGCCGTGCTGGTGCTCGACACGCTGAACTGGGGCGGCGGCGCCATGCTTGCCACGACGCTGCTGGTCTCGGTGATCGCGCTGCTGGCCGTTCTGTCGCGCTTCGCCAACCTGCGTCAGGTCTTCGGGGCCAAGGCATGAGCGGCTCTGGTATTCGCTCCGGCATTCGGGAAGGGCGCTCCAGCGCCAACTTCGCCGCCTGGATCGGGCTTTTGTTTTTGATCCTGCCGGTGGTGGTGATCGTACCGGTGTCCTTCACCTCGCACCGCTATCTCTCGCTGCCGGTCGATGGCTGGTCGCTGCGCCATTACGAGGCGCTGCTGCTCGAACCGGCCTGGCGGCGCAGCGTGATCGACAGCCTGATCGTCGGCAGCAGCGCCACCGCCATCGCCGTGACGCTGGGCACGCTGGCGGCCGTCGGCTGCTGGCGCATCTCCTCGCGGCTCTCGGAATTCCTGCGCTTCCTGATGCTGGCGCCGATCATCGTGCCCTCGATCGTGCATGCGCTGGGCTTCTACCAGGCCTGGGTGCAAGTCGGCCTGATCGATACCTATGCCGGCCTGATCGTGGCCCATGCCATGAAGGGCCTGCCTTATGTGGTGATTTCGGTCTCGGCCTCGCTGGCCAATTTCGATCTACGGCTCGAACAGGCCGCGCGCAATCTCGGCGCCACGATCCCGCAGGCGCTGTGGCGCGTCGTCGTGCCCTCGATCCGGCCGGGCATCCTGGCGGGTGCGGCCTTCGCCTTCATCACCTCTTGGGACGAGCTGGTCGTAACGATGTTCATCGTCAGCCGCCGCGTCTACACGCTGCCCAAGAAGATCTGGGACGGCATCCAGGACAATGTCAGTCCCTCGGTCGCCGCCATGGCCACGGTGATGATCGTGGTGACGCTGGCCGCCATCCTCATCCATTTGATGCGCCTGCGCCGCCAAGGCGATAACGTGGCGCATCACTGAGAGGAAACGTCCATGAAACTCGCTTACTCCGCCGCCAGCCCTTACGTCCGCAAGGTCACGGCCTGCGCCATCGCCCGGGGCATCAACGACAAGGTCGAGCGCATGAAGATCGGCACGACCGATCCGGCGCTGCTGCCGCTCAATCCGCTGTCCAAGGTGCCGACGCTGATCACCGACGATGGCATGTCGATCTACGACAGCCCGGTGATCTGCGAATACCTCGACAGTATCGGCACCGCGCCGAAGCTGATCCCGGCCGCGGGCCCGGCGCGCTGGAAGGCGCTGGTGCAGGAATCGCTGGGCGACGGCATTCTCGATGCCACGCAGCCGCGCCGCCGCGAAATCGCGCTGCCGCTCGACGACGGCCGCAAGAGCTATATCGCCCTGCAGCAGGGCAAGGTGAAGGAGTCGCTGGCGGTGCTGGAGAAGCAGGCCGATTCGCTGGGCATGTTGACCACCATCGGCGAGATCACCATCGGCTGCGCGCTGGGCTATCTCGACTTCCGCTATGCCAACGAGCCGTGGCGTCCCGGCCATCCCAAGCTCGACGCCTGGTACGCCAAGGTGGTGAAGCTGCCGCCGCTCGCCGAGACCATGCCGGCCGGCTAGGCGCGAGCGGACCATGCCGGCGCGGACGGGTGAGCAGTTCCTGAAGGGCCTGCGCGGCGCGCGAGCCGTGTGGGTCGATGGCGAGCGGGTGCGCGACGTCGTCGATCATCCCAAGCTCACGGGTGCTGCCCATGCGCTGGCCGAGGTCTACGACCTGCAGCACGCGCAGGCCGATATCTGCCTCGTGCGCGACCCCGAGACGAGCGAGGCCATCGGCACCAGCCATCTCGCTCCGCGTTCGCGCGACGATCTCGCACGCCGCCACAAGGCGCTCCGGGCCGTCGCCGAATATTCCGTCGGCCTGATGGGCCGCACGCCCGATTACATGAACGTGACCTATGCCGGCTTCGCCGCGCGGCCCGACGAATGGGGTGCGGCGGGCAACGAGGCCGGTGCCGAGCGGCTGGTCGCGCATCAGAAATATCTGCGCCGCCATGACATCGCGCTGACCCATACCATCGTGCAGCCGACTGTCGACAAGGCGCTGGGCGACGCGCCGGTCGACGGCAATGTCCATGCCCTGCGCAAGATAGGCGAGACCGAACATGGCATCGTCGTGCGCGGCGCGCGTGTGCTGGCGACGCTGGCGCCTTTTGCCGACGAACTCGCGGTCTATCCCGGCGCGCCGCTGCCCGAGGGCGCCGATGCCTATGCGTTGTCCTTCTGCGTGCCGCTCTCGGCGCCCGGCCTGAAATTCGTCTGCCGCGACTCTGTATCGACCTCGGCCAACCGCTTCGACCATCCGCTGTCGAGCCGCTTCGACGAGCAGGACGCCTTCGTCATCTTCGACGATGTCGAGATCCCGCGTAATCGCGTCTTCATCGACGCCAACCGCACCGCCTACAACACGGTGATGACCTCGAGCTGGCCGCCCAATATCCAGCAACAGACCATGGTGCGCGCCTCGGTGAAGCTCGACTTCGCCTGGGGCCTGGCGCTGCGCATGGCCGGCGCCATCAATGCAGCCGATCCGGAGACCCAACGCCTGATCGGCGAGGTCTGGAGCTATGCCGAGTTGACACGCGCCGCCGTGCGGGCCGCCGAAACCGAGGCCCGCGAATGGCCGGGCGGGTTGTGGACGGCGGCACCGGGACCGTTTCATGCCCTGCGCTCGATGCTGCCGCTATGGTTCCCGCGCGTGAACGAGATCCTGCGCCTGATCGGCTCGCACAACATGTTCGCCACGCCGACGGCGGCGCAGATGGCCGATGTGGAGTTGAAACCGCTGATCGAGAAATACCTGCCCGGCGCCAAAGGCATGAAGGCGGAGGAGCGCATCCGCATCTTCCGCCTCGCCTGGGATTTCGCCGGCAGCGGGCTTGCCAGCCGCAACGAGCAGTACGAACGTTTCTATCTCGCCTCCTCGGCGCGCAATCTTGCCCGCCACCTCCTGTTCACCGACCGCAAGCGCGCCGACCGGCTGGTCGAGCGTTTCCTGAACGAGCCGTACTGATGGCCCGCAAGAAAGTCCTGATCGCCGGGGCCAGCGGCCTCGTCGGCTATGCCGCAATGAAGCATTTCGCGACCGAGCCCGATTGCGAGACGATCGCGGTGTCGCGTCGCAAGCCCGACGATACCTACGGCGCCCGTTTCATCGCGCTCGATCTCACCGACAAGGCGCAATGCGCGCAGGTTGCCGCTCAATTCTCCGGCGTGACGCATCTCGTCTATGCAGCCCTTTACGAACGTCCCGGCCTGGTCGCGGGCTGGCGGGAAGAGGAGCAGATCCGCACCAACGAGGCGATGCTGCGCAATCTCTTCGAACCGCTGGAAACGTCGTCGCCCGAGCTGCGCCATGTCTCGCTGCTGCAGGGCACCAAGGCCTATGGCGTGCATGTCCGGCCGATCGCGGTGCCGGCGCGCGAGAACCGCTCGGAAATGCACGAGCAGCCGAACTTCTACTGGAACCAGGAGCGCTACATACGCGAGACGCAGGCGGGCAAGCGCTGGGGCTGGTCGATCCTGCGACCGGTGCTGATCGTGGGCGACTCGACGGGCAGCGCCATGAACGTCATTCCCGCGCTGGGCGCCTATGCCGCCCTCGAGCGGCATCGCGGCAAGACCAGGCTCGACTTTCCCGGCGGCATCGGACGCACGGCGCAGGCCGTCGATGTCGACCTGCTGGCGCGCGCCATCGCCTGGTGTGGCGATTCCCCGAACGCCCATAACGAAATCTTCAACGTCACCAATGGCGACGTCTTCGAATGGCCGAATGTCTGGCCCGCCATCGCCGATGCGCTGGGCTTTGCGGCGGGCGAGGCGCGGCCGGTGCCGCTCGACCGCGAGATTCGTCCGATGGAAGCGGAGTGGCGGGAGATCGTTGCCAAACACAGGCTCGTCTCGGGCAGCCTGAAGGCTTTCGTCGGCCTGTCTTTCGAATACGCCGACTACACCATGGGCTATGGCCGCACGGCGCTGGGGCCACCGGCCATCGTTTCGACCATCAAGCTGCAGCAGGCCGGCTTCCACGAGGTCATGGATACCGAGGTCATGTTCCGCAAATGGTTCTCGGTGATGCAGGACAAGAAGCTGCTGCCGCCGAAGTGACCCTACTTATGCGTGAGACGAAAAAGAGATCCCTCGGCTTCGCTCGGGCTGACGGGTTTGGGTTTGGGGTCGTTAAAAAATACCCTTCGTCCTGAGCGAAGCGAGCGCAGTCGAAGGACCTCTCTTGGGGACTACATCGCCGGAAGCGCCGCAGTGCCAGCAGGCCGATGGAAACAAAGGCGCCGGCACTCTGCGCCGTGCGGCGCAACGGGCTTTCCTCGGCTTCCATCGTCGGCAGGTATTCCAAAACTGACACGCTCATCTATCTTGGCACTCTTGCAAAAGCCGACGGAGCGGGGGACGCCGGCCGCGATTGCTCGCCGCTCGCACAGCAAAAACTCATTCGGGAAGTGCTGCCATGCCTGATGCCTCGACCGGTCCTGTTTCCCGCCAGCTCGATGTCGTCATCGTCGGCGGCGGTCTTGCTGGCCTCTATGCCATCCACCGCCTGCGCGGCAGTGGGCTGAAGGTCAGGGCCTATGAGGCGGGTTCGGGCATCGGCGGCACCTGGTTCTGGAACCGTTATCCCGGCGCGCGCTGCGACGTCGAGAGCCTCGAATATTCCTATTCCTTCTCCGACGAGCTGCAGCAGGAATGGAAATGGCCGGAGCGCTACGGCACGCAGCCGGAGATCCTGAAATACATCAACCACGTGACCGACCGCTTCGACCTGCGCCGCGACGTGCAGCTCAATACGCGCATCAAGTCGGCATTGTTCGATGCGAAGGTGGGAGAGTGGATCGTCAAAACCGAGAAAGGCGAGGAAATCCGCGCGCGTTACTGCGTCATGGCGGCGGGCAATCTCTCGACGCCGCGCGTGCCCGATTTCAAGGGCATCCACGACTTCAAAGGAAAATGGTACCACTCGGGCCTGTGGCCGCATGAGGGCGTCGATTTCTCAGGCCTGCGTGTCGGCGTCATTGGAACCGGCTCGTCCGGTGTGCAGATGATTCCGCTGATCGCCCAGCAGGCAAAGCACCTCACTGTTTTCCAGCGCACCGCCAATTTCAGCCTGCCGGCACGCAATGGGCCGATGGAGCCGGAACGCGAGAGCACGCATAAGGCCGACTACCCGGCGCGCCGCCGCGCCGCCTACGACACGCCCTTCGCCATCGGCGGCTATCCGCGGCCGACCCATTCGGCGCTCGACGTGGCGGCCGCGGAGCGCAACGCCGCCTATGAGTCGAAGTGGCAGGAGGGTGGCTCGATCAGCTACCTCTATACCTACAACGATCTTCTGGTGAACAAGGAGGCCAACGACACGGCGTCCGAATTCGCCCGCAACAAGATCCGCGGCATCGTCGGCGACCAGAAGGTGGCCGAGCTGCTGGCGCCCAAGGATCATCCCATCGGCACCAAGCGGCTCTGCCTCGATACCAACTATTACGAGACTTACAATCGCGCCAACGTCACGCTGGTCGATGTGCGCAGCGATCCGATCCGGGAGATCGCGGCCAAGGGCGTGAAGACCGGCCAGCAGGAAGTCGAGCTCGACGCCATCGTCTTCGCTACCGGCTTCGACGCCATGACCGGTGCGCTGCGCGAGATCGACATCCGCACCACCGACGGTGCCGTGCTGGCCGACAAGTGGGAAGGCGGGCCGCTCACCTATCTCGGTCTGATGGTCTCGGGCTTCCCCAATATGTTCGTCGTCACCGGCCCGGGCAGCCCGGGCGTGAAGACGCAGATGATCGCCAGCATCGAGCAGCATGTCGACTGGATCGCCGATTGCCTGTCGTATCTCGACAAGCAGGGCCTCGGCCGCATCGAGCCGGCACTGCAGGCCGAGACCGACTGGGTACAGCACGTGAATGCCGTGGCCGACTCCACGCTCTATCCGCTGGCCGATTCCTGGTACGTCGGCGCCAACATCCCCGGCAAGCCGCGCGTCTTCATGCCTTACGTCGGTGGCTTCGACCGCTACAAGAAACGCTGCGACGAGGTTTCGGCCAAGGGCTACGAGGGCTTTGTGCTGTCGAAGCAGCCCATCATGTCATCCTGAGCGAAGCGAAGGATCTTGCGCTCGACCAGTACTCGATGTTTCTCGGAGAAGTCCGTGTCCGATCGCTCGGTGAGGTCCTTCGCTGTGCTCAGGACGACATAACTTAAACCGCGATCACGTTTTCCGTTTCGGGATCGAAGAAGTGCAGCCGGTTGGGCTGCACCGAGAGCCGGACCTGATCGCCGGCGGCGATGACCGACTCGGGCGGTACGCGGGCGGCGGTGACGCGGGTGTCGCCGACGCGGGTTTCGAGGAGGATTTCGGAACCGAGCTGCTCCACCACTTCGACTTTGGCCATGAAGCTTCGGCTGAGCACGCCGTCGCCCAGCATCAGGTGCTCGGGCCGCATGCCCATGATGACGCGGCGGGCGATATAGGCTTCCAGAGCGGGCGCGCTGGCCTCGGTGATGGCGAGCTTCACGGCGGGCGATTGCGCCACCAGCGTGTCGGCCTCCTTGACGATCGTGACATCGAGGAAATTCATCGCCGGCGCGCCGATGAAGCCGGCGACGAATTTGTTGACCGGCTTGCCATAGACGGTGAGTGGCGTGCCGACCTGCTGGATGCGGCCGTCCTTCATCACCACCACGCGGTCGCCCAGGGTCATGGCCTCGACCTGATCGTGGGTGACGAAGACCGAGGTAGTGGGCATCTGGGCGTGCAACCGCTTGATCTCGATGCGCATCTGGGCGCGCAGCTTGGCGTCGAGGTTGCTGAGCGGCTCGTCGAAGAGGAAGACCAGCGGATTGCGCACGATGCAGCGGCCCAGCGCCACGCGCTGCTGCTGGCCGCCGGAAAGCTGGCGCGGCTTGCGCTTCAAGAGCTCGTGCAGGCCCAGCATGGAGGTGGCGCGGTCGATGGCGGCCTTGATCTCGGCCTCGGGCATCTTCTTGTTGCGCAGGCCGAAGGCCAGGTTGTCGTAGACGCTCATGTGCTGATAGAGCGCGTAATTCTGGAACACCATGGCGATGTCGCGGTCGCGCGGCGGCAGGTGGTTCACGACCTTGCCGCCGATTCGGATCTCGCCGCCGCTGATATCCTCCAGCCCGGCGATCATGCGCAGCGTCGTCGACTTGCCGCAGCCCGAGGGGCCGACCAGCGCCACGAATTCCTTGTCGGCGATGGTGAGGTCGACATCCTTCACGGCGTGATGCAGCGCGCCATAGTGCTTGTTGAGCTTGTCGAGAACGATCTCTGCCATGACCCCGCCGATGCAAATGGAAGGCTGGCCGCGGCGCCGAAGCGCCGCGGCCAGATACTCTTTCTTACTGAGCCGCCTTGCTGACCAAAGGCGCGCCTTCGGCCAGGACCTTGGCGATGTCCTCACGCTTGCCGGTGATGGCCTTGGTGACGGTGTCGTTGAACGCCTTGTGCACCGCCGGCCAGTTGGGGAAGTAGTAGGCGCCACGCACCTTGTTGGGTGAATCGAGCACCGACTCCTTCAGCAACTTCATGAAAGGATCGGCGGCGGCGATCTTGGGCCAGAACTGCGTGTTCGGTGGCGGCGCGCCGGTTGCCTTGAACATCTTGGTCTGGCCTTCCTCGTCGACCATCATGGCGGCGAGCATTTCCTTGGCCAGCGCCTTGCGCTCGGGTGAGATCGACTTCGGGATGGCCCAGCCCCAGATGTCGTCCCAGGCGAAGGGCTCCTTGCGATTCGGGCCGAGCGGGAAGCGGGCGGCGGCGATTTTGCCGGCCATCTTCGACTTGGCCGGATCGTTGAAAGTGCCCCACCACAGCGAGTCGGCCACGGTAAAGGCCGCATCGCCGCCCATGAAGATGGCATTGGCCTCGTTGCGGTCGTAGGCCGGCATGCCGCGCGGCGAGATCTTATGGGTATTGATGGCGTCCCACCAGTATTCGACCGTCTCCTTCATGCAGGGTTCGTTCATGCCCGACTTCCAGCCGTTGGCCGCGAGCTTCTTGTTGTCGCGATCATAGGCCGGCATCAGCACGTCGCAGTTGTTGCCCCACATCGACCAGAACCAGCTGAACCAGCTGTGGTTCATCGACATGCCGCCGACATAGCCGAACTTCACCTTGTTGGCGGCCTGCAGCTTCTTGCTGGTCTCGACCAGCTCGGCCAGGGTCTTGGGCACTTCTTCCGGCTTAACGAGGTCGCTCCGATAGAAGAAGACGCTGAAGGTCTGGCCCATCGGCACGACGGTGTTCTGGCCGGCGGCGTTGCCGAACACGATCTTGTCCATGCCCCACTTCTCGGCGAACTCGAGTCCCTTCACGTCGTCGGTCGGCTCGAGCAGATGGGCCCAGAGCTGGCCCCAGTCGTCGTTGTGCCAGATGACGTCGTACTGGTCGGAGTTCGAAGTCAGCGAGGCCGTCATCTTCTCGACATAGACGCCGTAGGAATTCGGCACCTTGACGATCTTGATACCCTTCTTGGCGCCCCAGGTCTCGAACATGGCGATCGAGGCGTCCTGGATCGGGCTCGGCTGATAGCCGATGCGCAATTCCTTGATCTGTGCGTTCGCCGTACTCGCGGCGATCACGCAAGCCGCGGCGGCGGCCAGCGTTCGTCTTCCCATCTTGAACATGTCGTCTCCTCTTCGGGTGATTTTCTTGTCTTCTTCTTAGATCCGGTCCCTCAAATCCTGAGGCCCCGGATCACGTACTTCTGGCCGAACAGCGCCAGCAGGAAGGCGGGCACCAGCGCCATGACGGCCGTGGCCGCCATCAGGTTCCAGCGCAGGCCCATTTCGGTGACGAACTGCGCCATGACCACGGTGACCATCGGCACCTTGTTGCCGGTCAGGATCAGGGCGAAGAGGAACTCGTTCCAGGTGAAGAGCCAGCACAGCACCGCGAGCGCGGAAATCGCCGGGATGGCCGAGGGCAGGGCGACGCGGATGAAGGCGCCCCAGTGAGTGCAGCCGTCGATCAGGGCGGCATGTTCCATCGAGGGATCGATGCCGTCGAAGAAGCCCTTCATCAGCCAGGAGAAGAAGCAGATATGCACGGCGATATGCGGCAGCAGCAGGCCGAGATAGGTATCGTAGAGACCCCAGCTCTGGGACACGAAGTAGAGCGGCAACACCCAGGAGATATAGGGCACGCAGCGGAAGACGTAGATCGTGCCGAACCAGGTGCGCGCCGCCGGTCCCTTGAAGCGCGACAGCATGTAGCCGCTGGAGACCGTGACCAGCAGCGAGAAGATGGTGGCCAGCGTCGAGATCAGCGAGGAGTTGATGAAGGCCTGCAGCAGGCGTTCGTCCTGCAGCACCTCGACGAAGCTCGCCAGCGTGAACTCGGTGCCGCGATGGACATAGTAGACGCCTGATTCGGGTCGCAGGGAGGTCAGGATCAGCCACAGCACCGGGAAGGCGAAGAGAAAGCAGATGACGAACAGCGCCAGCCCGAACAGCAGGCGGCGGCCGGCCAGCGGCATGCGGGCGAAGAGCAGAGGTTGGCGGACCATGCTCATTTAATGAGGGCCATCTTCAGGATACCATCTTCAGGTCTTGGTCACGCGGTCGACCAGGCGGTAAAGCCCGATGCCGACCACCAGGATGATGAGGCCGCCGACGATGGCCGAGGCCGAGCCGCGGCCGAGGTCGAGATTGAGGAAGGTCAGCACATAGGCATAGAGGCTGAAGAGCTCGGTCGAGCGGCCGGGGCCGCCGCCGGTCAGCGTCCAGACGATGTCGAAGGTGCGGAAGGCGTCGATGGCGCGGATGACGACGCAGACGACGATGACGGGCTGCAGCATCGGCAGCGTCAGGTGGCTGAAGACGCGCCAGGTCGAGGTGCCGTCGATGGCGGCGGCCTCGAAGGGCTCCTTGGGCAGGCTCTGCAGGCCGGCCAGCAGCAGCAGGGTGAACCACGGCGTCCATAGCCAGACGTCGGTCAATACGATGATGCCGAAGGCGGTCCAGCGCTGCACCAGCCAGGGCTGGCCTTCCAGGCCGAAGCTTTCGAGCACGGCGTTGACGATGCCGAACTGGTCGTTGAACATCCAGCGCATCATGATGGCGGCGATCACCGGCGCCACCATCAGCGGCACCAGCAGCACGGTCTGCACCAGCTTCTGGCCGCGGAAGGGGCGGTTGAGCAGCAGCGCGAGGCCCAAGCCCAGCGTCAGCGCGCCGGCCACGCTCAGGATCATGAAGATGAAGGTATTGGGCAGGACGACTTCGAGAAACGCTGGGTCGGTGATGACGGCCTTGTAGTGGTCGAGGCCGACCCAGGTCTTTTTCGGGTTGTAGAGCGCCCAGTCGCGGAAGCTCGCATTGGCGCCGATGACGATGGGCACGACCTGGAAGAGCAGCAGCAAAAGTGCGGCAGGCGCGATCAGGAACAGCATGAAGCGCTGCTGTTCTCCGAACATGGGACGCCGCCCCGTGGTCACCAGATCCCCTCCCCATTCGTCTTCTTGTCGGCGAATGATGGGCGGTTTTCGTGGCTGTTGGAAGCCCGGATTGATCCGTCGGCCGACGCTACTCCAGGCTGACCAGGGTCAGGTCGGCGAACCACGACTGCGGCGAGACGAAGCCCTTCACCTTCTTGCTGAAGGCGCGCGGGTTGAGATCGTGGACGATGAGCGCCGGACGTCGGACGGGATCCGCTCGAGGCTTCGATCATCGTCGGCAGCTCCGGCGCCAGAGGCGAACGCACAGTGCTGGTGATTGCCAACGCCCGCAGCTTGCCGGACTTCACGAAAGGCGTCGTACCCGGCACGTTCTCGATCATGAAGGTCAACTGCCCGCCTATCAGCTCGGTAATCGCCGGCGCGCCACCCTTGTACGGCACGTGCACGACATCGATGCCGGCGATCGACTTGAACAGCTCGGCCGCGAGGAAGGGCGTGCTGCCGAGGCCGCCCGAACCATAGTTGAGCTGGCCCGGCCGCGCCTTGGCTAGGCGACCAACTCGGCCACCGATTGCGCGGGCACCGCCGGATGCACGACGAGCTGCATTGGCGCCGAATTGACCGTCGTCACCGGCATGAAATCCGCGAGCGGGTCATACGGCATCTTGGCGTAGAGAAAGGGATTGACGATCAGCGAGACGTTGGCAATCAACAGCGTATAGCCATCGGCCGGCGCCTTCGCCACGACCTCGGCGCCCACGATGCCCGAGGCGCCCGGCCGGTTGTCGATGACGATCTGCTGGCCAAGGCTTGCAGTCAGATGCTGGCCGATGAGGCGCGCCATGATGTCGGTCACGCCGGCCCCTGCCGAGGAGGGCACGACGAGACGAATGGGTCGCGTCGGATAGGTCTGCGTGACGGCCGAGCTCGACGCCATCAGCACCGCCCCCGCGATCAGGCCACTCAATATCCTGCGTGTCGCGATGGGCATCGAAACCTCTTCTATTGGGTGGGCATGGCGAACACCAAACCCTCTTTCACGAACCGGGCCAGATCGGGATAGGGCGTCACGCGCCGCGGCTGATAGTCGTCGAAGTAAACGAGAAAACCGATCACCGAGAAAACCGCAAGAACGGCCAAGGCCGGAAGGAAGAATCGGATCGACACAGTCTGGCCGAACAAGACCAACGCGATCAGGCAAGAGCACATGGCGAGAAAGATCCATCGATTGGTATCCCAGCCGATGAAGCCAAGGAGCAGCGGCGAAAGGCAGGCGCCCAGAGCGCATGCCGTCTTCAAGGCGCCAGCCGCCGACAGATCGCGCCAGACGAAAGGAACGGCCGCCAGCAATCCGAGGGCGAAGACCGATGCCACTTCCAACCAGCTCGCCACGCTGAAATAGTTCTGCGGCTCCGGGCCCTTAAGCGCGTGGCGAAAGACGGCGTAATAATCCGGGCGGACGGCGTAGTTCACGCTCGCCGAGATTTTCTGCATCAGATGATCGATGTCTGCCGGCGCCACCGTCTGGCAAAAGGCGTAGATGATGCCAAAGGCCGCAAGCAGGATCAGGCCGTGGAAGATCGCGACCTTGTAGCGTTCCTCCGCGACCACCAGCCAGGCGATGTAGAGCGGAACGATCGTGAAC
>JBBRFD010000024.1:0-38340 GCA_038224985.1 Reyranellales bacterium
AACCGCCGCTACAACGCGTTCCCGCAAGTCCAGAGAATAGGCGCGCATCCCTGCTGGCCTCCGCCCAGCCAGCAGTTTGAATCACATCTCGCCCAGCTTGGGAATCCCTTCCGATTCTATTTCCCTCGGAAAGACTCTAGAGCCGGCTCAGAAACGCCAGCAGCATCTCGTTGAAGGCGGCTGGTTCTGTGACGTTGAAGCCGTGCGCGCCTGACGGCACGATTCGCAGCGTCGCGTTGGGAAGTCTGCTCGCGAGATAATCTGACTGGCTGCTCGGCACCAATACGTCATCGCGTGCGGCAGCGAGCAGGACAGGCAGTGTCAGCGCGGATAGATGCGGCGTGGCATCGAAGGCAAGCAGCGCCTCGATGCGGCGCAGCAGATTGTTGGTTCCCTGGAAGCCCGAGAGGGCATCGGCATCTTCCTGCTTCATGCGCTCGGCGTTGGCCGCCAGCCAGGTCGCGGGATAGAGAAAGATCGGCTGGGCGCGGACATAGGCTTCCGGTCCGGCGCCTTTCAGCAGGGCGACACGGATTTCGAAGCAACGCCGGGTATGCGCATCGGCGGTTGCCCAGCCGTTGACGATCGTGAGTGATTTCACGCGAGTGGGATGACGCCGTGCGAGATCGACGCCCGCCAAGGCACCCAGCGCATGGCCGACGAAATGGCAGGTCGCCGTCTTCGTCTCGTCGAGTATGGCCAGTACCTGATCGGCCATGTCGGCGATGCTGTAGCCTTGGGGAAGCTGGGTCGCCTTGGCACGGCCGGTGCCGTCCTGGTCGTAGGCGATGACGCGATAGCGCGCTTTCAAGGCCTCGAGCTGCGGCGCCCAATAGCCGGCGCCGCCGCCCAGCCCGGCGGAGAGCAGGACCGTCTCCGCGCCTGGCCGGTCGTAGACATCGAAGGTCACGGCTACTTCTTGCCGATATGCGCGATGGTCGCGATTTCGATCAACGCATCCTTCTTCACCAGCCCGCACTGGATGCAGTAACGCGCCGGCTTGTCGCCCGGGAAGTACCGGGCATAGGCCGTGTTGACGGCGGCGTAGTTGGCCCAGTCGGTCAGGAAGATATGGTTGAACGTCACGTCGGCCAGGGTGCCGCCGGCCGTCTCGATCACCGACTTGATCTGCTCCAGCACATACTCGGTCTGTTTGCCGGCATCGCCGACATGGACGACGTTGGTGTCCTTGTCGAGCGCCAGGGTGCCGGAGACATAGACGATGCCGTCGGCCAGCGTGCCGGGCGAGTAGGGCGCCAGCGTCTTGCCGGTGCCAGCGGGAACGATCGGTTTCATCGGCATCAGGAGTGTCCTTCCGTCTTGAGGGTGGGATTGGTGTTGGCCTGCAGGGCGCTGCGAAACTCGCCGACCGACGACACCCAGCCGAAGAACTTCTCGATATTGTAGAGCGAAGCCTTTTGGATGAAGTCTGGCCCGGCATGATGCGTGGCGTCGTGCAGCACGACGCCGAAATATTCCAGGAAGAATCCGTCGCGCAGTGTCGACTCGACGCAGACGTTGGTGGCGACGCCGGTGAAGACCAGCGAGCGGATGCCTCTCGCGCGCAGAATGCTGTCGAGATTGGTGTTGTAGAAAGCGCTGTAGCGCGGCTTGGGCACGACGATATCGCCGGGCTGCGGCCGCAACTCCTGCACCAGCTCGTAGTCCCAACCGCCTTTGGCCAGAAGCTTGCCCTGCAAGTCGGGCCGCTCGCGCATGGTCTTGAGTGCGTTCGACTTGTGATAGTTGGGCGAGCCCGGTCCGCCCGCCTCGACATAGTCGGCATCCCAGCCGTTCTGGAAATAGATCACCGTGACACCGGCGGCACGCGCAGCCGCGCAAGCCTGTTTGGTGCGCTCGATCGCGGCGGCCGCGCCCGAGATGTCGAAGCCCGCGAGGTCGAGATAGCCGCCGGGCGAGGCATAGGCGTTCTGCATGTCGACGACGATCAGAGCCGTCTCGGACGGCTTGATCATCAGCGGCTCGGGGCGCGCCTCGAGGTAGCGGCCCGAGGGATCGTCGATCGGGAAGTAGGAGGCGGGCTTGGGGCTCATTCGGCGGCTTTCACGACAGGAGCGATATGCTTGCGACACTGCATCAATGGCTGGATGCGCGAGCCGAAGACCTCGGTGCCACTGACGAATTCGTCGAAGGTCAGCAGCACGCCGGCAAGGCCGGGGATGGTGGCGACCTCGTCGAGCAGCCGCGCGCAGGTGGCATGCGAGCCCACGATCAGCCCGATATTGAGGTTCACCGCCGAGGTCTCGTCGGCCATGTGGCGGACGTTGGTGTCGCTGCCCGATTTGGTATCGGCGGCGCTCTGCTGGGTCAGCCAGCGCAGCGCCTCGAAGTCGGCGCCGGATTTGTAGAGGTCCCACTTGGCCTTCGCCTCGGCATCCGTCTCGCCGGTGATGACCATGAACAGGCCGTAGTTCCCGATCGTGCGGCCGGCTTTGGCGGCGATCGCCTGCATGCGCTCGACCGTCGGGGCGCAGGCGGTCGGTGTGTTGAAGCCCTTGCCGAAGCAGAAATTGTAGTCGGCGTATTTCGCGGTGAAGGCCATGCCGGCCTCGCTCTGGCCGGCGCAGATCAGCTTCATGTCGGCCCGTGGGCGCGGACTGAGGCGGCAATCGTCCATCTTGAAGAACTCGCCCTTGAAGTCGGACACGCCCTTTTCCCAGAGCTCGCGCAGGATGTGAACGTATTCGCCGGCATAGTCGTAACGCCGGCCAAAATATTCGTCGCCCGGCCATAGACCCATCTGGGAGTATTCCGGCCGCTGCCAGCCGGTGATGACATTCAACCCGAATCGGCCGTTGGAAATCGAATCGATGGTCGAGGCCATTCGTGCGGCGATGGCCGGCGGGATGGCGAGTGTCGGTACCGTGGCAAAGAGCTTGATGCGCGAGGTGATCGACGCCAGGCCCGCCATCAGGGTGAAGGATTCCAGATTGTGATCCCAGAATTCCGAGGCTCCGCCGAAGCCGCGCAGCTTGATCATCGAGAGCGCGAAATCCAGTCCATGGCGTTCGGCGGCCAGCACGACCTGCTTGTTCAGTTCGAAGGTCGGCTTGTATTGCGGCGAGGTGGTCGAGACCAGCCAGCCGTTGTTGCCGATCGGAATGAAGACACCGATTTCCATGCGCTCTTGACTCCCTTACCGTACTCGATGCCGCCTACTCGATGCCTCGCAGCAATTCTCAAGCCAGAGCCGCCTCGCTCACCGGATTGGCGCGGGGCTCTAGCTAGCGCGCTTCGACCAGCAGGCCGCCATGCCAGCGGCGCGCCAGCAGGATCAGCGCCACCATGCCGATAGCGCTGACGATCAGCATGCCGAGGAAGGCGCGCTGGCCGAACTCCGAATAGAGGATGCCGGAGAACTGGAAGACCAGCGCCTGCGTGGCGCCGGTGCCCAGTGCATAATAGAGGCTCTGGCCGATGGCGGCACCCTTCACCGGCAGGGCGCGCTGGAGGAAGGCCATGGCGCCCAGGTGACAGGCGGCGAAGGTGCAGGAATGTAGCGCCTGCAGGAAAATCAGTGCAGTGAGGTCGGTGGTGAAGGCCATCGCCGTCCAGCGCACCATGCCGGCGCCGAGGCCAAGCGCGATCAAGCCGCAGACGCCCAGCCGCTTCAATAGCCAGCCACCGAACAGCATCAGGACGATCTCGACGCCGACACTCTCGGCCCACAAGAGGCTGATGGTGACGTCGTCGATGCCGGCGGCGCGCCAGGTCAGCGTGCCGAAGCTGTAGAGCACGGAATGGCTGGCCTGGCAGAAGCCGCAGGCCAGCAGGAAGAGGATGAAGGTCGGCGAGCGCAGCAGCTCGCTCACCTTGAACGGCGCCTTGGGACGGTCGGTGCCGGGGGCGCGCGCCTCGCTGGCCGGCAATAGCAGGCCGAGCGGCGCAAGCAGGATGAGCCCTGCCATCGCCACATAGAGCACCCAGGTCGGACCGTAGTGATCGACGGCGACACCGCAGGTAAAAGTGCCGGCGATAAAGGCGACCGAACTCCACATGCGCACGCGGGCATAGTCGAGGCCGTGGCGCTTGGTTTCCGTCATTAGCACGCCGTCGTAGAGTGGCATCGGCGGCGACCAGGTGAAACCCCAGATCATCGAGACGATGAAGATGGCGAGGAAGCCGTAGGAGAATTCGTAGGCGCCGATCATCACCAGCGATCCGATGGCCAGGACAACGATCACGCCGCGTGGCCCGCCCATGCGATGGGCGATCCAGCCGATCGACAGCGTGGCGATCACGCCCACGATCTGGCGGAACATGAACAGCGTGCCGATCTCGGTGTCGGTGACGCCGCGGTCCTTCAGCCAGACCGGCCAGTAGCTCATGAAGGTGCCGGCGGCGAAGAAATAGGCCGCACCGTAGCCGGTGAGGCGCAGCGCCGTCAGGAAGCGCTGCATCAGCCGGCGAACTCGCGGCGGACGAGGTCCGTGTGCTGGCCCAGCGCGGGCACGTCGCCCAGCCGCTCGGGCTGGCCGGAATAGGCGGCGGCGAGTGCGGGAAGGCTGACCTCGCCATTGGGCGTTGTGAATCCCGTGCGGCGAAGCTGCGGATGGCTCGACAGGTCGGCGACCGAACTCACGCGCGCCCAGGCGATCTGCGCCGCGCTGAGGCGGGCGGAGAGCTGCTCGAAGCTTTGCGCGCCGAAGCCCGCCTGCACGATGGCGTTGGTATGCTCGCGCCGGGCGTTGCGCGCCTTGTTTGTCGCGTAGAGCGGATCTTTTTCCAGCCCAGGCTTGTCGAGCACGCTCTGGCAGAGCCGCGCGAACTCGCGGTCGTTCTGGATCGAGATCAGGACTGGCACCTTGTCGGCGGTTTCGTAGACGCCGTAGGGCGCGATGGCGGGATGCGTCAGGCCGAGCCGCGGCCAGTCGTAGGCTGCGTATTCCCTGGCCAGCACCGGCACGCTCATCCACTCGGCCATGGCGGAGAAGAGCGAGACTTCGATGGCGCGACCCTCGCCCGTACGGCCGCGAGCAATCAGCGCCTCCAGCACGGCGGCATGGGCATACATGCCGGTGCCGATATCGGTGGCGGAGACGCCAATACGACCGGGCGCATGCGCGGTGCCGGTGATCGAGGCCATGCCGCTCTCGGCCTGCACCAGGAGGTCGTAGGCGCGGCGATCCTTGTAGGGGCCGTGATCGCCGTAGCCCGAGATATCGACGGTGATCAGCGTCCTGTGTTGGGCGCGCATGGCGGCCGAGCCGAAGCCCGCACGCTCGGCGGCGCCCGGCGCCAGGTTCTGGATCAGCACATCGGCCTTGCCGATCAGGCGTTGCAGGAGAGCGAAGTCGTCCTTGTTCTTGAAGTCGAGCGTCACCGATTGCTTGCCGCGGTTGAGCCAGACGAAGTAGCTCGCCTGTCCATGAACGAAAGCGTCGTAACCGCGGGCGAAGTCGCCCTCGGGCCGCTCGATCTTGATGACACGCGCGCCGGCATCGGCAAGACGGGCCGCGCAATAGGGTGCCGCGACCGCCTGCTCGACGCTCACCACCAGCAGGCCTTCCAGCGCTCCTTGCATGTCGGAATTCTCTCGGTTCGAGGTGCGGCAGCAACATGCATCAACGATGCCCGACGTGCCATAGTGGCGGCCAAGAAAAGACGAAGGGACGAGAAATGCCGGGACCGCTAGCGGGTGTACGTGTGATCGATCTGACGGCGGTTCTGCTGGGACCGTTTGCTACACAGCATCTGGCCGACATGGGCGCCGATGTGATCAAGGTCGAACCACCGGAAGGCGATCTGCTGCGCGTCTCGGGCGGCGTCATGGGCACCGACAAGAACATGGGCCCGATCTACATGGCGGCCAACCGCAACAAGCGCTCGATCTGCCTCGACCTCAAGAAGCCGCAAGCCGTCGCCGTGCTGAAGGACATGGTCGCCAAGGCCGATCTGTTCATTCACAACAGCCGGCCCGCCGCCATCGAACGCCTCGGCCTGGGTTACGAGGACTTGAAGAAGATCAATCCTTCCATCGTTTATGCTTATTCGCTGGGTTATGCGCGCAAGGGACCCTACGGGCACAAGCCTGCTTTCGACGATCTCGTGCAGGGCGTGAGTGGAGCCGCCTCGCTGCAATCGCGCGTCGATGGCGAGGCGCCGCGCTTCATGCCGAGTCTGATCGCCGACAAGACGACCGGCCTTCATCTCTGCATCGCCGTGCTGGGCGCGCTCTACCATCGCAAATGCACGGGCGAGGGCCAGATGATCGAGGTGCCGATGCTGGAGACGCTGGCCTCATTCTGGCTAACCGAGCATCTGTTCGGCGCCACCTGGACGCCCGAGCGCGGCGCCATGGGCTACGACCGCATCATCAACAAGTTCCGCCACCCTTTTCAGACACTGGACGGCTACATCTGCGCGCTGCCTTACACGGACGCGCACTGGATGACCTTCTTCGAGATCGTCGAGCGGCCCGACCTCGCCCAGGATAAGCGGTTCTCTAACCGCATCGAACGGCCAAAGCATTTCAGCGAACTCTACCAGGTGCTCGCCTCGCTCCTGCAGCATCGCACGACCGGCGAATGGCTCGAGGCCTTCGACAAGGCCGACATTCCCGCCATGCCGGTGCGCACGCTGGAGGAGCTGTTCGACGACCCGCATCTCAAGGCCACCGGCTTCTTCACCGAACGCGAGCATCCGTCGGAGGGGCCGATCACCACTTTCGCCAGCCCGCTTGATTTCGAGAAGACCAAGGTCGAATTCCGCCGTCATGCCCCGCGTCTGGGCGGCGACGGGGTCGATGTCCTGCGCGAAGCCGGCCTGAGCGAGGCGGCGATCGATAAACTAAAGGCGGATAAAGTGCTGTTGCTGCCGCCTGACGTAGCGTGAAATCTACGTAAACTTGTTCCGCGTCGCGGCGCGGTGTACCGCATTCCGATAGGGCCGTGCTTGTCCGGGGCGGTCGCCCCGGTAATATCCGGCCAAATCGAAAACGCTGGCCCGGGAGGATTTCATGGACCTTGCATTCACACCTGAAGAGCAAAAATTCGCCGACGAGGTACGGACCTTCGTGCGCGCCAACCTGCCGGCCGAGATTCGCGACAAGGTGAAGAACGGCAAGCACCTCGGCCGCGATGACTACATGCGCTGGCAGCAGGCGCTCGGGAAGCAGGGCTGGCTGGTCTACACATGGCCTAAGAAGCATGGCGGTCCGGGCTTCACGCCGGCGCAGCGCTACATCTTCGAGAATATCTGCGCCGAGGAATACGCGCCTGGCATCATTCCCTTCGGCACCAAGATGGTCGGCCCGGTGATCTACACCTTCGGCAACGAGGAGCAGAAGGCCAAGTATCTCGATCCGATTCGCAAGAGTTCGGTGTGGTGGTGCCAGGGCTATTCCGAGCCGGGCTCGGGCTCCGACCTCGCCTTGCTGCGCACTAAGGCCGAGAAGCAGGGCGACCATTACATCGTCAACGGCTCGAAGACCTGGAATACGATGGGGCATTGGGCCGACTGGATCTTCTGTCTCGTGCGGACCGACTCAAGTGTGAAGCCGCAGGAGGGTATCTCCTTCCTGCTGATCGACATGAAGACGCCGGGCATCACCGTGAAGCCGATCATCATGGCCGATGGTGGCCATGAGGTGAACGAGGTCTTCTTCGACAATGTGAAGGTCCCGCTCGAGAACTTGGTCGGCAAGGAAAACGAAGGCTGGACCTGCGCCAAGTTCCTGCTCGCCAACGAGCGGCTGGGCATCGCGGCAGTCCCGCAGTCCAAGCGCGGCGTCGAGGCCTTGAAGGACATCGCGCGTGCGGAGCAGGACAATGGCCGCCCGCTGATCGAGAACCAGAGCTTTGCCGAGAAGATCGCCGATCTCGAAATCCAGGTGACGGCGCTGGAATACACCGAGCTGCGCGTGCTCTCGCAGATGGCGCAGGGCGGCCAGCCCGGACCGGAAGTCTCCGGCCTCAAGATCCGCGGCTCGGAGATCCAGCAGCGCATCACCGAACTGACGATGGAAGCCGTCGGCGAATACGCGGCGCCCTATCTGCCGGGCCTGCTCTGGCAGGGCGCCAACGAGGCGCCGGTCGGGCCGGAATACGCCCCTCTCGCAGCGCCTCGCTATTTCAACAACCGCAAGACCACGATCTACGGCGGCAGCAACGAAATCCAAAAGGGCATCATCAGCAAGATGGTGCTGGGGCTGTAAATGGATCTCTCGCTGAAGCCCGAGCACAGGGAATTCGCCGACGAGGTGCGCGCCTTCACGCGCGCCAATCTCTCGCCGGCGACCCGCGAGAAAACCTTCTCCGGCAAGCACTACGACAAGGACGACCACGTCCTGTGGCAGCAGGCGCTCGGCAAGAAGGGCTGGCTTCCTTACACGTGGCCGAAGAAGTTCGGCGGGCCGGGCTGGGACGTGACGCAACGCTTCCTGTTCGAGAATGTGCTGGCGGAAGAGGGCGCGCCGCGCATCATTCCATTTGGAGTGAAGATGGTGGGACCGGTGATCTACACCTTCGCCACCGACGAGCAGAAGGAGCGCTTCCTGCCGGGCATCCGCGCCTCGACGGTGTCGTGGTGCCAGGGTTATTCGGAACCGGGTGCCGGCTCCGATCTCGCCAATCTGCGCACCAAGGCCGAGAAAGACGGCGACCACTACATCGTCAATGGCCAGAAGACCTGGACGTCCTATGCGCATTGGGGGGACTGGATCTTCTGTCTCGTGCGCACCGATCCGGCGGCCGCCAAGCCGCAGGAGGGCATCTCCTTCCTGCTGATCGACATGAAGACGCCCGGCGTCACAGTGCGGCCGATCATCATGCTCGACGGCTCGCATTCAGTGAACGACGTATTCTTCGACAACGTGAAGGTCCCCATCGCCAACCGCATCGGCAAGGAGAACGAGGGCTGGACCTGCGCCAAGTTCCTGCTGGCCAACGAGCGGTTGGGCATCGCCGAGGTGCCGGCGTCCAAACGCGGTGTCTCGATGCTGCGAAAGATCAGCGACGAGCCATCGATGGCCGAGAAGATCGCCGATGTCGACTTGCAGGTGCAGGCGCTGGAAATGAGCGAGTTGCGCGCGCTCTCGACCATGGCCCTGGGCGGCGCGCCCGGGCCGGAAGTCTCGACGCTCAAGGTGCGCGGGTCGGAGATCCAGCAGCGCATCGCGGAGCTGGCCATGGAAGCCGTGGGTGAATACGCGGCGCTCTATCAGCCGGGCATGCTTTTCCACGACACCAACGAGACGCCGGTCGGGCCCGATCATGCGCCGCCGGCGGCGCCGCGCTATTTCAACATGCGCAAGACCAGCATCTACGGTGGCAGCACCGAGGTTCAGAAGAACATCGTGTCCAAGGCCATCCTCGGGCTATAAGACGCGCAATATCTGGAGGAAAATATGGATCTGTCCCTGTCCGACGAACAGAAGCAGCTGCAGGAATCGGCCGAGCGTTTCGCGCGCGAGAAGTACACCTTCGAGAACCGCCGCAAGATCGCCGCCACCGAGCGGGGCTGGCTGCCGGAGAACTGGGCGCAATTCGCCGAACTGGGCTGGCTCGCCATTCCCTTCTCCGAGGAAGATGGCGGCATCGGCTTCGGCCCGATCGGCACGATGATCGTCATGGAGCAGTTCGGCAAAGGCCTGGTGCTCGAGCCCTTCCTGCCGACGGTCGTTCTCGGTGGCGGCATGATCGCGCAAGCCGGCACGACGGCGCAGAAGGAGGCGCTGCTGGCGCCAATGATCGAGGGCAAGAAGCAGTTCGCCTTCGCATGGCTGGAGCGTCAGAGCCGCTACAATCTGGCCGACGTGTCGCTCAAGGCGACCAAGGATGGTGCCGGCTGGTCGCTCTCCGGCCAGAAGGGCGTGGTCTATAACGCGGCCTCCGCCGACCAGATCATCGTGCTGGCGCGTAGCGCTGGCGGCGCGCGCGAGGACAAGGGCCTGACCCTGTTCGTCGTCGACGCCAAGGCCAAGGGCCTGTCGCGCCGTGATTACCCGACGCAGGACTCGCTGCGCGCCTCGGAACTCGTCTTCGACAAGGTCTCGGTCGGTGCCGACGCCGTGCTGGGCACGGTCGATGGCGCCTTCTCGGTGGTCGAGGATGCGGTCGACCGCGCCATTGTGGCGCTCTGCGCCGAGGCCACGGGCTGCATGGATGCGATCAACGCCGCGACGCTGGAATACATCAAGACGCGCAAGCAGTTCGGCGTCGCCATCGGCAAGTTCCAGGTGCTGCAGCATCGCATGGTCGATTGCTTCACCAATGCCCAGGAAGCGCGCTCGATGACGCTGATGGCCAGCCTCAAGATCGAGGACAAGGACGCTATCGTGCGCCGCAAGGCCGCCTCCGGCGCCAAGGTCCAGATCGGCAAGTCGGGCAAGTTCTGCGGCCAGAGTGCCGTACAGATGCACGGCGGCATGGGCGTCACCGACGAACTCTCGGTCAGCCACTACTTCAAGCGCCTGACCATGATCGACCTGATGTTCGGCAACCAGCAGCATCACCTGACGCGCTACAGCAACCTGTCGATGGCGGCGTAAAGCCGCCTCGCCTGGAGGCGAGCGCGTGAGTGCCATCATCGATATCATCGTGCCGGTCTTCGGCATGGTGCTGGTGGGCTTTGCCATCGGGCGCACAAAGCTGCTGTCGCCCGAGGGCCTGCGCGGCCTGGTCAACGTCACCTTCTACGCCCTTTTCCCGTCGCTGCTCTTTCGCTCGATGGCGACGGTGCGGCTGGACGCGCTCGATCCCGGTATCCTGCTGGTCTTCTTCGGCGCCGTTCTGCTGCTCTATCTGCTGTTGCTGCTGCTGGGCCGCGCCCTGGGCATGAGCCTTGGCGATCAGTCGATCTTCGCGCTCTCGGGTACCTTCTCCAACGGCGTCGGCATCGGCATTCCCTTCATCAGCTATGCCTTCGGCCCCAAGGGGCTGGTGCCGTTGCTGATGATCATCAGCATCCATTCGCTGATCTTGCTCACGCTCTCGTCCTTCATCATGGAGGTGGCGGCCCAGGGTGCGGCCTCGCGCCGTTTCATTCATCGCATGGGCGGCGCGGTCGTCACCATGCTGAAGCATCCCGTGCTACCGCCGATCTTCGCCGGGCTGCTCTGGTCCTGGGCGACGTCGCATGTGCCGGGCATCGAGCTGCCCATCGTGCTCGACCGCATCCTGCAGGCGCTGGCGACCGCGGCACCGCCTTGCGGCCTGATCATGGCCGGAGCCTCGCTCGCCCATGTCGGCCTCAAAGGGCATTGGCGGGAGGCGGCACTCGCCTCCGTCTTCAAGCTCGCGGTGCTACCGGCGATGGTCTGGCTGATGGGCCGCTACGTCTTTCCGCTCGATCCCGTCTGGCTCGCCGTGGCGACGCTCAATTCGGCGCTGCCCGCCGGCGCCAATGTCTATCTGGTGGCGCAGCTCTATGGTGTCGGTGTCGGCCGGGCGACCAATGCCGTGGTGATCTCGACCGCAGTCAGCGTTTTCACGCTCTCGGCCGTGCTCTTGTTGCTCGACGTGCAGACGCGCTAGGCTCGGGCTTTCCTGCAGGAGCCGCCATGACCTATGAAACCGTGGAAGTGAAGAAGCTCTCCGCTGGCTGCGGTGCCGAGATCCTGGGCATCGATCTCAAGACCATGAGCAACCGCCAGTGGGACGAAGTTCAGCGTGCCTTCAGCGAGCATGGCGTGATCTTCTTCCGCGACCAGGCGCTCTCGCCCGAGCAGCACATCGAATTCGCGCGACGCTGGGGACCGATCGACATCAACCGTTACTTCCCGCCGGTCTCCGGCTATCCCGAGATCGCCGAAGTGCGCAAGGAGCCGCAGCAGACGAAGAACATCGGCGAGCGCTGGCACACAGATCACACCTACGACCAGATACCGGCCATGGGCTCGATCCTGGTGGCACGCGAACTGCCGTCGAAGGGCGGCGATACCCTGTTCGCCAATATCTACCTCGCCTTCGAGGCGCTGTCGGAAGGCCTCAAGAACACGCTGCGCGGCATGCGCGCGGTGCATTCTTCCGCTCACCGCTTCGGCGCCAAGGCGCAGCAGGCCTATGGCAATGAACTGGGCTTCCGCAACGCCGACCAGGTGGGCGACGTCATCCATCCGGTGGTGATCCGCCATCCGTTGAGCGGCCGCGAGGCGCTCTATGTGAATGGCGACTTCACGCTCCATTTCGAGGGCTGGAGCGCCGAGGACAGCAAGCCGCTGCTCGAATACCTCTATGCCCATGCCACGCGGCCCGAATTCACCTGCCGGTTCGAATGGCGCCCCGGCTCGATCGCCTTCTGGGACAATCGCGCGACCTGGCACAGCGCCCAGAACGACTATCACGGTGAGCGCCGCCTGATGCACCGCATCACCGTCGGCGGCTGCAAGCTCGAGGCGGCAGTCTGAGCTAACGGATCGCCGACCACAGAAGGGCAAGGCCGGAGGCGAGCATGACGACCTCCAGGAGATGCTGGAATACGGCGACGCTCAACCGCTCGACGATCAGTCGGGCGGTGTAGGTGCCGACCATCACGGATGATCCGGCGATCAGGCCCTTCAGCACGATATCGGTCGGCAAGGCGCCGAAGCTTCGGAAGGTGATGGCCTTGGCGATGTAGACGGCGAGCGAGCTTGCCGCCTCCGTTGCGATAAAGGCGCCTTTCACCAGACCATAGGCGCTGAACAGCGGCACGGTGATCGGGCCGGTCGAAACGACAATGCCGGTCAGGAAGCCGACAAAAAAGCCCGCCAGCGCCAGCAGTCCGAGACCGATCTTGAAATTGCGGGCCGCCAGCCAGCGACGGCCGGGAATCATGGCAAGAAAGAACAGGCCAAGCGCCAGATCGACGGCGCGTTCGGGCAGGATGAGAAGGGTGCTTGCCCCTAAAGCTGCACCCGGAATGCCGCCGGCCGCATAGGCGGCTGTGGCACGCCAGTCGATCTCCTTCCACCAGGACGTGATCTTGGCGAAGTTCGACATCAGGGCGACCACCGCCATGATGGGGATCGCCTCGCGTGGCCCGAAAGCATAGACGAGGATGGGCAGCAGGATGATCGTGGCGCCGGTGCCGACGATGCCGCTCACCACGCCGGCGACATAGCCGACAGCGAGCACGAGGACGTAGAACAGGATTGGATCAGTAACCAACGTTCGGGCGCAGCCACTTCTCTGCCTGCTCGATGCTGACGCCGCGGCGCTTGGCGTAGTCCTCGACCTGATCCTTGCCGATGCGGGCGACGCCAAAATAAGCCGCGTCGGGATGGGCGAAGTAGTAACCCGACACCGCCGAGGTCGGCATCATGGCGAAGCTTTCGGTCAGCGTGATGCCGGCATTCTGGCCGGCATTGAGCAGGCGGAAGAGTTCGGGCTTCTGGCTGTGGTCCGGGCAGGCCGGATAGCCTGGTGCCGGACGGATACCGCGATACTTCTCGCGCGTCAGTTCCTCGTTGGTCAGCGCCTCGTCGGGGGCGTAGCCCCACAGCGTCTTGCGCACGCGCTCATGCAGGCGCTCGGCGAAGGCCTCGGCCAGGCGATCGGCCAGCGCCTTCAGCAGGATGTCGGAATAATCGTCGTGGTCGGCCTTGAAGCGCTTGAGGTGCTCCTCGATGCCGTGACCCGTCGTCACCGCGAACCCGCCGATCCAGTCGGCTTCGGGCGAGATGAAATCGGCCAGACACATGTTGGGCCGGCCCGTACGCTTCTCGATCTGCTGGCGCAGGAAATAGAGGCGCGAGATTTCCTTGGTGCGCGTGTCGTCGCTGAACAGCACGACATCGTCGCCCGCGCGGCGGCACGGCCAGAAGGTGACGACGCCCTTGGCCGTCAGCCACTTCTCGCGCACAACATGGTCGAGCATCTTGCGCGCATCGGCATAGAGCTTCTTCGCGGCATCGCCGACCACGGGATCCTCGAGGATTGCCGGGTAATTGCCAGCCAGCTCCCAGGCGCGGAAGAACGGCGTCCAGTCGATGCGCTCGATCAGCTCGTGCAGCGGGTATTCGGCAAAGACGCGCGTGCCGGTGACGGCGGGCTTGGGCGGCGTGTATTTCGACCAGTCGATCTTGAAGGCATTGGCGCGCGCGGCTTCGAGCGGCGCCACTTTTTCCTTGGTCGCACCGGCGCGTTCGACGCGGATGGTCTCATATTCGGCGGCGACCTTGCTCGCGAAATCCTCGGCCTGCGAGCCCGACTCCGACATCAGCGCCGAGCAGACGCCGACGGCGCGCGAGGCGTCGAGGACGTGCACAGTGGTGCCCTTGTAGCGCGGTGCGATGCGCAGAGCGGTATGGACCTTCGACGTCGTGGCGCCGCCGATCAGCAGCGGCAGATGGAAACCCTGGCGCGTCATCTCCTCGGCCACGGTCACCATCTCGTCGAGCGAGGGCGTGATCAGGCCGCTAAGGCCGATGATATCGGCCTTGTTGTCGTTGGCCGATTTCAGGATGTCCTGGAATGGCACCATGACGCCGAGATCGATGACCTCGAAGTTGTTGCATTGCAGGACAACGCCCACGATGTTCTTGCCGATGTCGTGGACGTCGCCCTTGACCGTAGCCATGACGATCTTGCCCTTGGGCCGCGAGCCCGCTGTCTTCTGCGCCTCGATGAAGGGCAACAAATGCGCCACGGCTTTCTTCATGACGCGCGCGCTCTTCACGACCTGCGGCAGGAACATCTTGCCGGCGCCGAAGAGGTCGCCGACCACATTCATGCCGGCCATCAGCGGACCTTCGATGACCTCGATCGGCCGCGCGATCTGCAGGCGGGCTTCCTCGGTATCGGCAACGACGAACTGGTCCATGCCCTTGACCAGAGCATGCTCGAGCCGCTTGTCGACCGGCCAGCTCCGCCATTCGGCGTCCTGCACTTCGGCCGCTTCGCCGGTGCCCTTGTACTTGGGCGCCAGCTCCAGCAGCCGGTCGGTCGAGTCGGCGCGGCGGTTGAGGATCACGTCCTCGCAAGCCTCGCGCAGCTCGGCCGGGATCTGGTCGTAGACCTCGAGCTGACCGGCATTGACGATGCCCATGTCCATGCCGGCCTGTATGGCATAGTAGAGGAACACCGAATGCATGGCCTTGCGCACCGGCTCGTTGCCGCGGAAGGCGAAGCTTAGGTTCGAGACGCCGCCGGAAATCTTCACATGCGGGCAGCGCACCTTGATCTCGCGCGTCGCCTCGATGAAGTCGACGCCGTAATTGTTGTGTTCCTCGATGCCGGTGGCCACGGCGAAGATATTGGGATCGAAGATGATGTCCTCGGCCGGGAAACCGACCTGGTTGACCAGGATGTCGTAGGCGCGGCTGCAGATCTCGACTTTGCGTTGCTTGGTGTCGGCCTGGCCCTTTTCATCGAAGGCCATGACCACGACCGCGGCGCCGTAGCGGCGGACCTTGCGGGCCTGTGCGATGAAGGACTCGACACCTTCCTTCATGGAGATCGAATTCACGATCGGCTTGCCGGCGACGCACTTAAGGCCGGCCTCGATCACGCTCCATTTGGAGCTGTCGATCATGATTGGCACGCGGGCGATATCGGGCTCGGCGGCGATCAGCTTGAGGAAGGTGTCCATCGCCAGCTCTGAATCGAGCAGGCCTTCGTCCATGTTGATGTCGATGATCTGCGCACCCGAATCGACCTGCTGGCGCGCGACCTCGACGGCGGCCGTGTAGTCGCCGTCGAGGATCAGCTTCTTGAAACGCGCCGAGCCGGTGACATTGGTGCGCTCGCCGATGTTGATGAACATCGCCCGTGATGCGACTTTGCCGTCGTCAGTGTCCTGGATGTCAGACATTAAAAGAAACTCGCTGCTTCCATGCCGCTGAGACGCAGCGCCGGGATGACAGATGGCCGCTGACGGGGCTTGATGCCCTTGACCGCGTCGGCCAGGGCCTTGATGTGCTCGGGCGTGGTGCCGCAGCAGCCGCCGACGACGTTCAGCCAGCCATTCTCGGCCCAGCCCTTGACCAGTTTGGCGGTCATATGCGGCGGCTCGTCGTATTCGCCCAGCTCATTCGGTAGTCCGGCGTTGGGATAAACGCAGACCAGGCCGTCGACCTGCGGGTTCAGCGCATTGACGTAGGGATGGAGTTCCGTCGCGCCGAAGCTGCAGTTGAGGCCCATGGTCAGCGGCTTGGCATGACGCACCGAGTGCCAGAAGGCCTCGACCGTCTGGCCCGAGAGGTTGCGGCCGGCGAGGTCGGTCAGCGTCATCGACACCATGACCGGCAGCTCCTCGCCGCGGGCCTCGGCGGCCTCGTCGGCCGCGACGATGGCGGCCTTGGCGTTCAGCGTGTCGAACACCGTCTCGATCATGATGAAGTCGACGCCGCCGTCCAGAAGGCCATCGATCTGCTCGCGATAGATGCCCTTCATCTCGTCGAAGGTGACGGCGCGATAGCCCGGGTCGGTGACCTTGGGAGAGACCGACAGCGTCTTGTTGGTTGGTCCGAGTGCACCCACGACAAAGCGCGGCTTGGAGGGATCGCGCGCCGTATAGGCATCGGCGCAGGTCCGCGTGATCTTGGCGGCCGCCAGATTGATCTCGCGCGCCATGCCGCTGATGCCGTAATCGGCCTGGCTGATGGCATTGGCATTGAAGGTATTGGTCGCCACCAGGTCGGCGCCGGCCTCGAGGTAGCGATTGCAGATCTCGCCGATGACGTCGGGGCGCGTGATGTTCAGCAGGTCGTTATTGCCCTTCTGGTCGTGATTGAACGACCGGCCGGCGCGGAAGTCCTCCTCGCTCAGTTTGTAGTTCTGAATCATCGAGCCATAGGGGCCATCCTTGACCAGGATGCGTTCGGCGGCGGCCTCGCGAAGCTGATCGGCTTTTTCAGCGCGGGTCATGCGGGCGTACTCCAAGCAGATGACAGGTCGCAAACGTAAGATCGGCGCGATTGAGCGTGTAGAAATGGAACTGGTCGACGCCTTCGCTCTGCAGACGGCGGCAGAGGTCGCCGGCCACGGTCGCCGCGATCATGCGGCGCGTCTCGACGTCGTCGTCGAGGCCCTCGAAGAGATTGGCGAACCAGGATGGCACCTTGGAGCCACAGAGCCCGGCAATCTTGGTGACCGACTGGAAGTTCGATACCGGCATGATGCCCGGCACCACCGGTGCGGCCACGCCGACGGCGGCGGCACGGTCGCGGAAGCGCAGGAAATCGTCGGCCTCGAAAAAGAACTGGGTGATGCAGCGGTCGGCGCCGGCATCGACCTTGCGCTTGAGGTTCTCGAGATCGAATTTCTCGTCGACCGAGGCGGGATGCTTCTCGGGGTAGCCGGCGACGCTGATCTGGAAGGGCGCGATCTTCTTCAGCCCTTCGACCAGCTCGGCGGCATTGGCGTAACCGCCGGGATGCGGCGTGTAGGCGCCGCCCATGCCGCCCGGCGGATCGCCGCGCAACGCCACGATGTGGCGGATGCCGGCCTGCCAATAGGCCCGCGCGATATCGTCGATCTCGCCGCGCGTGGCGGCAACGCAGGTGAGATGGGCGGCGGCATCAATGCCGGTCTCGGTCTTCAGCCGCGCCACGGTGTCGTGCGTGCGCTGGCGCGTCGAGCCGCCGGCGCCGTAGGTCACCGAGAAGAAGGAGGGGCGCAGCGGTGTCAGGCGATTGACCGTTTCCCACAAGGTGCGCTCGGCCGCTTCGGTGCGCGGCGGCGAGAATTCGAACGAGACCTTGAGGCCCTGCGGGCTGCGCGCAGGAAACTCGTTGTTCGACGTGCTCGTGCCGAGGGGCCCAGTGTCGGGGCTCATCGAATCGCTCCTTGCGAGAGGACCGTGGTTTCGCCGGCGCGTTGCGGCAGCTCGCGCTCGCCGCGCCAGATGCCGGTCATGATGCGGCGGCCGGGAAAGTGGATCGGTTCCAGCGGATTGAGGCCGGCGCTCCTGAGCCAGCCCTGCACTTGGTTGTCGGCGAAACCGAGATGGACATGGGCATGCTCGCGCTTGAGCTCAACCAGGTCATGAGGCGAGAAATCGACCACCAGCACGACGCCGCCCGGCCGCACGACGCGCGCCGCCTCGGCCAGCGCCGCCGCCGGATCGTCGGCGTAGTGCAGGACGTGGTGGATGGTGACGACGTCGAAGCTGCCGGCCTCGAAGGGCAGCGCATACATGTCGCCCTGGCGGATATCGACATTGTCGAGGCCGGCGCGGGCGAGGTTGGCGCGGGCCAAAGCCAGCATCTCGCGCGACTGGTCGACGCCCACGGCCTGTTCGACCTTGGGCGCCAGCACTTCGAGCAGACGGCCGGTGCCGGTGCCGATATCCAGCAGTTTGCGAGCGCCGACCGGCAGGTGGTGGGCGAGCGCCCGTTCGATCTCGCGGTCGGCGACGTGGAGGGCGCGCAACTCGTCCCAGCGCTGGGCATTGTCTCGGAAAAAGCGCGCGGCGGCGGTCTGGCGGCGCTGCTGCAGCACCTCGAGGCGGGCGCGGTCGGCGGCGATGCGCTGGTGTTTGGCGTCGATGCGGCGGATGAATTCGCGCGCCAGGCTGGCGCCCTCGCCATCCGTGAGCAGGCGAAAGCGGGTGAACTGGGCCTCGCGAAAGCGCTCGAGCAGGCCCGCTTCAACCAGCAATTTGAGGTGGCGCGAGACCCGCGGCTGGCTTTGGCCCAGCACATGGACATAGTCGCTGACGGTCAAATCCTCACGCGCCGCCAGCGCCAGAATGCGCAAGCGGGTGTCTTCGGCGGCGGCCCGGAGGAGGCTTAAGAGCTGGTCCATGAGAAACTGTATATAAGCATATCTTTATGTTTGGCAAGGCCGCTGTATTTGGATGGTCGGGGGCCTATGTACTTCAAACTGCGGTGTTCCTGTGCAACACTGCGCATACGTGCGGCGAAACAAGGCCGTTCAAGGGTTTGGCCCCCAATTTCAGAGGGCCGACCGCCGCGCTCAAGGTTGGATGGTAATGCTCGCAAGTATGTTCAAGTCGATGGCGGTTGCGGTTCGCCACTCCGCCATTCTGGTCGTGGCTGCGGCCGGCATGGTGGCGGGTTGCGCGACCAACGACACCGGGGCCTCCGAGCCCTGGGATCCGTTGGAGACCCCCAATCGCTTCATCTTTTCGATCAACCGCGCCATCGATGTGATGCTGCTGCGCCCGATCGCCGTGGTCTATCGCGACGGGGTGCCGGCCGGCGGACAGCGTGGCGTGCGCAACGTGCTCGACAATCTCGGCGAGCCGGTCACCGCCATCAACGAAGTCTTCCAGGGCAACCCCGGCCGGGCCATGACGACGCTGGCGCGCTTCGTCGTCAACACGACCATCGGAATCGTCGGTATCTTCGACGTGGCCACGCCGCTTGGCCTCAGCAAGACCAAGGAAGGCGCCGGCAATACCATCGGCATGTGGGCGGGCGTGCAGCCGGAGAACGGCGGTCCCTATCTCATGCTGCCGCTGGCCGGTCCCTCGAACGCGCGCGACGCTACCGGCTTGATGGCCGACTACGCCGTCGATCCTTTCCGCATCCTCACTTTTGCGCTCAACATCGATGCGCTCTACACCACGGTGCCGCGCTTCGCCGCTACCGTTATCGATACCCGCTCGCGCACGCTCTTCGCGCTGGACGATCTCGAGAAGAACAGCGTCGACTATTACGCTGCCCTGCGCAGCGCCTATACCCAGCAGCGCGCCGACCTGATCCGGCAGAAGCGCGAAAAGACCGATACCAAGGCCGAACTCGACCGTCGCGACGACCTCGCGCTGGTGCGCTAGGACTTCACCTGCTGAATTTCCATAGGAGCCAACGGTGCCGTTGACCTGTCGTCGTGCCTTGTTGCGCGTCGTTGCCGGAGCCGCCGCAGTAGGGCTTTCCGCAACGGGCTTTGCCTTGCCCGCTCTCGCCGCCGATGCAGCGCAGGTCGTGAATGCGACGGCCGCCGAAGTGGTCGAGTTGGTCAAGTCCAGGACCGGCGCCGATCGACAGGCCGGCTTCGCCACCATTCTGGAATCCAAGTTTGACCTTCCCGCCATGGGTCAGTCGGCTCTGGGCACCTACTGGGCACGTTCCAGCGAGGACCAGCGCACCCGCTTCCTCAAGGCAGCTGCCTTCTCGGAGGCGCGCGCCTATAGCGAGCGTTTCGGCCAGTATGGCGGCCAGACCATTACGATCGGCCGCGTGCTGAACCGCCCCAACGGGATTTTCGTGGTCGAGAGCCAGCTCTCCCAGGCAAACGGCGGCCAACCGGTCAAGATCGACTGGGAACTGCAGGACCGCGGCAGCGGCCTGCGCATCTCCGACGTCAAGGTCGAAGGCGTCAGCATGATCATGACCCGCCGCTCGGATTACAGTTCCTTCATCTCGCGCAACGGCGGTGATGTCGAAGTGCTGATCAAGGAACTGGAAACCCGCGCCGGCCGTTGATTTACAGGCTGGTCGTTCCCAGCTTAGGTTCGCGTCCAGGGAGGCGCATCTAACGTGTATCGGACGGTCCAAGGGTAAATGGGGACCGGTCGAGGGGAGAAGCGCCATGGATAGCGCCGTTTTCAAGTCAGACGCCCATGCCCGCCCCGCTCACGGGACGGCATCCATCGATCCGGTCTGGAGCAAGATTCGCGAAGCCGCCCAGAACGATGCCGCCGCCGAGCCGGCGCTGGCCGGGTTGCTCCACGCCACCATCCTGAGCCAGCCGCGCTTCGAGAGCGCGCTGAGCTATCACCTCGCCCGCCTCGCCGGCACCACCGAGGTGCCCGCCGCGCTGATCCGCCAGACCTTCGACGAGGCGCTTCTGGCCGACCCGTCGATCGGACTGGCCGCCCGCGCCGATATCGTGGCCGTGGTCGACCGCGATCCGGCCTGCACCAGCCATCTCGACCCGTTGCTCTGGTTCAAGGGCTACCACGCGCTGCAGACCTATCGCGTCGCCCATTGGCTGTGGCTGCAGAACCGCCAGACCCTCGCGCATTTCCTGCAGAGTCGCGCCTCGGCGCTGTTCGGTCTCGACATCCATCCCGGCGCCGTCATCGGCAAGGGCATCTTCATCGACCATGGCACCGGCGTCGTGATCGGCGAGACCGCCGTGGTCGAGGATGGCGTCTCGATGCTGCACGGCGTGACGCTGGGCGGCACCGGCAAGGAACGCGGTGATCGCCATCCCAAGGTGCGCCGCGGCGTGCTGCTGGGCGCCGGCGCCAAGGTGCTGGGCAATATCGAGATCGGCGCCTGCGCCAAGATCGCCGCCGGCAGCGTGGTCCTCGATCCGGTTCCCGCCGGCTGCACCGCCGCTGGCGTGCCGGCCCGCATCATCGGCTGCGTCGACGTGCCGGAACCGGCGCTGGAGATGGACCAGCGGATCTGATTGCCATGCCGCATAAATTTCGCGGCATCGCGCTCCATACCTGGACGGTCGACACCACTCCTCTGGAAGGCGCCCTCGCGGCGGCCAAATCGGCCGGCTTCGAGGCCATCGAATTGCGCCGCGTCGACTTCACGCGCTGCCATGAGCGTGGCCTTTCGAACGCCGCGGTGATCGAAACCGTGCGCAAAAGTGGCATGGCCGTCAGCGCCGTCGGTGTCGAATACGGCTGGATCTTTGCCGCATCCGAAGACAAGGAGCGCCTCTTCGCGTCGTTGCGCGAAGCTTGCGAGAACGCCGTGGCGTTGAACTGCGGCGTGGCCATGAGCGCCATCGGCCCGGGTACCGCGAGCCTCGAAGAGGCGGTGGCCAATATCGCCCGCGCCGGTGAGATCGCCGCCGGCTTCGGGCTGAAACTGGCACTCGAATACCAGTTCCAGCATCCGGTGGTGAGCAGCCTCGATATCCTGCGCGACCTCATCGCACGCGCCGGCAAAACCAATGTCGGCCTCGTGCTCGACGCCTATCACCTCCAGCGCGGCGGCCGGCCGGGCGCCGGCTTTCCCGAAGTGCCCGATGACGAGATCTTCTACGTGCAATTCAGCGACGTGCCGGATGCGCCGCCGATGAGCGCGCCGCCGGTCGACCGCCTGCCGCCCGGTAAGGGCGTCGTGCGCTGGGCCGAGCTGTTCCGGCTGCTCGCCGCCAAGAACTACGGCGGCTACATCAGCTACGAGGCGCCCAATCCCGCCCAGTGGGAACGCGGCGCCAACGAGGTCGCGGCCGAGGGCGCGCAAGCCGCCCGCCGCGCGCTGGCGCAAGCCTTCCCGTAATTTCCCTTCCCGTAATCTCTACGGGTGCGGCCCCCAGGGCGCTGCGTTGAGCAGCTTCACTTCCTGCGTCATCACCAGCGGCCGGAATTTGGCGGCGAAGCCGTCGACGAAGGCCGGATCGGCCATGACGGCCGCCCAATGGGCGCGCCTTGCCGCGTCGTCGGCGAACTTCCACAGATGGACGAGCTGGTTGATCGTTCCGGTGTCGCCCTGGAAATAGCCGACGAGGTTCTTGGCGAAGCCGCCCTTGTCGAGCGCCGGGAAGCCGAACTCCTGATAGAGCTTCACCGCTTCGCCCATCTTGCCGACATAGAGCGTGTAGGTCCTGAGTTCGTAGATCGCCATGTCCTGGTCCCCCCTTGCGGTCTATTGACCCTGTTTCTCATACGGTTTCTCACGATCTTCTCACCCCGGTGAGAAGCCTCCGATGCTTATGGAATCGGCATTTCTTGCGATTCTTCTCACTTTTCTCCCACCCTCCCCGGGGCGGTGACTTTTACCGACATTCGCGCCGGCAGTTCACGCCGCCAGCTTCACCAGCGCCTCGATTTCCGGCAGCCGCTGGTCGATCTTTTCGGCCCGCTGGCTGCCCAGCATCATGACCAGGCGGTCGACACCGAGGTCGGCGTAGGCCTTGAGCGAATCGGCCGTCATCGTCATGGGCGGCGTGATGATGATCTCGAAATCCTTGCCGCGCGTGCGGCCCGCCTTTTCGAAGGCGGCATCGAGCTTGTCGAGCATGCCCTTGGTGCGCGCGGGATCGAGATTGAAGCCGTACCAGCCGGCGCCGAACTTCACGGCGCGGCGGAAGGCGGCATCGGCATAGCCGCCGACGATGATCGGCACATGCGGCTTCTGGATCGGCTTGGGATCGAGCCGCATCGTCTCGAATTTCACCCACTTGCCGGCGAAGTCGACGACCGGCTCGGTCCACAACCGGCGCATGACCTCGAGGAACTCGTCGCAGCGCGCACCGCGATCCTCCCAGCGATAGCCGCAGGCCTCGACCTCTTCCTTGTTCCAGCCGACGCCGATGCCGAAATCGATGCGGCCGTCGGTCAGCCAGTCGAGCGTGCACATCTCCTTGGCCGTGTAGATCGGGTTGCGCTGCGGCACGAGGGCGACGCCGGTGCCGAGCCGGAGCGTCGTCGTCGCCGCGGCGAGGAAGCCGAAGGTCGCCGTGACATCGAGCATGCCGCCGCCGTCGGGGACGGGAATGCGTCCGTCCTTCGCGCCCGGATAGCCGTAGGTGTTCTTGTCGAAGAGGGCGACATGCTCGCCCATCCAGATCGAATCGAGCCCTGCGCTTTCGGCGCGCCGGCCGAAGTCGCGAACCATCCGCGGCGTCGCCTGGGGCGACATGAACGTGGCGAAGACTCCGACTTTCATTTGGCGCTCCCTAATTCGTTCTGTTGCCGCATGACTATGTCGAATTTCACCCCAACGCGAAACAGTCGGCACAGGGGCTGCGCCGGCTGTCTTCTTCAACGAGCTGCGGAAACAGTTGCCGGAGGGCGTGCGCTCGTCCGGTCTAGGTGCGCACCAGCGGCTTGTACCGAATGCGGTGCGGCTGGTCGGCGTCGGCGCCCATGCGGCGCTTCTTGTCCTTCTCGTAATCCTCGTAGTTGCCCTCGAACCACTCGACGTGGCTGTCGCCCTCGAAGGCCAGCATATGGGTGGCGATGCGGTCGAGGAACCAGCGGTCATGCGAAATGATGACGGCGCAGCCGGCGAACTCGACCAGCGCTTCTTCCAGCGCGCGCAACGTGTCGACGTCGAGATCGTTGGTCGGCTCGTCGAGCAGCAGGACGTTGGCGCCTGATTTCAGCATCTTGGCCAGGTTGACGCGGTTGCGCTCGCCGCCCGAGAGCTGGCCGACCTTCTTCTGCTGGTCGCCACCCTTGAAGTTGAACGAGCCGCAATAGGCCCGGCTCGAAATCTCGCGGCTGCCCAGCTTGATGATGTCGAGGCCGCCCGAGAGTTCTTCCCACACGGTCTTGTTGGGATCGAGCGTCTCGCGGCTCTGGTCGACGTAGCCCAGCTTGACCGACGGTCCGACCGTGAACGTGCCCGAGTCGGGCTTGTCCTGGCCGGTGATCATCTTGAACAGCGTCGTCTTGCCGGCGCCGTTGGGGCCGATGACGCCGACGATGCCGCCGGGCGGCAGGTTGAAGCTCAAGTTGTCGATCAGCAGGCGGTCGGCGAAGCCCTTGGAGACCTTGTCGGCGGTGATGACGTGATCGCCCAGACGCGGGCCGGCCGGGATGACGATCTGCGCCTTGTCGAGGGTCTCCTGCTTGTCCTCCTCGACCATCTGCTCATAGGCAGCGATTCGCGCCTTGCTCTTGGTGCGCCGCGCCTGCGCGCTCTGGCCCATCCATTCGAGCTCGCGCTGCATGGTGCGGCGGCGGGCGTCGACGGTCTTCTCTTCCAGTTCGAGGCGCTTGTCCTTCTGCTTCAGCCAGGACGAATAATTGCCTTCCCAGGGAATGCCGGCGCCGCGGTCGAGTTCGAGGATCCAGCCGGCGACATTGTCGAGGAAATAGCGATCGTGGGTGACCGCCACGACCGTGCCGGGGAATTCGCCGAGATGGCGTTCCAGCCAAGCCACCGACTCGGCGTCGAGATGGTTGGTCGGCTCGTCGAGCAGCAGCATGTCGGGGTTGCTGAGCAGCAGGCGGCAGAGGGCGACACGGCGGCGCTCGCCGCCCGACAGGTTGGTCACGGGCACATCGCCCGGCGGGCAGCGCAACGCGTCCATGGCGATCTCGACCGAGCGGCCGAGGTCCCAGCCGTTGCCGGCGTCGATCTTCTCCTGCAGTTCGGCCTGCTCGGCGATCAGCTTGTCCATGTCGGCATCGGGATCGGAGAAGGCATTCGAGACCTCCTCGAAACGGGTCAGCATCTCGGCCATCTTGCCGGCGCCTTCCATGACGTTGCCCAGCACGTCCTTGGTCTCGTTGAGCGGCGGCTCCTGCTGCAGGAAGCCGACCTTTACGCCTTCGGCCGCCCAGGCCTCGCCGGTGAAATTGTCGTCCTGCCCGGACATGACCTTGAGCAGGGTCGATTTGCCCGAGCCGTTGAGGCCGAGGACGCCGATTTTCGCGCCGGGCAGGAAGGACAGCCAGATGTCCTTCAGGACCTGCTTGCCGCCGGGGAAGGTCTTGTTCAGACCCTTCATTACGTAGGTATATTGGTAAGAAGCCATGGGCAGCCTTGTAGCGAGCCGGTCCTTTGGGTTCAATGCGCCCAATGCTTGCCGAACCGACCGTTCTTGCGCTGTCGCTCGCCTATCTGGGACTGCTTTTCGGCGTGGCCTGGCTGGGCGACCGCTATGCGCGGGGTTGGTCGGTCAGCTCGATGGCGCCGGCGGTCTATGGCCTGTCGCTGGCGATCTACTGCACCTCGTGGACCTTCTATGGCGCGGTCGGCCGGGCGGCGACCAGCGGCATCGATTTCATCCTGATCTAGACCGGCCCGGCGCTGATGGTGACGGCGGGCTACCCGATCCTGCGCAAGATGGTACGGCTGGCCAAGCAGCATAACGTCACCTCGATCGCCGACTTCCTCGCCTCGCGCTACGGCAAGAGCCGCGCCGTCGGCGTCACCGCCACGCTGTTCGCGACCGTGGGCGTGCTGCCCTATATCGCGCTGCAACTCCAGGCGGTATCGTCTTCCTTCCGCACCATCGCCGAGCCGTGGCCGTGGCCCGAGGGCGTGGTGCGCACCGATACCTCGCTGATCGTGGCCGCCCTGATGGCGGTCTTCACCATCCTGTTCGGCGTGCGCAACGTGCAGGCCTCCGAGCAGCATCGCGGCATGATGCTGGCCATCGCCTTCGAGTCCGTCGTGAAGCTGCTGGCCCTGCTGGCGGTCGGACCCTTCGTGCTCTTCGTGCTGTTCGACGGACCGTCCGACCTGATGGCCCGCGTGGCGGAGGTGCCCCAGGTGGCCGAGCGCATCACCCGCGAAGGCTCGCCGCTCACCTGGATCGTGACTTCGCTGCTCTCGGCCATGGCCTTCCTCTGCCTGCCGCGCCAGTTCCATGTCGCCGTGGTCGAGCACGGCCATCCGGCCAGCCTCAAGACGGCGCGCTGGATGTTTCCGATCTACCTGGTGCTGATCAATCTCTTCGTCGTGCCGATCGCGGCGGCCGGCGCGCTGCTGCTGGGCAACGGCACCAGCCCCGATCTCTATGTGCTGCAGTTGCCGTTGACACATGGCGCAGGCTGGCTCTCGGCCTTCGTCTTCATCGGCGGGTTGTCGGCCGCGACCTCGATGGTGATCGTGGCCTGCATGGCGCTCTCCGGCATGATCGGCAACGAGCTGGTGCTGCCTTACGTGCTGCGCCGGCAGGCGGGAGGCGAGCGCGTGCTGGGGCCGATGGTCGTCTTCGTGCGCCGCGCCACGGTCGTGCTCATCCTCATGGCGGGCTATGCCTACGAGCGCATCATCTCGGGATACCTGCCGCTCGCCTCGATCGGCATGATCAGCTTTTGCGCGGTCGCGAACTTCGCGCCGGGCCTTTTGCTGGGCCTCTACTGGCGTGGCGGTAATCGCTATGGCGTCGTTGCCGGCCTGGGCGGTGGCTTCGTCGTCTGGCTCTATGCGCTGCTGCTGCCGACCCTGCGCCAGACCGCCGGCAGCGGCCAGATCGCGCCGCTGCAGCCCTACCTGCCATCCTTCCTCGCCGAACTCGATCCGGTGGGGCAGGGCTTCGTGGTCGGCATCCTGGTCAATACACTGCTGCTCGTCGTCGTTTCGCGGCTGACGCGCGCGGCAACCCTCGACACGGCACAGGCCGATGCTTTCGTGCTCGGCGCGGAACCCGAGCAGACACCGCAGCAGACGCCGGTCGATGCCGCGCGGCTCGATGAGTTGCGCGATCTCGTGGCGCGCTTTGTTGGCCCCGAACGCGCGCTGCGCACTTTCGCCGACGGGCCGCTCTCGGTCGATGCGGCGCTGGCACGGGCCGAGCGCGTGCTGTCGGGCACGCTGGGTGCCGCTTCGGCACGCGTCATCGTGGCCGCCTTCGGCCGCCGCCGCCTCATCCTGCCGGGAACGGCGCGCGCCATCATCGACGAGGCCTCGCAGGCCATCCGTTACAACTACGAAATCCTGCGCAATACGCTCGACCATGTCGGCATGGGCATCGCCGCCTTCGATGGCGAGGGCCGGCTGGAGATTTCCAACGACCGCTTCGCCACGCTGCTGGCGCTCGACCATCCGCTGCTGAAGCGTCCCGAGGCGGCGCAGACCCACGAGGTTGCCACGGAGGACGGCCGCGTCGTCGAATTGCGTCTCGATCCGCTGCCGACCGGCGGCTTCGTCGCCACCTGCAACGACGTGACGGCGCGTGTGCGCACCGCCGAGGCGCTGCACGACAGCGACCGTCAGCTGCGCCAGTCGAAGGAGACGCTGGAGCAGCGCGTGGTCGAGCGCACGGCCGAGCTCGAAGCGAGCCGCGCCGAGGCCGAGGCGGCCAATCTCGGCAAGACGCGTTTCATCGCCGCCGCCAGCCACGACCTGCTGCAGCCGCTTCATGCGGCGCGGCTGTTCACGGCGGCGCTGGTCGACCGCGATCCGAAGAACGATCTCGGCGGCAAGATCGACGCCAGCCTCGGCGCCGTCGAATCGCTGCTCGACGCCCTGCTCGACATCTCCAAGCTCGACGCCGGTGCCTTCAAGCCGGAGAAGAGAGCCTTCGCCCTGCAGCCGATGTTCGAGTCGCTGGCCACCGCCTTCGCGCCGGTGGCGGCGCGGCGCGGCGTCGAGCTGTCGGTGATGCCGACCCGGGCTTTCGTCTCGACCGACCCCGCCTTCCTGCGCCGCATCCTGCAGAATTTGCTGTCCAACGCGCTGCGCTATGGCCGCAGCGAAGGCCGGCCGCAACGCGTGCTGCTCGGCTGCCGGCGCGGTGGCCATAACGGAGGAGACGGGTTGCGCATCGAAGTGAAGGACAATGGGCCGGGCATCGCCGCCGACAAGCACACCCTCATCTTCGACGAGTTTGTGCGCCTGCAGCCGGAGGACAATGCGCCGCGCGAGGAGCGCGGGCTGGGGCTCGGCCTCGCCATCGTCGAGCGCGTCGCCCGCATGCTCGATCTGCCGGTCGCCATCGCCTCGGCGCCGGGGCGAGGTTCGACCTTCTCCGTCACCGTGCCCCAGGTGCCGGCTGTCGTGGCCGCCGCCATCGTGCCGCCGGTGCTGCAGCCGATCCCGGCCGTCGAGAGCGAGAGCTTTGTCCTCTGTATCGACAACGAGGCGCGCGTGCGAGAGGCGATGCAGGCGCTGTTAAGTGGCTGGGGCTGTCGCGTTGTCACGGCGGCGTCCGAAGCCGAAGCGCGGGCCGAGATCGCGCGGGCCGGACGTCTGCCCGATCTCATACTGGCCGATTTGCATCTCGACGAAGGGCCTGACGGGCTCGAGGTCGTCGAAGCGCTGCGCCTGGCCTGGGGCCGCGCCGTGCCGGCCGCCCTCGTCACCGCCGATCGCGATCCCATGCTGCGTCTGCGCGCCCGGGCACGTCAGGTCGAGTTGCTGCACAAGCCGGTGAAGCCGGCGTCGCTGCGCGCGCTGTTGCGCGTGCGCCAGCCGGGTGTCGTGTCAGCCTGAGAGTGTCGGCAAGGCGAGGTCGCGGGCCTCGATGACCGCCTGGGTGCGCGAGCGGACGCCCAGCTTGCGCAGGATCACCGTCACATGCGCCTTCACGGTGGCTTCACCGACGCCGAGCTTGTGGGCGATCTGCTTGTTCTGATCGCCCTGCACCATCAGCGCCAGCACGCGCCATTGCTGCGGCGTGAGCTGATGGGCGCGCTGGGCGAAGGAATCGGCGGGGCTGGCTTCCAGCGGGGCGAAGATCTCGCCCGCGAGCACGGCGCGGACGGTGCCTGCGATCTCCTCCAGCGAGGCCGATTTGTCGATATAGGCCGAGGCGCCGAGGTCGTAGGCGCGGCGGGCCACGGTGGCCTCGCGGGCGGCCGAAACCACGATGATGGGCACGGTCGGATGCTCGGCGCGCAACAGGGCAAGCCCGGTCAGGCCATCCATGCCCGGCATGTCGAGGTCAAGCAGCAGGGCGTCGACCTCGGGTTGCTTGTCGAGTTCGGTCCCGGCCTCGGCGCGCGTGCCGGCCATGACGACACGGGCGCCGGGGAAGGCCTGGGTCAGCGCGGAGGCCAAGGCGTCGCGCACCATCGGATGGTCGTCGGCGACCAGGAAGGTGCGCGGATCGGAGGGGGCGTCGGCGGCCATACTGCACCTTGGCCGCAGTGCCACGGCACGGTCAACGGATGGCTTCGACCAAGGTAGGGGGGCGGCTCGCATTGTTTGTGCAGGCCCGGTCGTGTAATTTTAGTATCAGAAATAAGAAAAAGTGGGCGACCGCCAATAAGGCGCCCCGGGGGAAACGATCGTCGGGCCTGTGCCACTGCACCAGCCAACATCTGCGCGCTCTTGCGAGCGCTTCTGCTTGTCCTGAATCAAAGTCTTAATAAAGGGGAGTACCAAGACCATGAGCATGTCAGCCGCTGAAGACAGAAACCGGCCGATGAGCAAGGAAGACCGCAAGGTCATCCTGGCGTCGTCCGTCGGCACCATCTTCGAATGGTACGACTTCTACCTCGCGGGCGCGCTTGCCGCGAACATCGCTGCCAACTTCTTCTCCGGCGTGAACCCGACCGCGGGCTTCATCTTCACGCTGCTGGGCTTCGCCGCCGGCTTCGCGGTTCGTCCCTTCGGCGCGCTGTTCTTCGGCAGCCTGGGCGACCTTATCGGCCGCAAGTACACATTCCTCGTCACCATGACCATCATGGGCGTGGCGACCTTCGTGGTCGGTCTGCTGCCGAGCTATACCTCGATCGGCTTTGCTGCTCCGGTGCTCTTCATCGCCTGCCGCCTGCTCCAGGGCCTGGCGCTGGGCGGCGAGTACGGCGGTGCGGCGACTTACGTCGCCGAGCATGCGCCGGCCGGTCGGCGTGGCTTCTACACGTCGTGGATTCAGACGACGGCCACCGTCGGTCTGTTCCTCTCGCTGATCGTCGTGCTGGGCCTGCGTCTCTCGCTCACCCCGGCGCAGTTCGCCGAGTGGGGCTGGCGCGTGCCGTTCCTGCTGTCCATCCTGCTGCTGGGCGTTTCCATCTGGATCCGTCTGCAACTGGAGGAGTCGCCGGCCTTCGCCCGTATCAAGGCGTCGGGCAAGGGCTCCAAGACGCCGTTGCGTGAAGCCTTCGGCCGCTGGGACAACGCCAAGATCGCTCTCCTCGCGCTGTTCGGCGGCACCGCCGGTCAGGCGGTCGTCTGGTACACGGGCCAGTTTTACGCCCTGTTCTTCCTGACCCAGACGCTGAAGCTCGATCCCACGACCTCGAACATCGTGATCGCGGCGGCTCTCGCCATCGGCACGCCGTTCTTCATCTTCTTCGGCTGGCTGTCCGACAAGATCGGCCGCAAGCCGATCATCCTCGCGGGCTGCCTGCTTGCCTGCGTCACCTACTTCCCGCTGTTCAGCGCGCTCACCAATGCGGTGAACCCGGTGCTCGAACAGGCGCTCGAGAAGTCGCCGGTCGTCGTGACCGCCGACCCGAAGGAATGCTCGTTCCAGTTCAACCCGACGGGCACGGCGAGCTTCACCTCGTCATGCGACATCGTTAAGTCGTTCCTGGCGCGCAACTCGGTGAACTACTCCAACGTGGCGGCTCCGGCCGGCACGCTGGCCACGATGAAGGTCGGTGACAAGTTCATCACCTCCTTCGACAAGGGCAAGACTCCGGCAGCCGAAGCCGCGGCCAAGGACAAGGCCTTCACAGACGAGGCGACCGCCGCCATCCGCGCCGCCGGCTACCCGGCTTCTGCGGACAAGACCAAGGTCAATACGCCGGTGGTGATCCTGATCCTGACGATCCTCGTCCTCTACGTGACGATGGTCTACGGCCCGATCGCCGCCCTGCTGGTCGAGCTCTTCCCGACCCGCATCCGCTACTCCGGCATGTCGCTGCCGTATCACATCGGCAACGGCTGGTTCGGTGGCTTCCTGCCGCCGACCATCTTCGCTGTCGTGGCGGCGACCGGCAACATCTACTCCGGCCTGTGGTACCCGATCGCCATTGCCGGCATGACCTTCGTCATCGGTCTGCTCTTCATGCCCGAGACCAAGGATCGCGATATCTACAAGGACGACTAGTACTGTCGTCCGGACTGAAGGAACCGGCCGCTCCGAAAGGGCGGCCGGTTTCTTTTTGACTGGTTTCTTTTTGACCGCGGCCCTCGAAATCGGTCAGAATCGATTCATGAACATTGACGCCATTAAGATCGGCTACGAGCCGCCCGAGGACGTGAACACCATCATCGAGGTCCCGATCGGCGGCGAGCCGATCAAGTACGAGATGGACAAGGCGGCCGGTACCCTGGTCGTCGACCGCTTTCTCTACACGCCGATGCGCTATCCCGGGAATTACGGCTTCGTGCCGCATACGCTGTCCGACGATGGCGACCCGATCGACGTGCTGGTGGCCAATACCCGTCCCATCATCGCCGGCGCCGTCATGAACGTGCGGCCGATCGGCGTGCTGCGCATGGAAGACGACGGCGGCGGCGACGAGAAGATCATTGCCGTGCCCTCGTCGCGCATCACCAAGCGCTATGTCCATGTGAAGACCTTCACCGACCTGCCAGAGATCACCCGCCAGCAGATCGAGCACTTCTTCGTCCACTACAAGGACCTTGAGCCCGGCAAATGGGTGAAGCTGATGGGCTGGGGCGATGTCGACGAGGCCCGCAGCTTGATCACGGCGGCGATCGACCGCGCCAAGCGCAAGTAGGGGCAGGCCGGCCGCTCGCACTCCGGGCTTGCAGGGCTATCCGATCGGATCGAGAATTTCGGCAAAATACGAAGAAACGTGAAGGCGCCGCACTCGGTCGAGATGCCCTTCGTCTTCGACACGCTCTCCGTGATCGGTGAAGCGCATCGCAAACCGAAGGCTCAGGATCTGGCCGACCGCATGTCGAAGACCAGGGCGACCTTTGCCCGCGCTGACGGGGAGGGCGAACCCGGCCCGCTCTGGGAGAAGAGTCGCCACGGCCTGAAGGCGGGCGAGACGCTTAGCGCGGTCAGCGCAGCGCATCGGCGTCGATCAGCGCACCTTGCCCGACGAGGATGCGCCGCACCGCCTGTGCATCCGCAGCACCTGTCTCTGCAAAAATAGCCGCGGCGACGCCCGCCGCCTGTCCCGTCGCGAAGGCAGTGCCCATGACACGGACACTGGCGCCGGATTGCCGGTCGGCATCGACGACGCGGCCGGCGGCGAAGAGATTGGGCGTGTCGACGCTGATCAGGCAGCCCAGCGGGATCTCGTAGCAGCCTTTGTCCGGTGGATAGACGAAGGTGCTTTCGAAGGTCCGGCGGTCGTGCCATTCGACGCCCCAGGCACCCAGCGCGATGCTATCGGGCATCTTCTTGCCCTCGACGATGTCGTGCCAGGTGAGTTGCCGCTGGGCATCGATGTGGCGCGACTCGCGTGTGCCGAACTCGGGGCCGGTGGCAGCCAGATAGGCGCCTGCGCAGCCGGGCAGGGTGCGGATCACGTCGAGATAGGCCCAGGCTTGCTCGCGGCCGCGCCGTTCGGCGGCGCTCAGGCTCTTGGTGTCGCGCGGGTCATAGTCTTCGGAGGCAAGGTAACAGACGACGTCGCCGGAGAGCGGCAGGCGCGTGACGACGCTGCGGTCCTTGCTGAACGGTCCCTTGCCCGCCGCGCGCGCCGCCTGGATCGCGCCGGCGAGCTGGTCCGCGGTGATCGTGACGTCCGCCGGGATGCCGCCGAAGCGCGTAGCGAGGGTGCCGAGGTTGACGGCGCCATCGTTGCCGTAGCGCGTCGCCGCGCCGCCGAGCCAGGCAAGATCGCCTTCGCCGCTGGCATCGACAAAGGCCTTCGCGGCAATACGATGAGCACCGGCATGATCGTGATAGGCGATCCCGGTCAAGCGATCGCTGGCGCGGTTGGCGCCGGTAACGAAGGCCTGCAGCAAGACGTCGACTCCTGCGGCGTGACACAGCTCATCGAGGACGCGCTTCGCGGCTTCCGGATCGAACACGACGAAGACGCCGCGATGGCGTTGCGGGCCGGTTACGGCGCCGAGCTTCCGCAATCCCCGCAGCACATCGTCGGCCACGCCCCGGACGGCCTGACGCGGCGTCTCGCCCAGCGTGTAGAGGCCGCAATAGGTGAGCACATTGCGCAAAGTGGAGGCGCCGCCCAGGCAGCCCGCGCGTTCGATCAGGACGGTGCGCGCGCCGCAGCGGGTGGCCGCAACGGCCGCCGCGACACCGGCGCTGCCGCCGCCAACCACCGCGACATCGTAGGTCTCCATGACCGGTCAGTTGGCCTTGATGTTCTGCTTCTCGATGATCGCGCCCAGCATCGAGGTCTCGGCCTCGAGACGGCGCACGAAGGCGTCGGCCGGCAAGGCGGCCACGTCCCAGCCCTGGGTGACCAGCTGCTGGACGACCTCGGGCTTGCGGATCGCCTCGACCAGCAGTGTTTCCAGCTTCTTGCGATTGGCTTCCGGCATCGACGCGGCAACGGCGACACCGACCCAGATCTGAACGTCGAGATCCTTGACGCCGAGATCGGCCAGCGACGGCACACCGGGCGCCAGCGCGCTGCGCTGGCTGGCGGCGACGGCCAGGGCCACGACCTTGCCGGCCCGCACCTGCGGCATGGCGATGCCCGCCGGTAGAAGCCCGACGTCAATCTCGTCGTTGGACAGCGCCTGGACGACCTGCGGATTGCCGGGATAGGGGGCATGCGTCGGTTTGATGCCGAGCCGTGCGCTCAACAGCTCCATGCCGAGATGGGCCATCGAGCCGATGCCGACCGAGCCGTAGTTCAGCTTGTCGCCCGCCGCGCGCAGGCCGTCGAGCGTCGCCTTGTCCTTCCACTTCGGGCCGAGCGTGATGATCAGCGGGCCCGTGCCGACCAGGCAGATGGGCGCCAAGTCGCGGCGCGGATCGAAATTGACCGCCGGATTGAGGAGTTTGGCGATGGTGAGGTTGACGTTGATCATGACACCGACGGTGTGGTCGTCCTTGGCCTTGGCCACGAGATCGGCTGCGATATTGCCGCTGGCGCCCGGCTTGTTCTCGACGACGACGGGCTGGCCGAGTTGCGCACCGAGCGGCTCGGCGAGGGTGCGGGCGATGAGGTCCGGCGTCGACCCGGCCGAGAAGCCCACGACGAAACGCAACGGGCGGCTGGGCCAGGCGCTTGCGGCGCCGGTCTGGGCGATGGCGGAGCGGCCACCGAGGAAGGTGGTCGCGGCGGCGGCGAGGAGGAGGCGTCTTTCGATCATGAGGCTTTGTATCATTCCACGCGAAAGACACCTCAACTGTTTGCCGCCCGGAAACGGCGTGCGAAATCCGGGAGCAAGACGAAGGAGCGAGGGGTTGGTAGGCCCGGCAGGATTCGAACCTGCGACATAACCGTTATGAGCGGCTCGTTCTAACCGCTGAACTACGGGCCCCCAGCTTGCCCCCATGGGGCTCCCGGGCCGCCCTTCTAGCCTATTCCGCGGGCGGGACGAACATATAGCCGACGCCGCGCACGGTGCGAATGACGGTCGGCTTGCTGGCATCGGGTTCGATCTTGCGGCGGATGCGGGTGATCCTGAGGTCGATGGCGCGGTCGAAGGGGTCGCGGCTGCGGTGGCTGGTGGTTTCCAGCAGCCAGTCGCGGCTCAGCGGCCGGTTGGGGTTCTCGGCGAAGATCTTCAGGATGTCGAATTCGCCGGCGGTCACCGCCACTTCGTTCTGTTCGCCGTCGCGCAGCTCGCGCTTGGTGAGATCGAGCATATGGCTGCCCATGCGGACGCGCTCGAGGCGGGACGGGGTGCTCTTCGCCGAGGAACGGCGCAGCACGCTCTTGCAGCGCGCCAGGAGCTCGCGCGGCTCGTACGGCTTGGCGACATAGTCGTCGGCGCCGCTTTCGAGGCCCAGCACCTTGTCGACCGAATCGCCGGCGGCGGTGAGCATGATGATGCCGACCTTGGCGCTGTTCTCGCGCAGCCAGCGGGCCAGCGCGAAGCCGTCTTCCTGGCCGGGCAGCTGGACGTCGAGCAGGACGAGGTCGGGCATGGCGCGCGACACCTGGCGGCGCATCTGGGTGCCATTTTCCACGCCGATGACTTTCAGGTCGTGGTTCATCAGGTAGGTTTCAGCGGCCTTGCGCTGGAACGCATCGTCTTCGACCAACAAAATGGATGGCTGCTGCATGGGGGGCCGATCTCGATATTTGATGGGTTGCGTGGCAGAAATTACAAGCTTTCTCAATGAATTATAGCTCTATCTTGATACTTTTGATACAATAATTACGATGGCGGTCAGAAGCCGGCGATCCATTGTTTTCCAAGGACTTGGCAGGGGTAATGCAGGCGTGTGGGCTCGTGAGGACTTTCCCGTAACGGTAAACTGCCCTTCGTTTTCAGGGATTTAAGGCGATGTCGTTGCCGAGCGCCGATGACGTGACGTCCAAGCCCGGTCCGGCGCCTGTTCCCGGACTCATGCCCGGCCGCCTCGAGGCTGTCAGCATGGCCCGCCAGGAAGCCTTCGTCCGTGCCGAGTTGATCCGCCGTCTGTTCGATGGTTCGCGGCAGTCGCGCTATTTCTCCTTCGTCCTGTGGCCGGTGATCGCCGCCATCTACTGGCGCCAGATCGAACTCACCGAACTGCTGGTACCCTTCATTGCCCATATCGCGGTCACGCTGGGCTTCGACCTGCTGCGCCGCAATTTCACCCGCGCCAATCCCTCCGACGCCGAAGTCGTGCGCTGGGGCTGGTGGTTCGCCGGCCTGTCGCTGCTCGCGGGTTCGTGCTGGGGCGTGGCGGGCTTCCTGCTGGCGTCGCAGGAATACGAGCTGCAGCGCATGCTGCTCGGCCTCGTGCTGCTGGCCACCATCACCACGGCGGTGCCGATCCGCTCGGCCCATCCGCCGACCTTCTATACCTTCGCCGTCTCGACGACGGCGCCGCTGCTGCTGGTGCTGCTGACCAGCGCCGATCCGTTCTACCAGCTCGTCGGCATCGCCGGCGGCGCCTATGTCGGCCATCTGATGACCTATGTCCGCGACGTCCATCGCTGGCAGTATGACAATATCGCGCTGGCCTACCAGAAGCAGGAACTGGCCCGCCGCCTGCAGCTCGCCCTCGACGAGGCGCGCAACGCCCGCGACACGGCGCTGGGCGCCCAGAGCGAGGCGGAAAACGCCAACCAGGCCAAGTCGACTTTCCTCGCCACCATGAGCCACGAGATCCGGACGCCGATGAACGGCGTGCTCGGCATGATCGACGTGCTCGACCGCACGCCGCTCACGCTCGAGCAGCGCGATGCGCTGGGCACCGTACGCTACTCGGCCTCGGCGCTGCTCAAGATCATCGACGACATTCTCGACTTCTCCAAAATCGAGGCCGGCCGCCTCGACCTCGAGAAGATCGAGCTGTCACCCTTGGAGGTGATCGAGGGCGCGGCCGAGGCGCTGGCCCAGCAGGCCGCCGCCAAGGGCCTGAAGCTCAGCGCCTTCCTCGGATCGGGCGTGCCCGACCGGGTGATCGGCGATCCCATCCGCCTGCAACAGATCCTGTTCAACCTGATCGGCAATGCCGTGAAGTTCACCGAGGCCGGCTACGTGCGGGTCTGGCTGGAGCGTGGCCCCGAGGCGCCGCGCGGGGAGGTTCCGCTGCGCATCCGCGTCGAGGATTCCGGCATCGGTCTCACGACGGAGCAGCGCGAGCGGCTGTTCCAGCCGTTCGTGCAGGCCGACAGCACCATGACGCGCCGCTTCGGCGGCACCGGCCTCGGCCTCTCGATCGTGCGCCGCCTCGCCGAGGCGATGCGCGGCAGCGTGCGCATCGAAAGCGAGCCCGAGCGCGGCTCGACCTTCATCGTCGATGTCTCGGTCGAGGATGCCGGCCGCGCCACGGGTCCCGCGCCCGATCTTGCCCTGCGCGGGCTGATGCTCACCGTGGCCCTGCCCGAACGGGCGGAGGCGCGCGCCGTGGTGCGCTATCTCGTCGATGCCGGCGCCACCGTGGGCCTGGCGCCACCGCTCACCTCGGCGCTCGGCATTCACATCATCGGTCCCGACGCTGTCAGGGGCTACGTCGCCCTGTTCGACGGACCGGCGGCGCCTGGTGGCGGACTGGCCGTGACCGGCATCGCCCGGCCCTGGCGGCGCGACCCCATCATTCGCGGCGTCGCCCGCGCCGCCGGCCGAGTCGCCGCGGCCTCGGCCGAGCCTGTCGCCCGGCCGGTGCCGGACCGTGTTTCCGGCCGCGTGCTGGTGGTCGACGACAATGCGGTCAACCGCAAGATCCTGGCGCGCCAGCTCGAACTGGCCGGCGCCACCACCGCCACGGCGGCCGGTGGCGTGGAAGCCCTGGCGATGTGGAAGAGGGGCGGCTTCGACCTCGTGCTGGCCGACCTGCAGATGCCGATCATGGACGGCTTCGAACTGGCGCGCTGCATCCGCGAGACCGAACGGGCCGAGCGCCGCCCGCGCACGCCGATCCTCGCCGTGACCGCCAGCGCCCAGGAAGACCAGGAACAGAAGAGCCACGCCGTCGGCATGGACGGCTTTCTCACCAAGCCGGTGGGCATCGACCAGCTCAAGGCGGTGCTCGATGTCTGGCTCAAGGCCAAGCGCGTGGACCGCGCGGCGTGAGCGACGCTTACGCCCATCAAGCCTATGACCGCACCAAGCTCGTCGAACTCTTCGGCGACGATCCCGCCACCTTGGCCGAGGTCGAGCGCGAGTTTCTCGACACCGCGCGCGTCGCCGAGCAGGAAATCGCCGGCACCGACGATTTGACCGTCATCGCGCGGGCCGCTCATCGCCTGAAGGGCGCTTCCGGCATGATCGGCGCCACGGCCCTGCGCGCCATCGCCGAAGCCGTCGAGAAGGCAGCCAAGGCCAATGATTTGCAAGGCGTGCGCGGCTTCGGCGACGTCTTTGCCAGTGAGGTCGAACGCGTCGCCCAACAGGTCGGCGCTTAGGCCTTCGGCTGCAGCATCATCGTTGCCGAATAGGACAGCAGCTTGCGGCCGCTCTGTTCGATGACGCCGCGCAGGAAGACGATCGACTTGCCGCGCTTGGGAATCTCGACGCGGGTCGAGATCGACGCGGAGATGTCGCCGCCTGACAGGATTTCGGCGGCGAAGGCCACCGTCGTCGGCGCCATGTCGGTGGTGAGGGCGGCG
>JBBRFD010000025.1:0-37240 GCA_038224985.1 Reyranellales bacterium
GCGGCAGCCGCGACAGCCTGGAAGTAGAGGCCAAGTTGCGGCTTGGCTGCTGCCTCGACGAGTTCCCTGGCATGGTCGTCGACAAAGCGCGTATGGACGCGGTCGGCACGGAAATCGGCATGGGCCAGTAGCGCGCGCAGGAAGGCGATGTTGGAGGGCGCACCCTCGAGCCGGAAGGCCGCCAGCGCCCGCTCGGCCCGCGCCAGCGCATCGCCGAAATCGGGCGACGGCGAATGCACGATGACCTTGGCCAGCAGCGAGTCGAAATTGGGATTGGTGCGATAGCCGGCATAGCCATAGGTATCGACGCGCACGCCCGGGCCCGAGGGCGGCTCGAACACCGTGAGCGTGCCGCCGCCCGGCTTGGCCGAGCCGTCGGCCGTCATGGTCTCCATATTGACGCGCAACTGGATGGCGTGGCCGCGCGGCGACGCTTCCTTGATACCGACCTCGTCGAGCGAGGCGCCGCCGGCCAGGCGCAGCTGCACCTTGACCAGATCGACTCCCCAGACTTCCTCGGTCACGGTGTGCTCGACCTGCAGGCGCGGATTGGCCTCGATGAAGCAGAAGAAATCCGACGACGCATCGTCGACCAGGAACTCGAAGGTGCCGAGACTGCGGTAGTTCACGGCCCGTGCCATGCCAACCGCCGCCTCGACGATCTTTGCGCGCATCGCGGCGGCGAGATTGGGACTGGGCGCCAGCTCGACGATCTTCTGGCTGCGGCGCTGGATCGTGCATTCGCGCTCGCCCAGCGCCACGATCCCGCCCTTGCCGTCGCCGACGATCTGCACCTCGATATGGCGCGCGCGGACGATCAGGCGCTCGGCATAGAGATCGCCGTTGCCGAAGGCCGACCTGGCCTCGGCCGAGGCGCGCGCAAAGGCCTCGGCGATTTCGCCTTCGTTCGTGACGATGCGCATGCCGCGCCCGCCGCCGCCGGCGATGGCTTTGATGACGATGCCCGACTTGCCGTGCTTGGCGAAGAAAGCCTTCACGCCCGCCACGTCGGTGGCGCCATCGGTCCCCGACAGCACCGGCGCCCTGTTCTTGCCGGCATGCGCACGCGCCAACGCCTTGTCGCCGAACAGCTTCAGATGCCCTGGAGTCGGGCCGACAAAGGCGATTCCGGCATCGATGCAAGCCTCGGCGAAATTGGCATTCTCCGACAGGAAGCCGTAGCCCGGATGAATGGCGTCGCAGCCTGCCTCGCGGGCTACAGCGATCACGCCGGCGATATCGAGATAGGCGGCAGCGCCCCGTCCCTTGAGCGCCTTTGCCTCGTCGGTCCGCTTCGTATGCAGCGAGGTCGCGTCGTCCTCGGAATAGACCGCGACCGTGGCGATGCCGAGTTCGGCGGCGGCCTGGGCAATGCGAATGGCGATTTCGCCGCGATTGGCGATCAGCAGTTTCTTGATCATGTTAGAACCTGATTATGACGAAGCGGCTTCTGATCGTGGCACATGCTCCCTCCGACAACACCCGTGCGTTGCGCGAGGCGGCGGAACGCGGTGCGCTGGGCGAAACGGGTATCGAGGTGCGTGTGATCGCCCCGCTCGAAGCTGGCCCCGACGATGTGCTGGCGGCCCAGGCCATCCTCCTCGGCACCACGGAAAACCTCGGCTACATGAGCGGTGCGCTGAAGGACTTCTTCGACCGCAGCTACAATCCCTGCCTGGAGAAGACGCAAGGCCTGCCCTACGCGCTTTATATCCGCGCCGGCAGCGACGGCACCGGCACACGACGCGGCGTCGAGACCATCACCACCGGCCTGCGTTGGCGGGCTGTACAGGAACCCCTGATCTGCAAGGGCCCCTGGCAACCGGCCTTCGTGCAACAGGTCGAGGAACTGGGTGCCGCCCTGGCGGCAGGCCTCGCCGCCGGGATCTTCTGACGCCTAGCGGGCGGTCCAGCTAGTGGGCGGTCCAGCCGCCGTCGACCACCAGACCGGCGCCGGTCATGAAGCTCGCATCGTCGGACGCCAGGAACACAATGCCCTTGGCGATGTCGTCGGCGACGCCCAGCCGGCCGATCGGATGCAGGCCGAGCGTGGCTTGGCGCGCCTTTTCCGTGTCGTTGGTGCCTTGTTGCTGGGCGCGCATCACGAACGTCTTCTCGCCCATGTCGGTCTCGATCAGCCCGGGATGGATCGAGTTGACCCGGATGCCATAGCCCTTTCGGCCGAACTCCAGCGCCGTCGACTTGGTGAACAGGGTCACGCCGCCCTTGGTCAGGGAATAGAGCGGATCGAGTTGCGAGCCGACGAGGCCCGCGATCGAGGCAAGATTGACGATATTGCCCTTGGTCTTCTTGAGATGCGGCAACGCTGCGCGGGTGCCCAGCACGACGCCGGTCAGGTTCACGGCGACCAGCTTGTGCCAGTCGTCGAGCGAGGCGTCCTCGACGCCCTTGCCGTTGAAGATACCGGCGTTGTTCACCAGCACGTCGATCTTGCCGAACTTCCGCACCGTGGCGTCCATGGCCTCGGCCCAACTTGCCTCGCTGGTGACGTCGAGATGCACGTAGATCGCGCTCTCGCCGATCTCCTTCGCGGTCTGGCGACCGCGCTCATCGAGTACGTCGCCGATCGCCACCTTGGCCCCGACACTCGCCATCAGCTTGGCTGTCGCGCCACCAATGCCCCGCGCCGCGCCACTCAGAAACGCCACCTTGCCGTCGAGCCGGTTCATGGTGCTACTTCTTTCCGAGCTGGTTGAACGGAATGTCCTTGTCGACGCGGACATCCGCCGGCAAACCCAGCACCCGCTCGGCCACAATGTTGCGCAGGATCTCATCGGTGCCGCCGGCGATACGGAAGCCGGCGCCGCCGATCCATTGCGCCTGGAAGCCGGCCGCGTGCGGCACGTCTTCCTTCATGATGCCGCCATGGCCCATCAACTCCATGGCGAAGGCGCCCATGTCCTGCATCTTGGGCGCCGCCACGATCTTGATGATCGAGGATTCAGGCCCCGGCGTCTGGCCCTTGGACAGCGCCGTGAGCGAGCGATAGCGCGTCAGCTTCAGGCCCTGCTGCTGGACGTACCACTCGGCGATCTTGCCCCGCACCTGCTGGTTCTTGATCGCGGGGCCGTCCTCAAGCTCCGTTTCGCGCGCCAGCTCCATCAGCTCGTCGATATCGAGGCCGCCCGAGGGCAGGCCGACCGCCAACCTCTCGTTCATCAGCGTCGTGAGGGCCGCCTTCCAGCCCTCGCCGACCTTGCCGAGGCGCTGATTGTCGGAAATGCGCACATTGGTGAAAAAGACTTCGTTGAAGTTGGCGCCGCCCGAGATCTGCCGGATCGGCCGCACCTCGACGCCCGGCGCCTTCATGTCGAGGAAGAACATGGTAAGGCCGGCATGCTTGGGCACATTGGGATCGGTGCGGGTGATGACGATGCCGTAATCGCAATAATGCGCGCCCGAGGTCCAGACCTTCTGGCCGTTGATGATCCACCCCGCATCGGGGCCGTCACCATCGCGCTCGGCCTTGGTGCGGATGCCGGCCACGTCGGAACCCGCCGCCGGCTCGGAGAAGAGCTGGCACCAGACTTCCTGCCCGTGCAGCGCCGGCTTCACATAGCGCTCGAGATGCTCGGGCCGGGCATAGGCCATCATGGTGGGAATGCACATGCCGAGGCCGATATCGAAGAAGCCCAGCGGCACGAGATAGTCCGCCTCTTCTTGTTGGTAGATCACCTGCAGGATCGGCGAAGCGCCGCGGCCACCATATTCCTGGGGCCAGGTCATGCGCGCGTAACCGGCCTTGGCCTTCTTGTCCTGCCACTCCTTGGCTTTCTTCAGGAGTTCGGGATCGTCGTTGCGCGCGCGCAAGGCCTGCTTGTCGTCGCTCTTGCGCGTGGCATTTGAATCGAGCCAGGTGCGCACTTCCTTGCGGAACGCGGCCTCTTCGGGCGTGTCGTTGAAATCCATGTCGTTTCCTCCGACGTCGCGGGCTTACGCCGCGTTCTTTTGTTCGAGACGATTCACCAGTTTGTCTTTCCACGCCATCGGTCCGCCGATCGACAGCGCCATCAGGCGGGCGCGGCGCAGGTGGAACTGCGTGTCGGCCTCCCAGGTGAAGCCGATACCGCCATGGGTCTGGATGTTTTCCTTCGAGGCGAAGTCATAGGCGTCGGTCGCAGCAATCCGTGCCGCCGCCGCCGCCAGCGGCAGGTCGGCGCCACCCTCGGTCAGCATCATGGCGCCGTAATAGGCATTGGAACGCGCCAGCTCGAGCTTGACGTAGCAGTCGGCCAGCTTGTGCTTGATCGCCTGGTAGGAACCGATGGCGCGGCCGAAGGCCATGCGCTGCAGTGCATAGTCTCGTGCCATCCACATCGCCGCCTCGGCGCCGCCAACCTGGGCGAAGGCGAAGTAGACCGCCGCCGCGTCATAGAGCCGTTCGAGCAGCCGCCAGCCTTCGCCCTCGCCGCCCAGCAATTCGCCCGCGGCGGCGTTGAAGGTGAGCTCGGCATGCTTGCGCGCCGGATCGATGGTCTCGACGCGCTTCTTCAGCACCGGCGATTGCCGCAGGTCGACCAGCACCAGCGACAGCGCACGGTCGCCGGCCCCTCCGGTATTGGCCAGCACGATGGCAAAGGTCGCGGCCTCGCCGTCGGTTACCGGCACTTTCTTGCCGTTGAGGCGGCCGCCGCCAAAGGTCGTGCGGATAGTGCGCGGCTTGGGCGGCTGCGCGCCCTCGCTGATGGCCAGCGTGCCGATGGCAGTGCCCGCCGCCAGCTCGGGCAGCCATTTCTTTTTCTGCGCTTCCGAACCCGCGAGCTTCAGCGCTTCCGTCGCCAGCACGACGGAGGTGTCGAAAGGCACCGGCGCCACCGCGCGGCCGATCTCCTCGGCCACGACGCAGAGCTCGAGCGGCGAGAGGCCCATGCCGCCGTATTCCTCGGGGATGGAAATCCCTGGCACGCCCAATTCGATCAGGCCTTTCCAGACCTCATCGGCATAGGTCTCGGCGCCGTCGAGCACGCGCCGAACGACTTTCATCGGGCATTTGTCGGCGAGAAATTTGCGAACCTGCTCCTTGAGCAGTTTCTGGTCGTCGGAAAAATCGAAGTTCATGGCCAAAGCCTAGCAAGCCACCCCGGTCCGGGGAACGGCTCAAGGTTCCGACAGGCGGGTTGGCGACTGTGCTAGGCTGGCCGGCATGAACACACCTGAAATCCGACCCCAGATCAACGACTGGCACGCCCATGTCTATTTCGACCCCGCGTCGCGCGACGCCGCCTGGGCGCTGCGCGAGCGCATCGAGAAAACCTTTCCCATCGAGATGGGCCGGTTCCACGAGAAGCCCGTCGGCCCGCATCCGATGTTCAGCTATCAAGTCACCGTGAAGAACGAGCAGTTCATGCCCGTCGTTTCCTGGCTGACCCTGAACCACGGCGATCTGATCGTGTTCATCCATCCCAATACCGGGCACGATCTGGAAGACCACCGCGACCGCGCGGTGTGGATCGGCACATCGGTGCCGCTGCTGCTCGACATGTTCACCAAGAAGGACTGATGCCATGGACACCCTCCTGCCGCTGGCCAAACGCGTCGGCGAGAAACTGAAGGCTCGCAAGGAAACCGTCGGCGTCTCCGAATCCTCGGCCGGCGGGTTGATCTCCGCCGTGCTGCTCGCCGTGCCCGGCGCCTCTGCCTATTTCATGGGCGGCGCCGTGGTCTACACCGGACCCGCGGGCATCGCCTTCCTCGGCGCCACCAAGGAAAAGCGCGCCGGCATCCGCTCCTCGTCGGAGCCTTGGGCGACGTTGGCCGCCGAACTCGTGCGCGGCCAACTGCGCACCACTTGGGGACTCGCCGAAACCGGCGCGTCGGGTCCGACAGGCAATTCCTATGGCGATCCCGCCGGCCATACCTGCGTTGCCGTCGTCGGCCCCAACGGCAAGGTCGCGCGCACGCTGCGCACCGGCTCGGACGACCGCGTCGCCAACATGCGCGCGTTCGCCGCCGAGGCGCTCAAGCTGATGGACGAGCAGCTTTCCTAGGAGGAACGCGGCTTGGCACCGGCGGTGATGCCGCCGTCGATCACCAGTTCCTGCCCGGTCATGTAGTTGGCGGCCTCGGTGCAGAGAAAGAGGACGCCGTTGGCGATGTCCTGGGCCTCGCCGACGCGGCTTATTGGTGAGGCGATCGCTGCGCGCTCACGCGGATCGATCGGAGAGTTGCGGCGATTACCCTCGGCACCCGTCGGAATCTTGCCCCAGATCGGCGTGGCGATGATGCCGGGATGGACCGAGTTGCAGCGGATGTTGTCGGCGGCATGTTCCAGCGCCACCGACTTGGCCAGCAACCGCACGCCGCCCTTGGTCGCGGAGTAGGCCGACAGTCCCGGTGCGCCGCGCAGGCCGGCAATCGACGACATCAGCACCATCGAGCCGCCGCCGGCACGCTTCATCGCCGGGATGGAGTGCTTTATCGACAGAAACACGCCGTCGAGATTGATCGCCTGCTGGCGCTGCCAGTCGGCCAGCGTCATCTCGGCAATCGGCGCCATGATGCCGATGCCGGCATTGGCCACCATGATGTCGAGCCGGCCGAAGCGCTTTTCTGCTTCGGCGACGATGCCGGGCCAACCGGCTTCGTCGCGCACGTCGTGGTGCAGATAATGTGCCTTGCCGCCGGCCTTCGAGATGCGCGCAACGACAGCCTTGCCGAGCGCATCGTCGATGTCTGTGATGAGGACCGCGGCACCCTCGCGTGCCAGCGTCTCCGCACAAGCCTCGCCGATGCCCGAGGCACCGCCGGTGACAATGGCGACCTTGCCGGAGACCTGCCCCGTCAAGTTAGCGGTTCTTCCAATTGCCGGGGCGCTTCTCGGCGTAGGACTTGATGCCTTCCTTGAAGTCCTCGGTCTTGCGCGTCCAGTCCTGCTCGGTGAGTTCGCGCTCGGTCGCCGCTTCGGCGCCATCGGCGAAGCCGCGGCGCATGGTCTCGCGGGTCGACATGACGGCGAGCGGCGCCGATTCGGCGATCTCGGCCGCCAGCTTGATGGCTTCCTTGCGCACATCGGCCAGCGGCGCCAGCACATCGGCCAGACCCCATTCGACGGCCTGCTCGCCGCCGATACGGCGGCCGGTCAGGAACATCAGGTTGGCCTTCTGCTGGCCGATCAGGCGCGGCAGCGTGAAGGTGAGCGAAAAGCCGGGATGGAAGCCCAGCCGCGTGAAGTTGGCGGCGAAGCGCGCCTCCGGCGCAGCGACGCGGAAGTCCGGCATCAGGGCGAGGCCGAGGCCTCCGCCGATCGCGGGGCCCTGGATGGCGCCGACGCTGGGCTTCTTCGAGCGGAAGAGACGCGTGGCTTCCTTGTAGAGATGCTTGCCGCTCTCGGCCGAACCGGTCTGCGGGCGGTTGGCGAAATCGGCGCCGGCGCAGAACGACTTGCCCTGCGCGCAAAGCACATAGGCGCGGATATTGTTGTCCTTGTCGAAGGCCTCGAAGGCATCGGCGATCTGGTTGATCAGGGAGTTGTCGAAAAAGTTGTGCGGCGGACGCTGGATCTCGACGATGCCGACCGCGCCTTCGGTGCTGATGCCGATGTCCTTGAAGGTGCCGCTCATTGTTTTCCTCGTCCGGTTTGTTGTCGGGTTATAAGTGAGCCGGAGTGTGCCCCGCCGGCGGGGCATTCGTCGAGTTGCCAGCGCAAGGGGGAAACCGAAAATGCCGCAAAGCGAACAGCACGCACTCGTTCTGGGCGGGGGCACCATGGGCGTGGGCATCATCGCCATGTTCCTGGCCGGCGGCTGGAAGGTCGATGTGGTGTCGCGCTCGGCCTCGACCCGCGACGGGCTGGCCGCCGCCTGCGGGAAGGCGCTGGCCGGCATGGGCAAGCCCGAGGACACCTCGGGCCTCAAGACCTTTGCGACGCTGCCGGAAGCCAACTGGTCCAGAATCGACATGGCGGTCGAGACGGTGACCGAGGACCTGGCGCTCAAGCAGAAGATCTTCGCCGAGACGGAGACGCTGGCGCGGCCCGACTGCGCGCTCACCTCGAACTCTTCCAGTTTTCCCATCAGCGAGATCGGCAAAGGACTGAAGACCCAGAGCCGCATGATGGGCCTGCACTTCTTCATGCCGGCGCATCTCATCCCGTTGGTCGAAGTGGTACGCTCGATCCATACCGACATTCCCCTCGCCGAGAAGGTCGGCGCGATCATGACTTCGCTCGGCAAGCGGCCCGTGCAGGTGAAGAAGGACGTCATCGGCTTCCTCGGCAACCGCATCCAGGGCGCGCTGATGCGCGAGGCGCTGTGGCTGATCGAGCAGGGCGTCGCCTCGCCGGAGGATATCGACGCCACGGTGCGGCTCAGCTTCGGCTTCCGCTACGCCGCGGCCGGCCCGATCGTGCAGAAGGAACATTCCGGCTGGGACACGACCTGCGCCGTCGCCAAAATCATCTGGCCCGATCTCAGCAAGGCCGACGGCCCGCCGCCGGTGCTGCAGAAGAACGTCGACGAGGGCCGCATCGGCTTCAAGACCAAGCGCGGCTTCTTCGAATGGGATGACACCTCGATGGCAAAGGAGCGCGCCCGCTACGAGCGCGCCCTGCGCAAGTGTCTGGAGATCTTCAAGGAAGAAGGAATCGTTTAGGCATCGCTTAAGCAATGGCGGGCGGCGGAGCTGCCGCACCACACGCCAACAAAAAAGCGCGCCCCGTTAGGGACGCGCTTTTCACCGAGTCTCAGAAAAAGTCTTTACGCGACCTTGCCGCGACGCGGGCCACCGCCGCCGCCGCCACCACCGAAGCGACGGTTGCCGCCGCGCGGCGGACCGGCGAACGGACGGTCACCCTGCGGGCGATCGCCCTGGGGACGCGGCGAGTAAGGGCGGTTGGCGGCCGGACGGGCACTGTAGCCCTGCGGACGGTCACCTTGCGGACGATCACCATGAGCGCGCTCGCCCTGGGGACGATCACCCTGCGGACGATCGCCTTGCGGGCGATCACCCTGCGGACGGTCATGATGGGGACGGTCGCCACGCGGGCGATCGCCAAACGAGCGCGGACGATCACCCTGCGGGCGATCACCGAACGAACGGGGACGGTCGCCGTGCGGACGATCACCATGCGGACGATCACCATGCGGGCGAACGTGATGGGGACGATCACCCTGGGGGCGGTCGCCTTGCGGACGATCTCCCTGCGGGCGGTCACCTTGGGGCTTGTCGCGGAAGTCGCCACGAGCGAACTGGCTGTCGGCCTGCACCGGCGCACGGTCGCCGCGATTGCGGTCTCCGAACGAACGCGGCGGACCGCCACGGCCGGCGAAGCCACCACGACCCGGACCACGGCTGTCGCCGCGATGATGGTCGCGACGCTCGTCGCGGTCGTCGCTCTCCGAACGCGGGCGGGCCGGCGGCGCCGCCGGCATGTCTTCGTTGGCGGGCGTCGGCACGACGGCGATGCGCTGGTTGGTCAGCTTCTCGATACTGCGCAGCTGGCCGCGCTCGCTGCCGTCGCAGAACGACAGGGCGATGCCCGAGGCGCCGGCGCGCGCGGTGCGGCCGATGCGATGGACATAGCTCTCGGCGTCGGCCGGCAGCTCGTAGTTGATGACGTGGGTCACGCCCTGGACGTCGATGCCGCGCGAGGCGAGATCGGTGGCGACCAGCACGCGGGCCTTGCCGCGGCTGAAATTGTCGAGCGCCTTCTGGCGGGCGTTCTGGCTCTTGTTGCCGTGGATGGCCTCGGAACGGACACCGCGGTCTTCCAGCGCATCGGCAACGCGGTTGGCGCCGCGCTTGGTGCGCGTGAAGACGATGACGCGCTCGAGCGATTCGTCGTTCAGCAGATGGCTGAGCAGCTGGCGCTTGGTCGAGGCGTTGACGTAATAGACGCGCTGGTCGATCTTCTCGATGGCGCGGCCTTGCGGGGCGATCTCGACGCGCTCGGGGTTCTTCAGAATCTCCGAGGCGAGCTTGGCCACGTCGTTCGGCATGGTGGCCGAGAACAGCAGCGTCTGGCGGTTCTTGTTGACGGCGCCGACGATGCGGCGGACGTCGCGGATGAAGCCCATGTCGAACATGCGGTCGGCTTCGTCGAGGACGAGGAACGACACGTTGCCGAGCTTCACGTTGCCGCGCTCGACGAGGTCGAGCAGACGGCCAGGCGTGGCGATCAGGATGTCGACGCCGCGCGCCAGCGTCTCGATCTGGCGGCCGTAGCCCAGACCGCCGACGACGGTGCAGAGGCGCAGGCCGAGGCCGCGTCCATAGGTGTCGAAGCTGCGGGCGATCTGCACGGCCAGCTCACGCGTCGGCGCCAGAACAAGGGCGCGCGGGCTCTTGGGCTGGGCGCGTTCGCTCGAGGCGGCGAGCTGCTGGAGGACGGGCAGCGCGAACGCCGCCGTCTTGCCGGTGCCGGTCTGGGCGACGCCCAGAACATCGCGACCCTGCAGCAGCGCCGGGATGGTGCGTGCCTGGATGGGGGTCGGTTCGGTGTACTTGGCGGCGTTCAGCGCACGCAGCAGCGGCTCGGACAGGCCGAGGTCCGCGAATGTAACTGTACTCACTTGGTAAAATACCTTCCGGCCGCCCCCCGGTGCTTTTCAGGCACACGTATTGAGCGGCTTTTGGCCCGTTCCCGCGCGCGGCTGGGACGGCTCTTGTTCAGTGGGATTGTCTCGGGATGAAGCGCCGTCAAACCTTGGGGCGCGTCGCGCGATCGCGAGAAACCTTTGATGTCGGCATGTCTGCTCGACGCGGCGTATATGATGGTGCAGCGCGGCAAAGTCAAGCTTAGGATTGCGACAAATAAGGCAGAAACGACAAGGCGGGAAAAATGGAATTCGGCGTTCTTTTCACCTCGCATCCCAATCCCCAGGAAGAACCCTACCCGCATCGCGCCGTGCATGCGCGCGTCACCGATGAAATCCTCGAGGCCGAGCGCCTGGGCTACGACACCGCCTGGATCGCCGAACATCACTTCTCGACCGGCTACGGCATCATGCCGGACTGCTTCGCCTATATGGCCTATCTCGCGGCCAAGACGAGCCGCATCAAGCTCGCCGCCGGCGTCATCACGCTGCCGCTCTACGATCCCATCCGCGTCGTCGAGAACACCAGCTTCGTCGACATCCTGTCCAACGGCCGCGTCATGCTGGGCATCGGCTCGGGCTACCGGCCCTATGAGTTCACCGGCCTGGGCAAAGACTTCGAGGGACGGCGCGATATGGTCGAGGAAGCCGTTGGCCTGATGTTCGACGCCTTCCATCGCCATCGCTACGACCACAAGGGCAAGTACTTCACCGGCACCGTGGCCGAACCCTACGAGATGCTGCCGCAGCCGGTGCAGATGCCGCATCCACCGCTGTTCATGGCCGGCGGCACCGACCGCTCGATCGGCTACTGCGGCCGCAACGGCTTTGGCCTCATGCTCTCGACGCTGCCCGGCATCGAAACGCTGGCGGCGCAGACCTCGCTCTACAAACGCGAGCTTGCAACCGCGACGCCCGAACGCGGCCAGAATCCCGCCGCCGGCCAGATCGACATCGCACGCTGGGTCTATATCGCCGACACCGACCGGCAGGCGCGCGCCGATACGGAAGACGCCATCGTCCGCCACATCGCGCATTTCGGCGGGACGGGCACCGCGGGCTATCTCGGCTCCGTCTCGGAGAAGGGCAATCAGTTGAGCTACGACGATCTCCTGAACACCACGCTGCTGCACGGCTCGGCCGAAACGGTGATTGCGCGCTTGCGCGAAATGCAGGCACGTACCGGCATGACCTCGCTGCTGCTACACTACCCGCCCTATTACGGACGCGAGAAGGCGATGCGGAGCCTCAAGCTCTTCGCCGAACGCGTCATTCCCGCCTTCCGTCCGCCAGCCAAACGCATGGCGGCGGAGTGAGCGCCGCCGCGCAGGCGGCGCGATCCAATACCAAACTCGGCGCCCTGCTCACCATGCTGGCGATGCTGTGCTTTGCCGCCATGGATGCCATCACCAAGGTGCTGATCGTCGACTATTCCGTGGGCCAGATGATGTGGATCCGCTATGGCCTGCTCTGTCTCTTCGCCGCCTTCATCGCCCGCAAGCGCGGCGTCTGGACGGCAATGAAGACGCAGCAACCCAAGCTGCAGATCTTCCGTTCGGTCGTGGCCGTGGTCGAAGGCGCGATGTTCGTGCTGGCCTTCCGCTACCTGCCGCTGGCCGACACGCATGCCGTGGCTGCGACCTCGCCGCTGATCGTGATCGCGCTGGGCGTGCTCTTCCTGGGCGAACGCGCCGGCCTCGCAAGATGGCTGGCCGTAGGCGCGGGGTTTATCGGCGTGGTGCTGATCGTGCGGCCGGGCTTCAAGGAATTCGACTGGCCGCTGCTGCTGCCGCTGGTCGGCTCCGTGCTGTGGGCCGGCTACCAGATCCTGACGCGCCTCGCCTCGCGCCACGACCAGACCGACACGACCATGCTGTGGTCGGCCGTCGTTGCCTTTGTCCTGCTGAGCTTCGTCGGCCCCTTCGACTGGCAATGGCCGACCGCGACGGTCTGGGCGCTGATGATCGTCATCGCCGCTATCGGTGCCGGTGCCCACTACGCGCTGATCAGGGCACTCGACTACGCCGAGGCGGGTGCGGTGCAACCCTACAGCTACACGCTGCTGGTCTGGGCAGCACTGCTGGGGGTCGTGATGTTCGGCGATGTGCCCGATGGCTGGACGCTCGCCGGCGCGGCCATCGTCGTGGCGAGCGGGCTTTGCACCTGGAACCACGACCGGCGCGCGGCCAACGCGGCCAAGCCGTAAGCACTGCGCAAGGAGAGGACATGCCTTATCTCGTCGCCGCCGACCTGCCGGCCGCGCCCACCGGCGAACGCTTCCGCACGCTGCTCGACAGGCCCCGCATACTGCAGATGCCGGGCACACATAACGGCATGGCCGCCCTTCAGGCACGCGCCGCCGGCTTCGAGGCGCTCTATCTTTCGGGTGCGGCGATGTCGGCGTCGATGGGCCTGCCCGACCTCGGCATCATCACCATCGACGAGGTCTGCTTCTTCATCCGCCAGGTCGCCCGGTCCTCGGGCCTGCCTGTTCTGGTCGACGGCGACACGGGATACGGCGAGGCGCTCAACGTCATGCACATGGTGCGTGCCTTCGAGGAAGCCGGCGCCGCCGCCGTTCATATCGAGGACCAGCTCCTGCCCAAGAAATGCGGCCACCTCAACGACAAGAAGCTGGCCGAACCGCGCGACATGGCGGCCAAGATCCAGGCTGCCGCGCGGGCACGCCGGCATCTGCAGGTGATCGCCCGGACCGATGCCGCGGCCAGCGAAGGCATCGACGGCGCCGTGGCGCGCGCAAAACTCTATCTCGAGGCCGGCGCTGACGCGATCTTCCCCGAGGCGCTCGTCAATGCCGAGATGTTCCGCGCGTTCGCCAAGGCAATGCCCGGCGTCAAACTTCTGGCCAATATGACCGAGTTCGGGCGCACGCCGTTCTTCACCGCCGCCGAGTTCGAGGCCATGGGCTACCGCATGGTGATCTGGCCGGCGTCCTCGCTGCGCGTCGCCAACAAGGCGCAGGAGAAACTATATGTCGCGCTGAAGCGCGACGGCGGCACCCAGAACATGCTCGACCAGATGCAGACCCGCGCCGAACTCTACGCCGCCATCGGCTATCACGAGTATGAGGCCCTCGATTCGTCCATCGTCGCGACGATCGTCCCGCAAGGAATGCCGCAGCGCTAAGCTTGCGCTCTACCGCGGCCACGCCCTGAGTGCGACGAGGCCGCCGTCGATCGGCAGCAGAATGCCGGTCACCCAGCGCGACTCGTCCGAGGCGAGATAGACGGCGCCGTGGGCGATGTCCCAGGCGGTGCCTTCGGTCTTCATCGGCACCATGTTGCGGCGCCGTTCGCGCGCCTCGGCGCCGAGATGGGCAACCATGGGGGTCTGCACGGAACCGACGATGATGCAATTGGCCCGGATGTTCTCGGTGGCGTAGTCGGCAGCCACCGAATGGGTGAAACCGTGCAAGCCGGCCTTGGCAGTCGAATAGGCGACAGCGCCGGGGCTGCCCATGAGGCCGAGCGCACCGGCGATCGACGAGACCATGATGATCGAGCCGCCGCCGCCCTGCTTCATCTTGGGGATGCAGTATTTGGTGCAGAGCATTGTCGTGGTGAGATTGGCCTCGATCACCTTGTGCCAGTCGTCAAGCTTCACCGTCTCGGGCGTGCCGGGGGCGCCGATGCCGACGTTGTTGTGCAGGATATCGAGGCGGCCAAAGGTCTTCACCGTGAAATCGGCCATCGCTTCGCAGACTTCGGGCTTGGCGACGTCGCCGGCAAACACGGAAGCCTCGCCACCCTCGTCCTTGATCTGCTTCGCGAGCTTCTCGGCGCGTTCGGCGCTGCGGTTGACCAGCACGACCTTGGCGCCCTCGCGCGCGAAAAGGAGGGCGGTCGCCATGCCGTTGCCGACGCCCTCGCCGCGCGGCGCCGCGCCCGTCACCACCGCCACCTTGCCGCGCAATCTTCCGGCCATGTTCATTTCCCCGCTTCGATGTTATTTCTGGCGTGAACCTTAGCCGGGAGTTTCACGCCATGGCCAGCAACACCGAGACTTTCGAGGGCGGCTGTACCTGCCGCAATGTGCGCTATCGCCTGACGTCGAAGCCGATGTTCGTGCATTGCTGCCACTGCCGCTGGTGCCAGCGCGACAGCGGCACCGCCTTTGCGCTCAACGCCATGATCGAGGCCGAGCGCGTCGAGCTGCTGAGCGGCGAGGTCGAGATCGTCGACACGCCGTCGAACAGCGGCAAGGGCCAGAAGTTCGCGCGCTGCCCCAAGTGCCGTATCGCCGTCTGGAGCAACTATGCCAGTGCCGGGCCGGCGGCGCGGTTCGTGCGCGTGGGCTCGCTCGACGAGCCCGACCGCCTGCCGCCCGACATTCATATTTTCACGATGTCCAAGCAGCCTTGGGTGATCCTGCCCGAGGGCGTGCCGGCGGTGCCGGAGTTCTACGACGCCACGAAGATGTGGCCGGCGGAAAGCCTCGCCCGGCGGGAAGTCATGCGCGCCAAGCGAACCTGACCGCCCAAACGCGCCTGCATGGGAAGTCTGGGAAACTGGGAAGAATCGACTAAAAGCTTGATTCCATCGACATCTGAGGCTTCCCACCGGCGTGGGAAACACAGGAAAACAGGAATTGGAAAAATGCCCGTTCACGCCTTCCAATAGTCTGAAAGTTTCGCCGCCAGCCATTTGACCAACGCCGCGTTCACGGCGACCGGCTGCTCCTGCGCCATCCAGTGGCCGGACTTCACGACCCCCTCGGTGAGGTCGACGCAGTCCCGGCGCATCGGCTCGGCCAAGGACGAAACCATGGTCTCGCAGGTCATGTCATAGGCGCCGTGCAGGAAGAGCACCGGCATCGCAAGCTTGCCGCCATTCTTCGAGGTGAGCGCATAGGCCCCGTTGGCCTTGTGATTCATGTACCAGGAATCAGGACCGAAGAAGCCGTTCTTGGTCAGCGCCGCAGTATAGGCCTCCATGTCGGCTTCGCTCAATACGTCCGTATCGCGCGGCACGTCGGGACAGGCGCCACCGCCGAACCAGCCACCCGACTTGCGCACCATCGAGGTGCCGCTGGGCTTGCCGACGGCGGCGGGGCTGCCCTTGCGGAACAGCGCTTTGACGATATTGCGCGGGTTGGCGTCGAAGGCGGCGCGCGCTTTGTCGAAGTTCTCCTCGTAGTAGAACTGATAGTCCCACTGGCCCGCCGGATACGCCGCCTCGGGATAGAGCTTGCGGTCGACCAGCGATACGACCGTGTCGAGCGTGAAGCCGGTCGAGAGATAGGGCACGCAGAGACTTGCCACGCCCGCGACTTTGTCGGGGTGATGGCTGGCGATGTTCCAGACCACCGGGCTGCCCCAGTCGTGGCCGATCCAGACGGCGTGCCCCTGATCGTTGGCGCCGCCGAGCGACGCCAGCAGTTCCAGCATGTCGGCGACGATTTCTTCCTGCGCGAAATCCTGGTGGCGCGTGTAGGTGCTGGAGCGGCCGTAGCCGCGCATGTCGGGGGCGATGCAGCGAAAGCCCAATGCGGCGAAGGCCGGCAGTTGATGCCGCCACGACAGCGACAGCTCGGGCCAGCCGTGCACGAAGATTAAAAGCGGGGCGCCTTCCGCTCCGCAGGCGAGATAGCCTGTGGTGTGGCGAGCGGTCTTGACGGTGTGTTCGGTCACGGGGAAGGTCATGGTGAGGAGAAGCTTCCATGGAAATCGATACCGGCACAACCGAACTCTTATGCGAGGTCCGCGACGGCGTGGCCCTGATCACGCTCAACCGTCCCGAGGCGCGCAATGCCATGTCGGACCGGCTGACGCCGGCCTTGCGCACGCAGATCAAGGAGCGCGGCGAGGAACCCAACGTCGGGGCCCTGCTGATCACCGGTGCCGGCGCCGCTTTCTGCAGCGGCGGCGACGTCAAGGGCATGGGCGACCGCTCGGCCAAGAAGGACATGACCCCACAGGATCGCATCGCCGATCTCAAGTGGCGCCAAGCCAATCTCACCGGCGCGCTGGTCGGTGTGCGCAAGCCGACGATCGCCGCCCTTCCGGGCGCCGCGGCCGGTGCGGGCCTCGCCATTGCGCTGGCCTGCGACATGCGCATCGCCGCAGCCTCGGCCTTTATCAGCACCGGCTACACGCGCGTCGGCCTGAGCGGCGACTACGGCATCGCCTGGCTGCTCACCCGCACCATCGGCTCGGCGCGGGCGCGTCAGCTCATGTTCACGGCGGAGCGCGTCGATGCCGAACGCTGCGAGCGCATCGGGCTGGTGAACCGTGTGGTGGCCGACGACAAGCTGCAGGCCGAAGCCTTCGCCTTCGCGAAATCGCTGGCCGACGGCCCGCGCGTGGCACTCGGCAACATGAAGGCCAATCTCGACGACGCGCTTGATGTCGACTACGCGACAGCGCTCGACCGCGAAGCCGAGCGGATGGGCCAATCCTGGCGTACCGAGGATCACAAGGAAGCCGTCCGCGCCTTCGTCGAGAAGAGGAAGCCGGTCTTCACCGGCCGCTAGTCTTTATAGTTCGCCGCGCGCTTCTGCAGGTTCGACATGATGGCTTCGAGCTGGTTGGCCGAGCCGATCAGCTTCTGCTGCTCGACCGATTCCTGCATCAACCCGGTCGCGGCATCGACCGCCACGGCATCGTTCAGCAGGCGCTTGGCCGCGCGCATGGCATCGGGACTCTTCGAGGCGATCTCGCGCGCCATTTCCAGCGCTACAGCGCGCGGGTCCTCGACGAGGCGCGTGACGAAGCCGAACTGCTGCGCCTCGGCGCCGTCGAAAACTCGTCCTGTGTAGGTCAACTCGCGCACCACGTCCTCGCGCGCGAGATGGCGCATGAGCTGCGTGCCGGCGAGATCAGGCACCAGACCCCATTTGATCTCCATCACCGAGAAGCGCGTGTCCGTCGTGGCGTAGCGCATGTCAGCACCCAGTATGATCTGGAAACCGCCGCCGAAGGCCACACCATGGACGGCGGCGATCACCGGCACCGGCAGCGCCCGCCACAGCCAGGCGCATTGCTGCGGCCGGTTGGCGATGCCGTGGGTGCGCTTCGTCAGGTCGCGCACGCCGGGCACCGAATCGCCATCCTGCTTCATGGCGGCGAAGCTTGCCATGTCGAGGCCGGCGCAGAAGGCCTTGCCCTCGCCCGACAGGACCACGGCGCGCAGGCCCTTCGTCGCGGCAAGCTGCGTGCCCGCCTCGATGATGCCCTCGAACATCGCCGGATCGAGCGCGTTCATCTTATCGGCGCGGATCAGGCGAACATCGGCCACGCCGTCCTTGAGATCGATGGAAACACGGTCTTTCATTTGTCCTTCTCCGCTTCCGACTTCATCCATTGGCGCAGGCGGCGTTTGACTTCTTCCGGATCGAGACGCTCCGGCGGCTTCAGGCTGCCGTCGCCCTGCTTGGGCCACATCAGCACGGCGATGCCGCGCTGCACATCGGCATAGCTGCAATCGTCGGGCAGGCGGTCGAGCAGCGCCCTCACCTCGGCCTTAACATCGGTCATGAATACACCATCTGCCACAGTCCCTGCGCGATATAGACCGAACCCAGCGCCAGGATCACGCGCCGCGTCCAGTAGTAGAACTGCTTGTCGGAAAGCCGGTCGAGCACGCTGCGCGACAGCGTCGTGCCGATCACGGCAAAAACCGCCGCGAAGGCCATGACCGCCCATTGCTCCCCGTCGCGCCCCGCCGGATCGGCGACCAGCATGCCGAAATAGATGACCTTGGTGAGATGGCCCATGACCTGGGCCGCGGCCTTGGTGGCGACATTGACCTGTCGGGTCATGCCGCTGCGTACATAGAAAATGTCGAGCAGCGGTCCGGTGACGCCGGAGACCATCTGGATGGCGCCGCCGATGGCACCGGCAAGGAAGGCCTGGCCGCCGCGCTCGATATTGGGCGCCAGCCGCTGCGGCAGGGCGAGCGCGATGAAAGGCGTGAGGCCGACCGTCAGCAGCACCAGCGGCTTGGGCGGCACGAAGCTCAGGAAGGAAAAGACGACCAGCGCCGAAAGCGCGCCCAGGCCAAACTGCAGCACGACGTTCCAGTTGATGTGATGGCGCCACAGCCACGAGCGCCAGCCATTGGCCGCGATCTGGATGACGCCATGGAAGACCATGGCCACCGGCACCGGCAGCAGGAGCAGCAGGAAGCCGATCAGCAGCATGCCGCCGGCCATGCCGAAGATGCCGGAGACGAACGAGGTCGCCACGGCGACCGCCGCCAGCGCCGCCAGGATCGGCAGGGAAAACATTGCCAGCGGGTTAGCGCAGGCCGGCGCGCTTGTCACGGCACCGGCGGCACCGCATGGTTCGCCCGCCCCGAAGGAGTTCGAGTACACCATGTCCGAGTCAGATCTGCTGTTCATGCCGGCCATCAAGGCGGCCGCCCTCATTCGCACCAGGAAACTCTCGCCCGTCGAGTATCTCGACACCGTGCTGAAGGCCGTCGACAAGACCAACCCCAAGCTCAACTGCTTCCGTGCCGTCATGGTCGAGGAGGCCCGCCGCGACGCGAAGAAGGCCGAGGAGGCCGTCACACGCGGAGAGCCACTCGGGCCGCTGCATGGCGTGCCGGTCAGCGTCAAGGATCTGATCGACGTAGAAGGCGTTCCGACCCGCCACGGTTCGGCGATCTTCGACGACAACCCGCCGGCTGCGGCCGACGACATCCTGGTGAAGCGGCTGCGCGCGGCGGGCGCGATCCTCTTCGCCAAAGCGACGACGCCGGAGTTCGGCGTCAAGGGCCTGACCGATGGGCCGGCCTTCGGCGTCACACGCAATCCCTGGAACCTTGAGCGCACGCCGGGCGGTTCGAGCGGCGGCGGCGCGGCGGCGGTGGCCGCCGGCCTCGGCCCGATCTCGCTCGGCACCGACGGCGCCGGCTCGGTGCGCGGACCCGCCTCGTGCTCGGGGCTGGTCGGGCTCAAGCCGACGCTCGGCGTCGTGCCCTACGACACCACGCGCGATGCCTTCGCCAACAACACCTATGCCGGCCCGCTCAGCCGCACGATCACCGACGCGGCAGTCATGCATTCGGTGATGGCCGGACCGAGCGACAAGGATCCCTGGGCACTGAGCAGCGCGGGCCAGCGTCCGCTCTCGCCCAAGCTCTCGGGCGAGGATCTGTCGGGCGTGCGCATCGGCTATGTCGAACTCTGCGCCAATCCGCGCGTCGCCGCCGACGTGCGCACCAACACCCGCGCTGCGCTCGCGGCCTGGGAGGCGATGGGCGCCGGGGTCGAAGAGGTCACCGACAAGATCGACTGGATCGAATACGAGGGCCGCGTGCTCTACCAGGCGGGCTTCGCGGTATCCTGCGCGCAGTACCTGCCCAAGTGGCAGAACCAGATGGACCCGGTGACGCTGGCCTTCATGCAACGCGGCGACACCTTCTCGCTCGCCGACTTCCGCAACGCCCAGTTCGCGCGCACCGTGTTGTTCCGCAAGATACAGACACTGTTCGAGCGCTACGACTTCCTTGTGACACCGACCAACTCACGCACCGCGCTTGACGTGACGCATGACGCGGCCAACGACGAGGTCGTGGTCGACGGCGTGAAGTGCGGCATCACCCGCCAGGGCTGGACCTCCTATCAGTACCCTTTCAACCTCACCGGCCATCCCGCCATGGCCGTGCCCTCGGGCTTCGGCGCCGACCACATGCCAACCTCGGTCCAGATCGTCGGCAAGTGGCAGGCCGAGACAGACGTGCTGCGACTGGGCGCCCTGCTCGAACGGGTTCGGCCGTGGGCGCAGCACCGGCCACCGGCGCTGTAGGCCGTATCGACTGGCTGCGCTAAGCTCCCGGCGCTTTCATGGGGAGGATAAAAATGCGTCTCACATTCGGGATGGCAGCACTGCTTGCGCTGCTCGCCATCCAGCCCGCCGCCGCACAGTTTCCCGACAAGCCCGTGAGGATCATGGCGCCCTACGCGCCGGGCGGAAACATCGACGTCACCGCGCGCATCATCGCCGACAAGCTGAAGGACGTGCTGGGTGTGCAGGTGCTGGTCGAGAACAAGGCCGGCGCCTCGGGCATGATCGGCAGCGAGGTCGTCGCCCGCTCGGCGCCGGACGGCTACACCCTGCTGGTCTCGGCCAACTCGCTGGTCGCAGTGCCGGCCATCTATGGCAATGCACCCTACGACTGGAAGACGGCGTTCCAGCCGATCAGTCACATTCAGGCGGTGCCCGGGGTGCTGTTGGTGCATCCGTCGTCACCAATCAAGACGCTCAAGGACTTCATCGCGCTGGGCCACGACGGCAAGTTCGCCGTCGCCGACTCCGGCATTGGCACGACCAACCATATCATCCTCGCCCTGCTGACCGACATCACCAATACCAAGTACACACTGATCCACTACAAGGGCTCGGGCGCCGCCCATATCGACGTCATCGCGGGCCAGGTGCCGGCCCAGGTCGACCAGGTGAACGCCGCGATCGGCCACATCAGGGGCGGCAAGCTGCGCGCCATCGCCGTCACCTCCGACAAGCGCATGGCCGAGCTGCCCGACGTGCCGACCTTCAAGGAGTCGGGTGTGCCCGGTCTCGAGAACTTCACCTACTCGACCTACACGGGCCTGTTCGGTCCGGCCAAGATGCCGGCCGACATCCTGAAAAAGCTGAACGATGCCATGGTGAAGGTGTTGACCGACCCCGCGACCGTCAAGCGTTTCTCCGACCTCACGGCCGAAGCCAAACCCTCAACGCCGGCCGAACTCGCCGCCATGCTCGACATGGAAGACAAGCTCGTCGTGCCGCTGATCAAGAAGGCCGGCATCAAAGCGGAATAGATTTCATGACCTGGCTGCCCCCCGCCGTTACGCCCATCGTTCTGCTGGTGATTTCAAACGTCTTCATGACCTTTGCCTGGTACGGGCACCTGAAATTCACCGACCGTCCGCTGTGGCTGGTGATCGTCGCGAGCTGGGGGATCGCCTTCGTCGAATATTGCTTCGCCGTGCCGGCCAACCGCTTCGGCCACGCGACCTATTCGGCCGCCGAACTCAAAACCATGCAGGAGGTGGTCACGCTTCTCGTCTTCGCCGCCTTCTCGGTGCTCTTTCTTGGTGAGAAGCTCACCATCAACCACGGCATCGGCTTCGCGCTGATCTGTGCCGGTGCCTTCTTCGTCTTCAAGGCACCGATTTCGGCCTGACGTCAGCCAGCGCCGAGCGAGCGGGCGATCTGATAGGTGATGAAGGCGGCAGCATAGGCGAGCGCCAGCATATAGCCGAAGGTGACGCCCACCCATTTCCAACCGCCGGTCTCGCGCTTGATGACGGCCAGTGTCGAGGCGCATTGCGGCGCAAAGACATACCAGGCGAGCATTGCCAGCGCCGTGCCGAGGCTCCACTGACCGGCCAGTGCTTGGCCGATTTTCTCGGCAGCGCCTTCGCCGGCACCGATGGAGTAGATCGTGCCCAAGGCGCCGACCGCTACTTCACGCGCCGCCATGCCGGGGATCAGCGCCACGTTGATCTGCCAGTTGAAGCCGAGCGGCGCCGTCAGCGGTTCAATGGCATGGCCGATCATGGCGGCCAGGCTGTATTCGATGGCCGGACCGGCAGCACCGTCTGGCGGTTGCGGGAAGGAGGCCAGCAGCCAGATCAGGATCATCATGGAGAGGATGGTCGTGCCGGCGCGTTGCAGGAACACGACGGCACGTGTCCACATGCCGATGGCCAGGCTCTTGAGCTGCGGCAGCTTGTAATCCGGCAGCTCGAGCATGAAGGGATCGCCGCCCTCGCCGCGCCAGATCAGGCGCTTGATGACGAAGGACACGGTGAGCGCTCCGACGATGCCGGTGGCGTAGAGGCCGAACATCACCAGGCCCTGCAGGCCGAGAAAGCCCCAGACCTCGCGGTCGGGGATGAAGGCCGAGATGATCAGCGTATAGACCGGGATGCGTGCCGAGCAAGTCATCAGCGGTGCGACGAGAATGGTGGTGAGGCGGTCGCGCTTATCGTCGATGACGCGCGTCGCCATAATGCCGGGAATGGCGCAGGCGAAGGAGGACAGCAACGGGATGAAGGCGCGCCCGTGCAGGCCGGCGCCACCCATGATCTTGTCCATCAGAAAGGCCGCGCGGGCCATGTATCCCAAGTCTTCCAGCACGAGGATGAAGAAGAACAGGATCAGGATCTGCGGCAGGAAGACCAGCACGCTACCGACGCCCGCGATCACGCCATCCTGCAGAAAGCTTTTCAGCAGGCCGGGCATGTCGAGCGAGCCGACCAGGGCGCCCAACCAGGCAAAGCCTGCCTGGATGGCTTCCATCGCGGGCTTGGCCCAGGCGAAGACCGCCTGGAACATGACGAACAACAGGGCCAGCAGAACGACCAGCCCGAGGACGGGATGCAGCAGGATCGCGTCGGCGCGCTTGGTCCCGCCATCGGGTTTGGCGGCACCACGTACGGCGGCGTGCAGGATGCGGTCGGCTTCGCGCTGGCCCGAGCGCAGCACGCCGGCACTTGGGATTTGCCAGTCGGCCGCCGAACTGGCCGGCAAGTGGCCCAGCCGACTGTCGAGCTCGCCCAGCAAGGCATCGATGCCGCCGCGCCGGACGGCGACCGACGTCACCACGGGGATGCCGAGTTCGGCCGCCAGCTTCGCCGTGTCGATCTCGATGCCACGGCGGCGGGCGATATCCATCATGTTGAGGGCCAGCACGACGGGACGGCCGACGTGCTTCAGCTCGAGCACGAGGCGCAGGCCGATGCGCAGGTTGCTGGCATCGGCGACACAGACGATCAGCTCGGGTGCCCGCTCGCCCTCGATCTTGCCCAGCACGGCGTCGCGCGTGATCTCCTCGTCGGGCGAGCGCGCGCGCAGCGAATAGGTGCCGGGCAGGTCGAGGATCTGGACGCTGCGGCCGGCCGGTGTGGCAAGGCGGCCGATCTTCTTCTCGACCGTGACACCGGGATAATTGGCGACCTTCTGTCGGCCGCCGGTCAGCGCATTGAACAACGCGGTCTTGCCGCAGTTCGGATTGCCGACCAGGGCAACGATGGGGACGAGTTCGACACCGGCGTTCATTTCGGCAACGCCAGCGCGACCAGCACGGCGCGCGCCTCGCGGCGGCGCAGCGCGACGGTGGTTTCCGACACACGCACGGCGATCGGGTCGCGGCCGAACAGGCCTTCGTGCAACAGTTCGACTTCGGCGCCCTCGATGAAGCCGAGTTCGATCAGCCGGCGCTCCAGTTCGGGGCCCGGCAGAGCTCCGCTGACGCGTCCGACATCGAGTGCCGCGATGCGACCGCGGAAACCGACTCGGGCGTCGCCAAGTGATAAAGTCGATGGACTGGTCATTGAGAGTGCTTCTGAATAGCACCTGGCGAGGCAAGCCGCCAGCAGCGAGGAGAGACGAAATGGCGACAATCGTGTTGGGTCACGGAGCTTGGTCGGCTGCCTGGGCCTGGAAGAAAATGCGGCCGTTATTCGCAGCCGCCGGGCATCAATTCTTTTCACCGACCTATACCGGTCTCGGCGAGCGCGCCCATCTGGCGACGCCCGAGGTCGATCTCTCGACGCATATCCAGGACGTCTGCGCCGTCATGGAGTTCGAGGATCTCAAGGACGTGACGCTGCTCGGCCATTCCTATGGCGGCATGGTCGCCACCGGCGTCGCCGAGCGCATGGCCGACCGCATTGCCCGCATCGTCTATATCGACGCTTTCGCCCCCAAGGACGGCCAAAGCCTGTTCGACCTCACCGGTCCCAAGGCCGAGGGCAACATGCGCAAGGGCGCGGAGAAGGATGGCGACGGCTGGAAACTGCCGATCAACCCGATGCCGGCCGACACCGCGCCCGAGGATGTCGCCTGGGCCTCACCGCGCCGCCGGCCGCAGCCGATCAAGACTTTCGAGCAGAGGATCGCGGTCAGCGGCAAGGCGATGCCGCCGCGCCATTACATCTACGCGACCAGGAATGGACCGGGCGACGTCTTCCGCCAGTTCGGCGAGCGCGCCAGGACCGAGGCAGGCTGGAAATATTACGAGATCGATGCCAGCCACAATCCGCACATCACCTGCCCCGACGTGCTGAACGACCTCCTGAAGAAGATCATGGCGAGCTGAATGCCCGAGCAACTGGCCTACGACGTTCTCGCCCTGCTCGACCGTGCACCGCGTGCCGACGACCAGCTTGCCTTCAGCGGCGGCGACGATCCGGTCTTCCCTTCGCCCTGGCGAATCGGCCGGGCCGGCGCCGCGTCGCTGGGTGCCGTCGGCCTCGCCCTCAGCGATCTGTGGCGGTTGCGCACAGGCCGCGCTCAATCCGTCGGCATCGATCTGCGCGCGGCGACGGCATCGCTGCGCTCCAATACCTATGTGACGCAGAACGGCAAGAAGCCGGTATCGTGGGATCCGCTGGCCGGTCACTACAAGACCCGCGACGGCCGCACCATGTTCCTGCACACAAACCATCCGCATCACCGCGAAGGCGCACTGCGTATCTCCGGCGCCACCTCCGCGACACGCGAAGGATTGGCCGAGGGTGTCGCCAAATGGGACGGGCTGGCCATCGAGGACGCCATCGCCGCCGGTGGCTGCGTCGGTGGCCTGGTACGCAGCCGCGACGAATGGAACGCCCATCCGCACGGCCGGGCGATCGCCAGGTTGCCGCTGCTCGACATCGTAAAGATCGGCGAGGCGCCGGTTGAGCCTCTGCCCAAGAACGGCGACCGCCCGCTGGCCGGCATCCGCGCCCTCGATCTCACGCGCGTGCTGGCCGGTCCGACAAGCGGCCGCGTGCTGGCGGAGAACGGCGCCGAGGTCCTGCATATCGCGGCCCCGCACCTGCCCTATCAAACCGAAATCCTGATGGACACCGGCCACGGCAAACGCTGCGCCTGGATCGACCTGCGCGAGCCCGCGGGCGCCGAGACTTTGACCGGCCTCGTGCGCAAGGCCGACATCTTCACGCAAGGTTACCGTCCCGGCACGCTGGCCGCGCGCGGCTTTTCACCCGAGCGGCTGGCCGAACTCAGGCCTGGCATCGTCTGCGTCAGCATCTGCGCCTATGGCCATGACGGCCCCTGGTCGGACCGGCGCGGTTTCGATTCGATCGTGCAGAACGTCACCGGCCTTGCCGCCACGCAAGGCACCCTGGACAAGCCGCGCAACCTGCCGGTCCAGGCCAACGACTATATCGCAGGCTATCTCGCAGCCCTCGGCGCCATGGTCGCTCTCGCGCGTCGCGCCGAACAGGGCGGCTCGTGGCTGGTCCGCGTCTCGCTGGTTCAGGTCGCGCACTGGATCGCCAGCCTCGGCACCATCGACGGCAGCAAAGGCGAGGCCGAGCTGCCGGCCGACGAGCTCGCCCGCCTTCTGATGGAAAGCGACGGCCTGTTCGGCCATCTGCGCCACTTGAAACCGGTGGTGCAGTTGGGCGAAACACCGTCCTTCTACGCCCGCCCCGCCGAACCGCTCGGCAGCTCGCCGGCGAAGTGGGTCTAATAGTTACTGAGATGGCCCGCGAGCCCAACTCAAAATCAGTAGATTGGTCGGCAGGAGAACTCGACTTAATCGTCGCCGATTACTTTACCATGCTCGAAGCGGAGTTCACGGCGCAAAAGATCAACAAGACCGAGCATCGCCGGATTCTAATGACGCATATCGACCGGACGGACGCCTCAATTGAATTTAAGCATCGGAATATCTCTGCCGTCCTTTCGCTACTCGGCCTTCCATGGATCGACGGGTATCTTCCAGCTTGGAACTTTCAAGCAGCCATTGCAGATGCAATCGACCGCTTCCTGGGACGAAATCCAAACCCCGTTCCCTACGGCCCCAAACAGTCCTCTGCCTTCGCTGAATCTTCGGCCTTATTCGCCGAACCACCGCCCACTCCACCTCCGCTATCTCCCACCGCCGGAAAAGCTTTTGAGAGAGTTGCGCGCAAATTCGACCCCGCGTTGAAGGATCAACTAAATCGAGCCCTCGGTCTCGCTGGTGAACGTCGAGTCTTCGAGTCCGAACAGCAGCAATTGATACTGTTGGATAGGCCAGATCTGGCTCGAAAGGTCAGATGGGTATCGCAAGAAGATGGGGATGGCGCCGGGTATGATATTCGTTCTTACGACGGCAGGGGTGCGGAACGTCTAATCGAAGTCAAAACGACCCGTGGCGGCAATGCTACACCCTTCTATCTCACAAAAAACGAGAACGAAGTCGCGAGTGAACGGCCGGACGCGTTCCGCCTTTACAGACTCTATGACTTTTCAAAGCAGCCACGGCTTTTCACTTTGACGCCACCATTGGAGGCAATATTGCACCTCGTCCCAATGACGTTTCGGGCATCACTCAAAGGGTAGTCTTCCAGAATGTTCCCCAGCATAACCACTATCGCCGATCTCGAAGCGCTCTACGGCACGCCGGTTGAAGCAGCGACGGTCAAGGAAGTGGCGCGCATCACGCCGCATTATCGCGCCTATATCGAGGCCTCGCCCTACGCGACGCTTGCAACGTCCGGGCCGGAAGGTCTCGACTGTTCTCCGCGCGGCGACAGGCCGGGCTTCGTGCGCGTGGCCGACGAAAAGACGCTGATGCTGCCCGACCGGCGCGGCAACAACCGTATCGACTCGCTGCGCAACATCGTGCGCGATCCGCGCGTGGCACTGCTGTTCATGATCCCGGGCGTCGGCAATACGCTGCGCGTCAACGGCCACGCGCAGTTGAGCGTCGAGCCGGCGCTGCTCAAGTCCTTCGCGGTCGAAGACAAGGCGCCGCGTTCTGTCATGGTGATGACGGTCGATGCCGTCTATTTCCAGTGTGCCCGTGCGCTGGTCCGCTCGGAACTCTGGAACCCCGCCCGCCACGTCGATCCCAAGTCATTGCCCAGCGCCGGCCAGATCCTGGCGGCGCTCAGCAACGAGCGCGTCGGCGGCGAGACCTACGACCGCGAGTGGCCGGGCCGCGCCGCCGCGACCATGTGGTAGGCCGCTAGCGTAGGCTCCCTATCGCCTGCCAAAACGGCTTGCCCGATTCATAGGCCGCCGCGGCAGGCGAAATGCCGGCGTCGCGCAGGCTGCGGGCGGATCGCGTAGGGCCACCCGTCACTCAATTCCATGGCAGGTAATGATGGCGGCGCGCTAATCTCCGGCACTTAATTCCAAGCTTGGAGACTGCCATGCTTCCCTCTCAACGCGCCCTGTTCGACATGCCGCGCGACGTTTGCTTCCTCAATGCCGCGTCGTGGAGTCCGCTGCCGCTCGCCGTGCAGGAAGCCGGCCGCGCCGCCATCGCGCGCAAAGGTCAGCCCTGGAAACTCGCGTCGGATTTCCAGTTCGGCCAATACGAGCGCGCCCGCAAGGCGGCAGCCGCATTGATCGGAGCCGATCCAGGCGACGTCACACTGATCTCCTCCGTCGGCTACGGCGTCGCCACTGCCGGCAAGATCATGACCATTCCGCGTGGCAGCCGCGTGCTGGTGCTGCAGGACGATCACACCTCTCCGGTCCTGGAATGGGTGAGTCGCGCCGAAGTCGGCGGCTTCACCGTCGAAAGCGTGAAGCAGCCGGCCGATGGCGACTGGACCTCAGCCGTGCTCGAAGCCATCGCGAAGCCGGGCGCGGCACCGCTCGCGCTCGTGTCGATCTCTTCGGTGCATTGGTCGGACGGTTGCGCCATCGACATGACTCGCGTCGCAGCCGAAGCGAAGAAGGCCGGCGCGGCCTTGCTGGTCGATGCAACGCACGATGTCGGCGTGCGCAAGATCGACGTGAAGGCGCTTGACCCCGACTTCCTGATCTTCCCGACCTACAAGTGGGTACTTGGCCCCTATGGTCGCGCTTTCATGTATGTCGCCAAGCGCCGGCAGAATGGCGTGCCGCTGGAGCAGACCTCGGGTGCGCGCAAGGGTGTGTCGGCCGAGGACACCGTCTATTTCCGCGACACTTCCTATAGGGACAATGCCAGTCGCTACGACATGGGCGAGCGCGACCATTTCATCAGCATGGAAATGGCGGCGGTCGGTATGGAGATGATGGCGAACTGGGGCAACGAGGCCATTGTCGAGCGGCTGTCGATGCTGACCTCGAAGCTGGCCGACGGATTGGGCAGTCTCAACGTCCGCCTGCCCGATGCCAAGCTGCGCGCTCCGCATATCCTGAGCGTGGCATTCCCCAAGGGCATGGCACCCGATTTGCCGAAGAGGCTGGCGGTCGAGGGCGTGCATGCGGCACCTCGGCTCGGCCGCCTGCGCATCAGCCCGCACGTCTACAACGACGAGCAGGATGTTGAGCGCTTCGTCGAAGTGTTCCGGAAGGTCAGCGCGTGATTTTTCGTCGAAGCCTGATTGCAGGGGCGCTCGCGCTGCCTATCGCCGCAAAGGCACAGGCAAATATCCCGACCGACCGATCAAGATCATCGTACCTTATCCACCGGGCGGCATCGGCACGTCGCAGCATCTGGCCGGCGAATACTTTACGCAGCTGTCCGGCCTCAAGATGATCCATGTATCCTATCGCGGCACCGGACCGGTGTTGAACGATCTCACTGCCGGCATTGTCGATGCCTATTTCGGCGATCCGGCGACGCTGGACATCATCGAGGGCGGAGGGGATGGCCGATCCAACCGTCGCCAAGAAGTACGACGACAACGGCCTGCACCCGGCCACGCTGTCGCGATCCGACTACCTCGCCTTCATCAAGAAGGACTCCGATACCTGGGGCAAGGTCATTACCACCGGCAACATCAAGGCTGACGAATAAAATGAGCGCGCGCTTGGCCGTCGATATCGGCGGCACTTTCACCGACATCGTGCTGGAAACACCCGACAAGGCCCATGCCATCAAGGTCCTGACCACGCCCGACGCGCCCGAGCGCGCCGTGCTCGAAGGCGTGCGCAGCGTGCTGGCCGAAGCCCAATGCCCGGCATCCGATGTGGCTCTGGTCGTGCACGGCACAACGCTGGCCACCAACGCCCTGATCGAGCGCAAGGGTGCCCGCACGGCCCTGATCACGACAGAGGGTTTCCGCGATTCGCTGGAGATCGCCTGGGAGCACCGCTTCGAGCAGTACGACATCTACATGGAACGGCCCGACCCGCTGGTGCCGCGCGACCTGCGCTTCGGCGTACCGGAGCGCGTCGCCGCCGATGGCGTCGTCTTGCTTCCGCTCGACGAGAACGCCGTTCGCGCCACGGCCAAGGAGCTCAAGCGCCTCGCCATTGAGGCTGTGGCCGTCTGCTTCCTGCACAGCTTCACCAACGAAGCACACGAGCGCCGCACCGGCGAGATCCTGGCCGAGGAACTGCCGGGCATCGCCATCTCGCTCTCCTGCGAGGTCTGCCCCGAAATCCGCGAATACGAACGCGCCTCGACCACCATCGCCAATGCTTATGTGCTGCCGCGCATGGCGGGCTATCTGGGGCAGCTCGAGAAGGACCTCAAGAAGGAAGGCATTCCCGGCCCGCTGCTGCTGATGATGTCGTCGGGCGGCATCACTACCGTCGAGACGGCGCGGCGCTATCCCGTGCGGCTAGTCGAGTCCGGTCCGGCCGGCGGCGCCATCCTGGCGCTCACCGTCGCGGCCGAGAACGGCATCGCCAAAGGCGTGGCCTTCGACATGGGCGGCACGACCGCCAAGCTGACGCTGCTCGACGATCTCCACCTGCAGCGGTCGCGCCAGTTCGAGGTGGCGCGGGCCTATCGCTTTGTCCAGGGCAGCGGCATTCCCGTGCGCATTCCCGTCATCGAGCTGGTCGAGATCGGCGCCGGCGGTGGCTCGATCGCCCGGCTCGACGCACTGGGGCGCATCCAGGTCGGCCCCGATTCGGCAGGCTCCGTGCCTGGCCCCGCCTGTTACGGCAATGGCGGCACCGAACCCACGGTCACCGATGCAGATACGACCCTCGGCCGCCTCGATCCGGCGCGCTTCGCCGGTGGCAAGCTGCCGCTCTATCCCGGCAAGGCGGCGGCGGCGCTCAAGGCCATCGCCGGACCGCTCAAGACAGACGCGGCGGGCGCCGCCATCGGCGTGGCCGAGATCGTCGACGAGACCATGGCCAGTGCCGCCCGCGTCCACGCGGTCGAAAACGGCAAGGACACCGCCGATCGCACGCTGATCGCTTTCGGCGGCGCCGCTCCGCTGCATGCCGCCCGCATGGCACGCAAACTCGGAATGAAGACGGTGATCGTGCCGGTCGGTGCCGGTGTCGGTTCGGCCTTCGGTTTCCTGCGCGCCTCCATTGCTTATGAAGTTGTCCGCACCCGCCACATGCGCCTCGACCTGTTCGACCCCAAGACGGTGAATGCGCTCTTCACCTCGATGCGGCAGGAGGCCGAGGGCGTGGTCCGGCTGGCGGCGCCCCGCGAGAAGCTGGTCGAGGTTCGCCAAGCCTTCATGCGTTATCGCGGCCAGGGCCACGAGATCGCCGTCGCCGTGCCCAATTCGGCGTTCGAGGCCGGCGCCACCGCCGAGATGCGCAAGCGCTTCGAGGAAACCTATGCGACCGTGTTCGGCCGCATCATTCCCAAGCTCGAGGTCGAAATCCTGACCTGGACGCTGTCGCTGGCAACCGACCGGCCGCTTCCCAAGCCCTCGCCAGCCCCCAAGGCGATCCCGGCGGCCGCCGCCAGCGGCCATCGCGAGGTCATCGATCCGGCTACGGGTATCCGTGCCCAGGCCGCCATCCACGAACGTACGGCGCTCAAACCCGGCATGTCCCTCGACGGGCCGGCGCTGATCGTCGAGGATGGCACGACCACCGTCGTGCCGCAGGGCTTCAAGGCCCGCATCAACGCGCTCGGCCAGATCGTGCTGGAGGACCAGACATGAGCACCGCCCCTACTGCTTCCTTCGCAGACATCCGCCTGCAGGTGATGTGGAACCGCCTGCTCTCGGTCGTCGAGGAGCAGGCCCGCGCGCTGGTGCGCACCGCTTTCTCGACCAGCGCCCGCGAGGCCGGCGATATCTCGGCCGGTGTCTTCGATCTTGAGGGCCGCATGCTGGCGCAGGCCGTCACCGGCACGCCGGGCCACGTGAATTCGATGGCGCGCAGCGTTATCCACTTCATCCGCGAATTTCCCGTGGCCGACATGAAGCCGGGCGACGCCTATGTCACCAACGACCCGTGGAAGGGCACCGGCCATCTCTACGACATCGTCGTCACCTCGCCCGCCTTCCACAAGGGCAGGATGGTGGCACTGTTCTCCTGCACGACGCATGTCGTCGATATCGGCGGCATCGGCTTCTCGCCGGATGGCCGGCAGGTCTTCCACGAGGGCCTGTTCCTGCCGCTGCTCCAGATGATGCGCGAAGGCAAGATGGACGAGAACGTCATGCGCATCGTGCGCGCCAATGTGCGCGAGCCGGTGCAGGTCGAGGGCGATATCCATGCCTTGATTGGCTGCAACGGCATCGGCGAGCGTCGCCTCTCCGACATGATGACCGAGAACGGCATCGACTCCCTCGACGAACTCGGCGCCCATATCATCGACAAGAGCCGCGCCGGCATGGTGGCGGCCATCGACAAGCTGCCGCGCGGCACCTGGCAGGGCCACATGCGCATCGACGGTTACGACAACCCCATCGACCTGCATGCCGCCGTGACCTTCGCCGGCGATCACATCGCCGTCGACTATGCCGGCACCTCGGGCACCTCGGCTTTCGGCATCAATTCGCCCATGTGCTACACCGAGGCCTATACCGCCTTCGGCATCAAATGCGTTGTCGCGCCGACCATTCCCAACAATGCCGGCACGCTCGATTCGATCCTGGTGACGGCGCCCGACAACACCATCGTCAACGCGCCTTGGCCCGCTGCCGTCAACGCCCGCAGCACGATCGGCCATATGCTGCCCGACGTTTGCTACGACGCCCTGCACAAGGTCATCCCCGGCCGCGTGCCAGCCGAGGGCACCAGCAATCTGTGGAATCTCAAGCTCGGCGCCGGCCACGGCATGACGGGAACGACCTCGAACAGCCGGCCCTTCATGGTGACGACCTTCCATTCCGGCGGCGCCGGCGCGCGGCCGACGCTCGATGGCCTCTCGGCCACACCCTTTCCGTCGGGCGTGCGCAATGTGCCGGTCGAGATCACCGAGACGATCGCGCCGCTGGTCGTGTGGAAGAAGGAATACCGCGCCGATTCGGGCGGCGCCGGCGAGCATCGCGGCGGCCTCGGCCAGGTCATGGAAGTCGAGCACCGCGAGGGCGCCGCCTTCGGCATCTTCGCCACCTTCGAGCGCGTCAAGCATCCGCCGCGCGGCCGCGACGGCGGCCATGCCGGCATGGCCGGCCGAATCTCGCTCAGCAACGGTGAGGTCCTGAAGGCCAAGGGCTTCCAGCAGATCCCGGCGGGCGAACGCCTGATCGTCGAGATGCCGGGCGGCGGCGGCTTCGGCGATCCGAAGAAGCGCGACCGCGCCAAGGTGAAGCGCGACCTGAAGCTCGGCATGATCAGCCGGGAGCAGGCCGAGGAAGCCTACGGCATCGACGGCGACGACTGAAAACGAAGTGGGGAAACGATGACGACCATGTGGCAGCCCAACGAGCGCTATCCCGATCCTGCGGTGCGCGCGCTCGATCCCGAATTCGCCAAGTATCGCTTGGCACTGGCCTCGGTCGAGCGGCTCCATACCGGCTGCCGCTGGGCCGAGGGGCCGGTCTATTTCGGAGACGGCCGCTACCTCCTGTGGAGCGACATCCCCAACAACCGCGTGCTGCGCTGGGATGAAGAGACAGGCGCCGTCTCGATCTTCCGCAAGCCCTCGAACAACGCCAATGGCCATACCCGCGACCGCCAGGGCCGCCTCGTCGCCTGCGAGCACGATGCGCGGCGCGTCGTGCGCTTCGAATACGATGGCGCCATCACCGTGTTGGCCGACTCGTACAAGGGCAAGCCGCTCAATTCACCCAACGACGTGGTGGTGAAATCCGACGGCTCGACCTGGTTCACCGATCCGACCTTCGGCATCCTGGGCTTCTATGAAGGTCACAAGGCGCCCAGCGAAAATGTGCCGGCAGTCTACCGGGTCGACGGCAAGACCGGTGAGATCACCATGATGGCCGACGATATCGCTGGCCCCAACGGTCTCGCCTTCTCGTCGGACGAGAAGAAACTCTATGTCGTGGCTTCGCGCGCCGAGCCGCATCGCACCATCGTTGCCTATGACGTCTCCGGCGACGGTATGAAACTCTCCAACGGCAAGGTGCTGATCGATGCCGGTCCCGGCGGTTCGCCCGATGGCTTCCGTGTCGATGTCGACGGCAATCTGTGGTGCGGCTGGGGCATGGGCAATGCCGATCTCGACGGCGTGCGCATCTTCAACGCCAGCGGCAAGCCGATCGGCCATATCGACCTGCCCGAACGCTGCGCTAACCTCTGCTTCGGCGGCCGCTACCGTAACCGGCTGTTCATGGCGGCCAGCCATTCGCTCTACGCGCTTTATGTGAATACTCAGGGCGTCGCAGGCGGCTGAGCCTAAAGAAGCGAAGGAGGACAGTATGCTGGCCAATACCAAGCGGACTTTGACCGAAGAACAGCGCGAACAATGGGCCGTCGACGGTTACCTGCAGATCGAGGGTGCGCTCTCTCCAGCCGAAGTCGAGTTCTTCTCCGACCAGCTCGACAGCGTGCGCGAGCAGCCGGGCTACGAGCCCGCGGCGGCCGAGTTGCAGCGTGGCCACTATGCCTGGAAGTTGCCCGACCAAAAGAAGGACGCCTTTATGGATCGGCGCGACCTGCTGCCGTACCATCAAGCCTTCATCGACCTGATCGACCGGCCGCGGGTCTTCGATCTGATCCTTGACCTGATGGGGCCCTATATCCAGTTCTCGATGAGCCAAGCGATCATCCGCGCCTCGACCGACATGTTCCCCGGCTACATCCACACCGACGGCGGCGAAGCGCAGAAGAGCATTCGCGTTACCGAGACCAGCCGACCGCTCGCCGTGAAGGTGATGTACCTGCTGACCGACGTGACCGAGCCCGACAGCGGCAACTTCACCGTCCTTCCCGGCAGCCATTTGCGGCCGTTCCCCGAGCGCGCCGAGCGCATCCCCGCCCCGAAGACGCCGGGCACCGTGCCGTTGCTCGGCAAGGCGGGTGACGCCTATGTCTTCCCGCATGCTCTCTGGCACGGCCCCTCGCCCAACCACTCGGGCAAGGCGCGCAAGACCATCCTGTACAATTATTGCCAAATGTTCATGAAGCCCTACGACTTCGGCGGACCGGTCAAATCGCTGTTCGAGCGCTGCACGCCGCGCCAGCGCCGCCTGCTCGGCGACATGGGCCATGACTTCCGCCCCGGTGACTTCTTCTATGCGCCGGAAGACCAGGAAGCATTGATGACGGGCGCGGCCTGAAATTGCCTTTGAAAATCCCGCGAAGGCAGGCAACACGGGCAATAGCGATCGTGTTGGCCATGATGGCGGCGTCGAGTCCGGCACGGGCCGATACGTCGATCGACATACTTGCCGGCTATGAAGTCGCCGAGATCGTATCTCTTGCGACCGACGACGGCGGTCATGTGCTGCTGATGCTCTCGAAACACCAGGCCGCCGATGAAAAGAGTTTCCCGCCGGTGCTGGAAATCCTGCATCTCGATCGCAACGGAAACCAGGCCACCCGCTACAGGCTCGACGCGGATTTGGCGTTGAGGTTCGCCAACTCATATGCCGGCGTGGCGGGCGGCGGCGCGGCAACAGCACTGCCGGGCGGCGACATCGCGCTCTATCTTCCCGACCCTCTCGCCGACGCGGCGCGCCCCACGCTGGCAAGCCTGCTGCGGCTGGCACCGGACGGCCGGTCGATCGGCCGGACCGGCATTTCCCATCCCGGCTATGCCTCCGAAAGCCAGCGCGGGATGTCGCATGTCGCCCTCAATGCGCAGTTCGCCACGGCGGCGCCGGACGGCTCGGTGCTTGTTGTCGGCGGCTATTCGGAACAATTCGGTACAGGCCCCTCTCTGCCCTGGTGGGGACGCTTCAAGCCGGACGGCACGCTGCTGGCCGAAGGCAAGGACATGCAGAAGAGCGGTCCGGGAGTCGTAACCAAAGCAAAAATTCGCAAGCGATGGCCGATAGTGGTCGCTCGCCCGCACAGACAAATCCGAAGTCGTGCTGCGCGCCTATTCACCGACAGACGATCTGGTCGAAAGCCACGTGCTGGCCCGGTTGCAGTACCTGGAGCAAAGCGTCTTCACGGAACGAGAGCTGGTCGTGGTCACCATCAACGACCGCTGGGAGCAGGATCGTTCCTTTCAAATCACCTTCTTCTCGCATGACGGCAAGCGGTTGCGCTCGGCGCGCTGGCCCGCGACCGGCGAGTATCCTGGGGAAGGCCGTCCGACCGAGTTGTTGGCCGACGGTGAAGGACTGGTCGTCCTCATGCCGTCGGGCGAAAGCGGGAACCAGATCGTACGCGTCGATCGAGACGGCCGCATGACCTGGCGTTCGCCGGTCGGCGCCTACTCTCGGCGCCTACTCGGCGTTGATGCGCATGCCCGACGGTGCAATCCACGCACTGCAGACGATCGCGGCTCCGCAAGGCGGCAAGCGCATGATCCTGTATCGCGCACCCGCAAGGTGAGTGCAGCACCCTAGGCCGCGACGAAACCTTCGTAGTCGTTGGCGATGACTTCCTGGCATTTCGCCAGATAGGCCGGGTAGCCACCGATATAGGGCATGAAGACACGCGGCTTGCCCGGCACATTGGCACCGAGATACCAGGAGGATGAGGCCTGCGGCAGCAGCGTCGCCTCCGCCGCCGCATTCACCTGCGCCACCCAATCCTCCGCCGCCTCCGGCTTCGCCTCAATGCGGGATACGCCGTCGGCGCGCAGGCGCGCGATACAGTCGGTGATCCAGTCGACATGCTGCTCGATGGCAACGGGCATGTTGCACAGAACGGAGGGGCTACCGGGGCCGGTAATGGTGAACAGGTTCGGAAAGCCCGGCACGCCGAGGCCGAGATGGCTGCGCGGTCCCTCCGCCCAGGCATCCCGCAGCGAAAGCCCGTCGCGGCCCCTGATGTCGATGCGCAGCAGCGGCCCGGTCATGGCGTCGAAGCCGGTCGCGAAAACGATGATGTCGAGCGGGTAGTCCGCCTCGCTGGTCTCAATTCCGGTGCGGGTGATGCGCTGAATCGGCGCGCGGCGCACATCCACCAGCGCTACGTTGTCGCGGTTGAAGGTCTCGAAATAGTCGCTGTCGATCGGCGGGCGCTTCGCCGCGTAGGGGTGGTCGATGTCGGCCAGCAGCGCGGCGGTGGCGGAATCGCGGACGATCTGATGGATCTTCGCCTTGATGAAGGAGGCGGCCGTCTCGTTCGCCTCCAGGTCGCTGAGCAGGTCCTTGAAGGTGGCGCGGAACTGCAACCCGCCCTTCGCCCAGGCCGCCTCGTACAGGGCTAACCGTTCCTCCGGGGTGGCGGCCAGCGCCGAACGTTCCGAGATGCGGAAGGGATGCCCGTTCGTCGTCTCGCGCATCGTGCGCTTGATCTCGTCGGAGTTATTGCGGAGGTACTGCCGGAATTCCGGCGTCAGCGGCGCGTTCTGCGCCGGCACGCTATAGTTGGCAGTGCGCTGGAACACCGTCAGGTGCCCCGCCGTCTGCGCGATGACCGGCGCAGCCTGGATGCCGGTGGAGCCCGTGCCGACGAGCCCGACGCGCTTTCCGGCGAATTCCACTCCCTCATGCGGCCACTCACCAGTGTGGACCCAACGCCCGCCGAACTCGCCGAG
>JBBRFD010000026.1:0-36452 GCA_038224985.1 Reyranellales bacterium
GAGTCCGTGTCCTCGGCAAGGAATGGATCCTGCCGGTTACCCAGAACAAGGCGACCCGGCAGGCCGCCATCATCGCCGATCTCGAACCGGCGGCGGCCCAGAAGCTTTGCGCCGACTACCGCGCCCGCAAGCTCTTCTGCGAGGTCCACAAACCGGCGGATTTCGTGGCACCTTTCGCCGCTTTTTGGCGTTAGGGCTACAGGTGCTACTCGCCAGGGCGGGGCATCTTGGCCCCGCCCGGCATTCGTGGGATACCGACGCCATGAACTGGCTGACCAATTTCGTCCGGCCGAAGCTCCGCGCCCTTGTCGCCCGCAAGGAGGCGCCGGAGAACCTGTGGCTGAAGTGTCCCAAGTGCGAACAGATGCTGTTCATGCGCGACTGGGAGGCCAATCAGGAGGTCTGCAGCCACTGCCAGCACCATATGCGGGTCAAGCCGCTCAAGCGCCTGCCTTTCCTGTTCGACGAAGGCAAGTACGAGCTGCATCCGCTACCCAAGGTCACAGTCGACCCGCTGAAGTTCCGCGGCATCAAGCGCTACGACGCCCAGCTCAAGGAAGCGCAGGGCAAGTCGGACGGCTCGTCCAACGACGCGCTGATCGTGGCCAGTGGGCCGCTGTCGGGCCGCATGGTGGTGATGGGCTTGCTCGACTTCGGCTTCATGGGCGGCTCGATGGGCACCTCGGTGGGCGAGGGCCTGGTGATGGCCGCCGAACTGGCCGTCGACCGTAAGGCGCCGCTGATCGTCTTTTCCGCCTCGGGCGGCGCGCGCATGCAGGAAGGCATCCTGTCGCTGATGCAGCTCACGCGCACCACCGTGGCCGTGCGCAAGGTCAAGGAAGCGGGGCTGCCCTATATCGTCGTGCTGACCGATCCGACGACCGGCGGCGTCTCGGCCTCCTTCGCCATGTTGGGCGATATCCATGTCGCCGAGCCCGATGCCATCATCGGCTTCGCTGGCCCGCGCGTGATCCAGGACACCATCCGCCAGGAACTGCCGCCCGGCTTCCAGCGCTCGGAATACCTGCTGGAGCACGGCATGGTCGATGCCGTCGTCCATCGCCACAAGCTGCGCGAGACGCTGATCCGCATGGTGTCGCTGCTGATGGACCCGGTCGTGACCGAGGGCCGCGCCCTCGTCGCGGCGCACTGAACCGGCCCCTTTCGTGATCGATCCGATCCTGGAGCGCGTCATGCGGCTCCACCCGAGATTGATCGATCTCGGGCTGGAGCGCATCGAACGCCTGCTGGCGGCGCTCGGCTCGCCGCAGAAGAAGCTGCCGCCGATCGTCCATGTCGCCGGCACCAACGGCAAAGGCTCGCTGGTCGCCTACCTGCGATCGATGGCCGAGGCGGCGGGTTACCGCACCCATGTCTATACCTCGCCGCACCTCGTGCGCTTCAACGAGCGTATCCGCGTTGCCGGCCAGATCATCGACGACGGCACGCTCGACGAGATCCTGACCGAGTGCGAGGAGGCCAATGGTGGCCAGCCCATCACCTTCTTCGAGATCACCACGGTGGCGGCGTATCTTGCGTTTTCGCGCATCCCGGCCGATCTCTGCATCGTCGAGGTCGGTATGGGCGGCCGCTTCGACGCCACCAATGTGATCGCGCCTGTGCTCTCGGCGATCACGCCGATCGGCTATGACCACACGAGCTTCCTGGGCGACAAGCTGGACGGCATCGCGGGCGAGAAGGCCGGCATCCTGAAGCGCGCGACGCCGGCGGTGATTGGCCGCCAGCGCGAGGTGCCGGCGGCGGTGATCGCCGCCCAGGCATCGAAGCTCGCCGCACCGCTGTTCCGCATGGGCCGCGAATGGGACGTGACGCCGACCGAAACCGGCTTCGCCTATCGCAGCGATCTGCTCAGTTGCGACCTGCCGGCGCCGGCGCTGGCCGGCGCGCACCAGCTCGACAATGCGGCCACGGCCGTGGCCTGCATCGAGCGTTTGCGCGCGGCGCGCTTCGATATCGGCGACGGAGCTATCCGCAAGGGGTTGGCGACGGTCGATTGGCCAGCGCGGCTGCAGCAACTGAAGAAAGGCCCGCTGGTCGAAGCGCTGCCGCCGGGCAGTGAGTTGTGGCTCGACGGCGGCCATAACGAGGATTGCGGGCTGGTGCTGGGGCGCATGGCCGCCGACTGGGCCCGGGAGCCGGCGCCGTTGCCGCTCTACCTGGTCTTCGCCATGCAGACGACCAAGGACGCCTCGGGCTTCCTGCGGCCGCTGGCGCGTCATGCGCAAGCCGCGCGGGCCGTGCCGTTTCCCGAAGGTCATGCCGCCTATACGCCGGCCGAGGCCTGCCAGAAGGCAGCCGATGTCGGCCTCGACTGCGTACCCGCAAACGGCATCGGCGCGGCGCTGGAGGACCTCCTGGCCACCCAGCCCGCGCCGATGCGCATTCTCATCTGTGGGTCGCTCTACCTCGCGGGCTCGGTACTGGCCCGCAACGGCTGAGGCGGTTCAGACTTTCGTCGCGGCCGCCCAGAGGAACAGCGCTGTGGCGGTGAAGCCCAGCATCGTGCGCCGGGCGTGCAGGCGGCCCCAGCGCTCGATCAAGACTCGGCTCTCGGGCCCGGCCTGCTCCGGCGCGATCGCGTTGAGCTTGTGGTTGACCGGCATGATGATGAGCAGCGTGTAGGGCCAGTTGGCCATCAGGACGACGGCGCCGGCCAGCCACAGTGGATCGCGCGTCGTCCACCACGCCGCGACGCCCAGCAGGAAACCCGCGACGGCAAGCGTCGCCTGCATGGTGTAACCATGCGCATAGGCCGGCTTCCATTGCGCGAGCAGGGCACGATCGTCGAGTGTCAGCCGCGCCGGCTGCTCGGCAATGTTGATATAGACGGCGGCGCCCGCGAAGAGCGCCGCGACGATCAGTGCGAGAAGTCCGGCCACGCCGGATCAGGTCACGACGGTGTTGATCCAGCTCACCAGCTTCTGCTTGGGCTCGGCGCCGATCTTGGTGGCGGCGACCTGGCCGTTCTTGAACAGCAGCAGGGTCGGGATCGAGCGCACGCCGTAGCGCGTCGGTACCATCGGGTTCTCGTCGATGTTGACCTTCACGACCTTGAGCTTGCCGCCCATCTCGCCGGCGATGTCCTCGAGCGAAGGGCCGATCATGCGGCAGGGGCCGCACCATTCGGCCCAGAAGTCGACGAGCACGGGCGTATCGGACTTCAGCACTTCCTCTTCGAAGTTGGCGTCGGTCGCTTTGACGGTATTGACGGACATGTGAGGGGTACTCCTTGGAGGCTGAAGGTAGGAAGCCCGACCCCTTCCGTCAAGGTGCAGGCCTCGCGAGCCTCAGCCGTAAGGCATTGATTTATCGAGGATTTTTCCGTCGATTTCCATCAACCGGGGCGCCGCCGTCCACAACAGGAAGGCGCGCACCGTCCGGCCGGGATAAAGCTGCATCAGAAGCGCGCGATAGAGCGCGAGCTGGCGGCGATAGGCCAGTGCCACGCCATCGACCCGTTCGGGTGGCGGGCGGTTGGTCTTGTAATCGACGATCAGGATTTCGCTCGGTCCGACGGCGAGACGGTCGATCTGGCCGCTCACGATGAAGCTGCCCTTGGCCGTGGCGACGGTGCCGATCAACGGCACCTCGGCGCGCGAGCCCTCGGCAAAGAGCGCGGCGTGACCGGGTGCCTCGGTGACGGCGAGCGCTTCGGCGGTCCATTGCTCGACCTGCTGGGGCGTCAGGCCCCGCGCCGGCTGGGCTAGGAAACGCGTCGCCGCTGCCTTGCGTTGCTGCGCGGGCAGGACCGGCAGGTGCTGCAGCAACTCGTGAATGAGGAGACCGCGCTTCCAGCGCTGGCCGTCGTCCTCGGCCAGCGGACTGAAAGCCGTGGGTTCGTTCTGGCTTTCATCGGGCAGCGGCTGCGAGGGCGCGAGCGGCGCCGGCGGATCGGGTTCGGCGGGTGCTGGTCTGCGCGACCACGGCGGCAGGGGCGTCTCGGTCGGGATCGCCAGCTCGGCCTGTTCAGGCACCGGCGTCTTGCCGTCGCCGACCAACTCGAAGCCGTCGCCGCTCCAGCCCTCGGCTCCCATCAAGCCGGTGAAGTCGAAGGTCCGCGCGCTCGCCCGCACATGCGGCTGGCCATCTTCATGCGGCGAGACGGCATCCTCGGCGCTGGCGGCAAGGCCGGCCTGGATGCGCTCGTACCAGCAGCCGGCATCCTGTTTCCTCGCCCCGATCCAGCCGCCGACATAGAGCCGGTCCTCGGCCCGCGTCATGGCGACATAGAGCAGGCGATTCTGTTCCTCGAGCGAGCGGTCGCGCTGGCTCTGGCGCCAGGCGCGTGCGGCCTCGTTGGCATCGTCGGTGCGCGGCAGCCACAGCCGCGCCTCGCCGTCCTCGGCGACCAACACGCGCTCGGTATTGCCGGGCACGCGCGTGGTGTCGGGCAGATAGACGATCGGCGCCTGCAGGCCCTTGGAGGCGTGGACCGTGAGGATGCGAACCTCGTGGCGACGGTTTTGGTCGAGGTCGCGCTTGATCTCGCCGCCGCCCGCCTCGAACCAGCGCAGGAAGCCCTGCAGCGAGCCGGTCTCGGCGCGCTGGTACTGCAGCGCCCGCGACAACAATTCGTCGATCGGATCGGCGGCTTCGCGGCCCAGCCGCTCGAGCAGGCGGACGCGCCCCCCCTCGGGGCCAAGTGCGGAGGCGAAGAAGTCGAAGGGCGTCACGAAGTCGGCGCGCGCCAGCCAGCCCGCCAGCCGTGCATGGATATCTTTGAAGCGCGGATCGCCCGCCTTGTGGCGCAGCGTCTTCCAGAGATGGCCCTTGCGGCCATGCGCCAGGTCGAACAGCGCGTCTTCGTCTAGGCCGACCAGCGGCGACTTCAGCAGGCAGGCGAGGTTGAGATCGTCCTGCGGCAGCAATACGAACCGCGCCAGGGCCAGCAGATCCTTGATCGCCAGTTCCTCGCCCAGGTTGAGGCGGTCGACGCCGGCGACATCGATGCCGTCGCGCTTCAACGCCCGCACCAGCGCCGTGACGAAGGCATTGCGCCGGCGCACCAGCACCATGAAATGGCCGGCATGCAGCAACTCTCCGGTGCGCGCGAGGCGCTCCGTGCCGATCAGGCTCTTGGCATGCAACGCGATCAGCCGGGCCAGACGCTCATGCGGTGCCGCCAGCGTGCTCGTCTTGCTGTCGGTGCCGTAATCCGCCGTATCGGCCTCGTTCTTCTCCGCCGCCACCAGCGGCCAGAGTTCGACGCGGCCCGGTTGGCCGACACGGCTCGGCAGATGCCAGACTTTTTCACCTTCGGGGGCTACGCCGCTAGCCGCCGCATCAGTGGCAAAAACCCAATCGACCGCATCGAGCACGGCGGCGGTCGACCGGAAGGAGACGTTGAGATCGACACGCTCCAGCCGCTTCTGGGCGCGCTGGCTGCGCTCGTCGAACCACAGGTGCATTTCGGCAAGCTTGCGCGGATCGGCGCGCTGGAAGCCGAAGATCGACTGCTTGGTGTCGCCCACGGCAAAGATCGTACGATTGCGCTCGACGCTGCCTTCGCCGGCGAAGAATTCCTCGGTCAGGCGGCGGATCACCTCCCATTGGTCGGGATTGGTGTCTTGCGCCTCGTCGACCAGCACATGGTCGATGCCGCCATCGAGCTTGTAGAGCACCCAGGCCGCACTGTCGGCGCTCTCCAGCAGACGCCGCGTCGCCACGATCAGGTCGTCGTAGTCGAGCGCGCCGCGCCGCCGCTTGGCGCGGGCATAGCGCTCGACGATGTCGAGGCCGAGGCGCAGCAAGGCCATGGTGCGCTCGACAAGGGCGGCGCCATTGGCGCGGTCGATGACGGCCTGGATGCGCTTGGCTTCCGTGCCCAACACTTCGGCGAGGTCGGGCATTTCCTTCAACGCCGCCTTGGTGGCGAGCCGCGCCAGGATTTTGCCTTCCTGCGTGAAAAACGCCTTGCAGTAGGTGCCGAAGCCATGCGTGCGCGACTGCTCGTCTGCCAGCCAGGCGAGGATGATGGCGCTGCGCTTGGCGTCGCTGGTGCCGCCCTTGGCCAGCGCCCGCGCGGCTACACGCAGCAAGCGGGCGTCGAAGGCCGCTTCGGTGCAGGCGCCCGACATGATGGCGTCGTAGCGGTCGTTGGGATCGCAACCCAGCGTCTCGGCCAGTCGCTTGCGCTCGCGGGCGAGGCCCCCTTCGTCGCCGATGCGCGACATCAGCCAGGCGCGCTCGCCCAGCAGCTTCTTCATCAGCTCGCTGTATTCGCCGATCGAGACGCGATTGGCGACGGCGGCCAGCGCTTCGCGCAACGCCACCGGCGCGTCGAACTGCGCCAGCGCCTCCATCTGGTCGTTCTGCGCCTGCGTCAGCAGGGTCGCGGCATCGCCTTCGTCCATGACCTCGAAGCCCGGCGCCACACCGGCTTCCAGCGGGAAGCGCTTGAGCAGCGCCTGGCAGAAGGCATGGATGGTGAGGATGTTGATGCCGCCCGGCGCATCGAGCACGCGGGCGAAGAGGCGGCGGGCGATGACGCGCTCGTCCTGCTCGGGGGGCTGGGCGATCAGCTTGGCGATTTCAGTGTCGAGCTTCGCGTCGTCGGCCAGCGCCCAGCGGCCGAGCTGGCCCGAGAGGCGATTGCGCATCTCGGCGGCGGCCGCCTTGGTGAAGGTGAGACAGAGGATGCGCTGGGGCTGCACGCCAGTCAGCAGCAGGCGCGTCACGCGGTCGGTCAGCACCTTGGTCTTGCCGGTGCCGGCATTGGCCTCGACCCAGGCGGAATAGGCCGGCGCCGTCGCGTGGCGCTGCGCATTGGTGGCGAGAGTCAGTGTTTCGAGCTGGCTGTTATCCTGGGCGCTCACTCTTCGCCTCCACCGGCCGTCGACCATTCGGCGACGCGCGCCAGATGCTCGTAGTCGTTGAAGTGCGGGATGAATTCCGGATAGGGCAGGGCGATATAGGGTGCGCCTGGAGTGGCGAAATGCTCGGCCATCTTCTCGACCAGGGCCAGCATCTTGGGGATCAGTTCGTCGCTGCCCTTGATCTCCTCGACCTTGCCGCCGTCGTCGAGGCCGTTGGCGCGCCAGTAGGAAAGATGCGTCTCCTCGGACTTGCCCTTGATCTTCTTGAAGCCGCCGCGCTCGGCCATCGCGGCTTCGAGCAGAAGCTGCGGCGCGAACAGGGCGTCGAGTTCCTTCTTCGAAGGCACGCGGCCTGTCTTGTAGTCGATGATCTCCCAGACACCGTCCTCGATCTGGTCGATGCGGTCGGCGGTGGCGCGGATGGTGAGCGGGCGTGCGGCGGGACCGACGACCATCTCCCCCTTGATCTCGCCGCCCAGCAGGCGCGTGCCCGCTTCGCGCCGGGCGTTCTCGGTGGCGACGAACCAGCGCGCCAGCCGCAGGAAACGCGGCCACCAGAAGGCGCGCTCGGCGGGGGCAGCCATCAAAACGCCGAGATGCTTCTCGCCCATCTTCTCGAACAGGGCCACCGCATCGGGCGGCAGCAGGCCTGAGGGATAGCCCGCGAGAAATTCATCGAGTGCGGCATGCAGCGCCGTGCCGCGGTCGGCGGCGCCCAATTCTTCTTCGAGGTCATCGAGTCTGTTCAGGCCGAGGATATGGCGCGCATAGAGCCCGTAGGGATCGCGCCGCCATTGTTCGATGCTGGTGACGGACAGACTGGTTGGCCGCGCGCTGAGAGGCGGCGCGGGCTTGGGTCGCAGCCATGGATGATAGCCGTCGGGCCGGTCGAGGGCCTCGGCCCAGTGCACGAAGTGCAGCCCGCGCTGGATATAGACCGGTGCCGGCGCGGTCGAGCCGTGCTCGTAGCCCAGCAGCGCATCGAGGCGCGCCAGCCAGCGTGACGGCACCGTCGGTGCACCGCCTTCGCGCTCGGAGCGGGTGATCAGCACGCGTTCGGCGGCCAACGCCGAGACGAAGTCGTGCGCGGAGAGGCCGATGCGGCGTTCGGGCTGCGACAGTCCCAGCGCGGCGCGCATCGGTCGGTTGAGCCAGGGACCAGTTTCGACCGAAGGTGGCCAAGTGCCTTCGTTGAGGCCGCCCAGCACCAGCAGGTCGGCGCGTTGCAGGCGGGCTTCGAGGGGGCCCCAGATCGACAGGCGCGGATGGCGGCCGAAGCGCGGGCGCAGCATCTCGGTGGCGATCATGGTGGTGAGCAAGGCTGGCCATTCACCGCCGTCGATCGGCGGACGGTCCTTCCAGGCCTCGCGTTGCCGGGCCAGCGCGTCGCTCAGCGCCTCGCCGGCATCGCCGCGCCACAACCTGTCGGCCGAGGCGATGACTTCGGCGGCCTCGATGGTGGCGTCGAGCAACTCGGCGGGCGGCGCGCCCTCGGCCATTTTCACCGACAACGGGGCGAGACTCTCGTCGAGGCGGTCGAGCAGATCGAGGACGACGGGCCGGTCGTCGCCCGCCCTGCGCCGGGGATCGTTGAGCAGCGCGCGCAGGGCATCGACGCCGGCGGCGGGCTTGAGGCCGCGCAGGAACTTGCGGTCGAGGCGGCGTGCAGCATCGAGCAAGGCGGCGCGGTCGAGGCCCAGCGTGCAGAGCGGATGCTTGAGCAAGGCCAAAAGGTCGACCGGCGCGAAGCCGCCATCGATTACGGCACACAGCGCGCGCAACAGCGTGGCGGGCGGCGAGTCGACCAGGGGTGTGCCGGCCGAGTCGTCGATGGCGACGCCCCAGCGCTGCAGCTCGGCGGTGACGCGGCGCGCCAGATCGCGGTCGGGGGTGATGAGGGCGGCGGTCTGGCCGGGTTTCTCCAGCACTTCGCGCAGTGCCAGCGCGATGGCCAGCGCCTCCTGCTGATGCGTGGCGCAGTCGGCGCGCGAGACGTGTTCGAGGGCGAGCGGATCGGGCCTGGTCCAGGCGTCGCTCGTCTCGGCCGGCCGCATCAGCTCGGCGATGAGGCGGCGGCGGATTGGATCGCCGGTGGCGCCCGGCCATTCGGCGACATCGGCGCGCGGGCATTCGAGCGCCGTCAGCAATTCGCGCAGGCCGAATTGCGGATGCGTCGCATCGAGCAGGGTCCAGCTTTCCTCGTCCATGTCGCGGTCGAGGCCGGGCAGCACGAGGGCGCCCTGCGGCAGCCGCGCGATGGCGGCGAGCAAGGCGCGGGTGGCGGGCTGCGAGCCGGTCGAACCGGCGGCGATCACCGGCGTCGATGGTGGCGAAGTGCGCCAGCGCTCGGCCTGGGCGCGGATGGCTTGCGTGCGCCGGTCTATCGCGTCGATCTGGCCGCGCTCGGCCAGCATTGCCGGCCAGGCGACGCCGATGATCTTGAGGAAATCGAGCGTGCGCAGCCAGTGTTTGGAGAAATTGCCGTCGACCAGCGTTTCCAGTTTCTCGAAAGGCACACCGTCGATGGCCAGTTCGTCGAGCAGCGAGGCCAGTTCGCGCGCCAGCTTCAGCGCCTGCGCCGCCGTCTGGGCAATGCGCTCGCCGCGGTCGTCGGTGAAGCCGGCGACGAGCTGCGCCAGCAGCGCCTCGCGTTCGGCTGGATCGATGGACGGCGGCAGCGTCAGTGCCGTCCCGGTATCCCCCATGCCTGTCGTATCGCCAATGACCCATTCGCCGTCGTCGACATCGCCCAGTGGCGCCATGCGCGGCAGGATGGTGGGCTTGCCGTTGGCGGCTCGCAAAAAAGCTTCGCGCAGCGCGCGAACCGAACGCCGGGTCGGCACCAGGATCAGCGTATCGGCCAGCGCCAGCGGATCGCCGCCATGTTCGGCCAGTACGACGCGCGCCAGCTCATCGGCGAAATGGCGGTCGATGCCGATGGAGAAGATGCCCTTCATGCCAGCACGCGTTCGGCTTCGGCCAGCGCCTGCGGCGTTCCGACATGGAACCACCGGCCGTCATGCACGGTGCCGTAGAGATGGCCGGCGGCTTGGGCGGCGTGCCACAGCTTGACCAGCGAGAAGGGACCGTCGGGGGCGTTGTAGAGCAGGCGGCGGTCGCAGACGGAGATGCTGGCGAACAGATAGGGCGCGCTGGGCTCGCTGCCGCGATGACGGGCATGGCCGCCTTCATCGAGGAAGTAGTCGCCGCGATCCGACGGCTCGCGGCCGATGGCCTTGTCGATCGGATGCAGTAGCAGCAGCGCGTCCATGCGCACGGGGTCCCACAGGGTTTCCAAGCGCTTCAGCATCGGCGCCGAGGGACCGTCGGTCCACAAGCCGTCGCCGTTCAGCACGAAGAAGGGGCCGTCGCCCAGCAGCGCCAGCGCGTTCTTCAGGCTGCCGCCGGTATCGAGCAGGCTCGGCTCGCGGATGATGTGCGCGCGGCCGCCGAGATGGCTGGCGATCTGCTCGCCCAGGTGATGGACATTGACCACGACGTTGCGAACGCCGTGCGCGGACAAACGCTCCATCGTGCGGTCGAGCATCGAGCGGCCGGCGACCGGGATCATCGGCTTGGGAGTGGTATCGGTCAGCGGCCGCATGCGCTCGCCACGGCCGGCCGCCAGGATCATGGCGCCCCGGATCATGCCGTGCCTATGCGGCGCAGCGGCGGCGGCAGATGCGTGTCGACCCATTGGCGCAGCGGCGCCAGTGCCTCATGCCGCAGCGAGCGTTCGAACAGGCGCCAGACGCGCGGCAGGTGCGGCAGGTATTCCGGCTTGCCGTCGCGCCGCAGCAGGCGAACGAACAAGCCGATGATGCGGGCGTGACGCTGCGCGCCGGCGAGCTGAAAACCGGTGAGGAAAGCGGCGCGGTCGGCGATGCCCGACTCGTCGAGGTAGCGTTTCAGCACCGCGGCGTGCACCGCCGGATCGACATCGCGGCGGGCGTCCTCGATCAGCGAGACGAGATCGTAGCCGGCATGGCCGCTTTGTGCGTCCTGGAAGTCGAGCAACCCGCAGGCCTGCACGCCCGGCCGCTCGGGCAGCCACATCAGGTTGTCCTTGTGGAAGTCGCGCAGCAGCAGCGTCGTCGGTTCAGCCGGCATATGGGCGAGGCACTGCCGCCAAACGCTGCGATAGCTTTCGCTGATCTCCGGCGTCGTCGGCTTGCCCGTGGCCTCGGGCAGGTACCATTCCGGCAGCAGCATCGCGGCGTCGATCATCGCCTCGCCTGCGTAAGCCGTGAGGCCGGGCAGCAGGGCGCGCGGGCCGGCGGCGTGCAGGGCGGCCAGCACATCGGCGGCGCGGGAGTAGAGCTGCAACTCGTCGCCGGCGTTATCTAGGACGCGGGCGAAGGTGTCGTCGCCGAAATCCTCGATCAGCAGGAAGCCGCGCTCGGCGTCCTGCGCCAAGATCTCGGGTGCGCTGAGGCCAAGGTCGATCAGGTGGCGGGCAATGCGCACGAAGGGCCGCACGTCTTCCTGCGGCGGTGGCGCATCCATGACGACGACGGTCTTGGTGCCGCGCGTCAGGCGAAAGTATTTGCGGAACGAAGCGTCGCCCGCCAGCAGGCGTTCGCTGGCATTGCCCCAGCCCGCCAGCGCCACGAAGGTCTGCCGCAGCTTGGCCCGCTCAGCCATCGCCCGCTGGCACCAGGGTGTCGAGAATGGCGCGGCGGCCTTCGCCTTCGACTTCGAGCGTCACGGAGAGATGCTTGGGCAGCAGTGCGCCCAGCCGCTCCGGCCATTCGATCAGCACGATGCCGTCGGCCAGCGCGTCCTCCCATCCGAGTTCAAAAACCTGTTCGGGCGTTTCGAGACGGTAGAGGTCGAAATGCCAGAAATTGCCGCGCGGCGTCGAATAAACCTCGACCAGGGTGAAAGTCGGGCTCGGCACCACCAGATAGGGATCGGCCGCCGCCGAGCGCAGGATCGAGCGCGCCAGCGTCGTCTTGCCGGCGCCCAGCTCGCCCTTCAGCGCCACGACATCGCGCGGGCGCAGGCGCTGGGCCAGCGTGTAGCCCAGGGCCTCTGTGGCAGTTTCGTCGGCGAGCGATAATGAAAAAGTCGGCACCGGTGTCCTCCGATGCCGACTTTTAGCATGCCCAGGTCCAAGGAGGGCCTGTGGGCGGTTCGTTGCCTAGTAGCGGTAGAGGTCGCCCTTGAACGGGCCCTGTTCCGGCACGCCGATGTACTTGGCCTGGTCGGGACGGAGCTTGGTCAGCTTGGCGCCGACCTTCTCGAGGTGCAGCGCCGCGACCTTCTCATCGAGGAACTTCGGCAGGGTGTAGACCTGCTTTTCGTACTTGGTCGGGTTGGTCCAGAGTTCGATCTGGGCCAGTGTCTGGTTGGAGAATGACGCCGACATCACGAAGCTCGGGTGGCCGGTGGCGTTGCCGAGATTCACGAGGCGGCCTTCCGACAGCACGATGATGCGCTTGCCGTCGGCGAACTCGACCTCGTCGACCTGCGGTTTCACGTTATGCCACTTGAAGTTACGGAGCGACGCGATCTGGATCTCGGAGTCGAAGTGGCCGATGTTGCAGATGATGGCGCGGTGCTTCATCGCCTTCATGTGGTCGAGGGTGAGCACGTCGACGTTGCCGGTGGCGGTGACGAAGATGTCGGCGCGCGGAGCGGCCTCTTCCATCGTGACCACTTCATAGCCTTCCATCGCCGCCTGCAGGGCGCAGATCGGATCGATCTCGGAGACCATGACGCGGCAGCCGGCCTGGCGCAGCGAAGCGGCCGAGCCCTTGCCGACGTCACCAAAGCCCGCGACCATCGCCACCTTGCCCGACATCATGACGTCGGTGCCGCGGCGGATGCCGTCGACCAGCGATTCGCGGCAGCCGTAGAGATTGTCGAACTTCGACTTGGTGACCGAGTCGTTGACGTTGATGGCGGGCCAGAGAAGCTTGCCTTCCTTGGCCATGTTGTAGAGGCGATGCACGCCCGTGGTCGTCTCCTCGGTGACACCGCGGATCGACTTGCCGAGCTTGGCGTACCAGCCGGGCTTTTCCTTGTTGGTCTTGAGGATCGCCTTGTAGAGGACTTCCTCTTCCTCATTGGTCGGCTTGGAAACCAGCGACGGATCCTTTTCGGCGCGGGCGCCGAGATGGACCAGCAGCGTGGCGTCGCCGCCGTCGTCGAGGATCATGTTGGGCTCGCCGCCGTCATGCCATTCGAAGATCTTGTGGGTGTAGTCCCAGTATTCTTCCAGCGACTCGCCCTTGATGGCGAAGACCGGCGTGCCGGCCTTGGCGATGGCGGCGGCGGCATGGTCCTGGGTCGAGTAGATGTTGCACGAGGCCCAGCGCACATCGGCGCCCAGCGCCTTCAGCGTCTCGATCAGCACGCCGGTCTGGATGGTCATGTGGAGCGAGCCGGCGATGCGTGCGCCCTTGAGCGGCTGCCGGGGTCCGTATTCCTTGCGGATCGACATGAGGCCGGGCATCTCGGTCTCGGCCATGTCGAGTTCCTTGCGGCCCCAATCGGCGAGGCCGATGTCCGTGACGATATAGTCCGTTGCCTTGGCGGCCATGCGGCGCTCCTGAGTTGAATTCGGTCGGGGTGAAGAGGGCGTCCTCTTACCAGCGCCCCGGCCCCGCCTCAACGCGCGCCATCAACATATAAGCAAGAATTTATGTCGATATGCCGGCGGCTTTATACCGGCCTTCAATCCTCGCCGAACTTGCTTTCGACCAGGGCAGAGAGGGCGGCCATGGCTTCGGGCGCCTGCTTGCCGGAGCAGCTGAGCTCGATATCGCTGCCAATACCGGCCGCCAGCATCATCAGGCCCATGATCGAGAGACCGGAGACTTCCTGGCCCTTGAAGGCGACGCGCACGGCTGAATCGTAGAGGCCGGCGGTGCGCACGAACTTGGCGGCGGCGCGGGCATGCAGGCCGCGCTTGTTGACGATCGTGAGGCTGCGCCTGAGCGCACCGACGGTCGCTTCGGCGGCATCCGTCATGAGGCTTCCTTGGCCAGCAACCTCGAGGCCACGGTGATGTATTTGCGGCCGGCGTCCTGGGCCATGCGCACGGCCTCGGTGATCGGCCGGGTGCGCACGCTGGCGAGCTTGACCAGCATCGGCAAATTCACGCCGGCCAGCACCTCGATGCGCGCCTGTTCGATGATGGAGATGGCGAGATTGGACGGCGTGCCGCCGAACATGTCGGTCAGGACGATGACGCCATCGCCCGAATCGCAGGTCTTCACCTGCTCGAGGATCTCGGCGCGGCGCTTTTCCATGTCGTCGTCGGCGCCGATGCAAACCGCCGAAGTACACTGCTGCGGACCGACGACATGTTCGAGCGCCGCAAGGAATTCGCGCGCCAGATTGCCGTGGGTCACGAGGACGATGCCGATCATCAATTGCCCGAAATCATGCCCTGGATACGCTCTCCGCCGCCGGCTCCTCGGGAATGGCCCGGGGAATATCGGCGTCGCGGTGGGAGAGAGTGACCGAGCGGCCTTCGGCGCGCAACCAGCTTGCGAGACGCTCGGCCACGGCCACCGAGCGGTGGCGTCCGCCGGTGCAGCCGACCGCTATGGTTAGATAGGCTTTCCCTTCCGCGTCAAAACGAGGCAGCAGCGGGCCGATCAGCCCCTCCAGGCGCTGGATGAAGCCCGGGTAGTCTGGATCGGCTTCGACGAAGGCGGCCACGGCCGAATCGCGGCCGGTCAGGGGTTTCAGTGCCGGCTCGTAATGCGGGTTGCGCAGGAAACGCGCGTCGAACACCAGGTCCGATTCGCGCGGCAGGCCGCGCACGAAGGAGAAGGACATAACCGCAAGCCGCAGCTGCGGTTTTTCATCCAGCGCGAAATGTCCGGCCAGCATCTGCTTGAGCTGGTGCGGTGTCAGCAGCGAGGTGTCGATGGTGATGTCGGCTTCGTCGCGCAGCCGCATCAGCTGGCGGCGTTCCTCGATGATGGCATCGACCACCGGCCGGCCCGGCGCCATCGGATGGGGCCGCCGGCTCTCGGTGTAGCGGCGCTGCAGGATTTCGGTATCGCAATCGAGGAAAAGCAACCGCGGCGTCAGGTCGTTCCGCAGCTTGAGCGCCGCCATTTGCATGACGAGGTCGCGCGGATCGAAGCCGTAGGTGCGGCTGTCGATGCCGAAGGCCAGAGGAGCCGCCATGCCGCCGGTACTGTCGGCGGTCGAGCGCATCATATTGCCGAGCAACGGCAGCGGCAGATTGTCGACGGCGACATAGCCCAAGTCTTCCATGGCATGCAGCGCGGTGCTGCGGCCGGCGCCCGACATGCCGGTGATCACAACGAAAGGGCGACTAACCTTGGACACGCCCTGCGATCATGGAGCGACGATTCGGTCGAGTGCAAGCCGCAACTTCGCAGAGGCGGAGGTCTCGAAAGGCGCCAGCGACAGGCGCTGCAGCGACACACCCAATATGAGTTCGGTTTGCGGCTCGGGCAGGCGTTCTATCTTCGGCGGTGCTGAAAGATCGACCAGCATCGAGAGCTTCGCGCTGGGCAGGCATTTCACGCGCGGCAGCGTCACAATGCCGAGGCCGCGCACTTCGATCATCGACTTGAGGGCCGGTGGCGCCGTGCAGAGGAGGGCGCGGCCCTTCTTCGCTAGATGCGTCTGGTCGTCGGCCACCAGTCGCGCGCCCTCGTCGATCAGGCGCAGCGCCAGGTCGGATTTTCCAGCACCCGACTCGCCGCGCAACAGGACGGCATGCCAATTAGTCCTGATGCGGATGGCGACGCAGGTGCCGTGGACGAACATTTACTTGCCGCCCCTCATTTACTGGGCGTCGCCGCCGGCACGCGGATCGTGAAGCGCGCGCCCAGCACCCTGCCGTCGGCTGCCTTGCGGTTGGAGGCGATGATGGTGCCACCATAGGTCTCCATGATCTGCCGGCAGATCGACAGGCCGAGGCCGGAATGCTGGCCGAAATGCTCGGAGGGCCGCTGCGAATAGAAGCGGCTGAACACCGATTCGAGGTTCTCCTCGGGAATGCCGGGGCCTTCGTCGTCGATGGTGACGATGAAGTCGCCGCGCGGCACGCGGCTCAGTTCGACGATGAGACGCGAGCCTCGCGGGCTGAACGACAGGGCGTTGTCGATGACGTTGCGGAAGACCTGGCCGTAGCGGCCGTCATGGCCATGGGCGGCGAAGGGCGGATTGGCGACGAGGCGGAACTCGACCTCGACGCCGGCCTTGGCGGCGCCGATATCGGCATAGTGGCGGATCAGGTCATCCAGCAGCACGCGCAGATCGACCGGTTTCACTTCGCCGCGCATCAGCTCGGCATCGAGCCGCGAGGCGTCGGAAATGTCGGAGATCAGCCGGTTGAGCCGGTTGATATCGTCCATGACGATGTCCATCAGCTTGGCCCGCCGCGTCGCCTCGAGATCGGGACGGGCGGCGACCTCCAGCGCCGAGCGCAGAGAGGTAAGGGGATTCTTGAGCTCATGTGCCACGTCGGCGGCGAAGCTTTCGATGGCGTTGATGCGTTGCCACAGCGCCTCGGTCATCGAGCGCAGCGATTCGTTGAGATCGCCGATCTCGTCGCCGCGCTTGCCGAGGTCGGGGATCTCGGGCCGCGTCTCGCGCGCCATACGCACCGCGTCGGCGGCGCGGGCCAGCCGTACGATCGGCTGGGTGATGGTGCCGGCGAGATAGAGCGAGAACAGCACGGTGATGCCCAGTGCCGCCACGGCGATGGTCAGCATGTCGAAGCGCACTTCGCGCAGGGACGCGGCGATATTGCGGTTGTCGCGCGAGAGCACGAGGGCGCCCAGAACCTGCTTGTAGCGCTGCACCGGCACGGCGCCGCTCAGCATCAGCCGGCTGTCCGGGGCGGAGCGCACCGCCGAGGCATTGAAGCCGCGCAGCGCATTCACCGCCTCGGGGAAATCGCGCGCCGTAACGCTGGATTTCTCGACATATTCGGGATAGCGGTTGGTGCGCGAGAGCTGCCGGTTCAGCCAGTCGCCCAGGCGTTCCGACAAGGGCGCCTCGACATCGTCGAAGGTCTCGGGCGGCGGCAATATCTGGACATGGATGCGGCCGGCCTCGGTCAGCAGTGCGGTGTCGCCCAGCAATTCGCCGGTCTCGCTGAACAGGCGGGCGCGCAACCCGGTCGGGCGGACGAGGCGGATCAGCAGCTGGCGGGCGGCATCGGCATCGAGGCGGTTGACCGTGGTCTCGCCGCCGACGACGGCGACCTCGCTGATGCCGGCCGCGACCATCTCGCCCTGGACCAGCAAAGAGGCCAGTTCGGCGTCGATCAGCTCGTCCTCATAGTCGCTGAGATAGACCGCCGAGAGCGCCAGCAGCGCCACCGGCACGATGTTGAGGAGCAGGATGCGCCGGGTGAGCGGCGAATAGCGCCGGGCGCGCTTGCGCCGGCGCAGCAGCGATGGCGTCTCCACGTTGCTGCCATTCACGGCATCGGACGCACCGGCGCGGCGGCGCGAAACGAAAGCGGTCAGCCGTTGGAAAAAGGCCCAGAGCGCGCCGCGCTCAGGCGTCGCGGTATCGGTATCCGATGCCATAAAGCGTTTCGATCTGCTCGAACTCGCCATCGACTTCGCGGAACTTGCGGCGCACGCGCTTGATATGGCTGTCGATGGTCCGGTCGTCGACATAGATGGTCTCGCCATAGGCGGCGTCCATCAGCTGGTCGCGGTTCTTCACATGGCCGGGCCGTTCCGCCAGCGATTTCAGCAGCAGGAACTCGGTGACGGTCAGGTGCACTTCCTTGCCCTTCCAGGTGCATTGGTGGCGGCTTGGATCGAGGATCAGCTCGCCGCGCGTGATGCGCTCGGCCGCCGTGCCCTCGCCTTTGGCGCCACCGGTATCGGCGCGGCGCAGCACGGCGCGGATGCGCTCGAGCAGCAGGCGCTGGGAAAACGGCTTTCTGATGAAGTCGTCTGCGCCCATGCGCAGGCCCAGCACTTCATCGATCTCCTCGTCCTTGGAGGTCAGGAAGATGACGGGGAACTGCTGCGTCTTGCGGATGCGGTTGAGCAGCTCCATGCCGTCCATGCGCGGCATCTTGATGTCGAAGATGCCGAGGTCGGGCGGCGTCTGGTTGAGGCCCTCCAGCGCTGCGGCGCCGTCGCCATAGGTCTTGACCTGGAAGCCTTCGGCCTCCAGCAACATCGAGACCGATGTCAGGATATTGCGGTCGTCGTCGACGAGGGCGATGTTCTTGCGCACGGCGTGTAGCTCCTGGCGAATTGACGTAGAACAATAGCATGCCCCAAGGCGAAACATCCCCCGATCCCGGCGAAGAAATGGCAGGTTCCGTGCGGAACCTTTTGCGCGGCCTCGACCGGGCGGCCCTGGCGAGCGCCCTGCCGGCTCAGGAAGGGCCGGCCTGGCCCTATGCCTCGCTGGTCATCGTCACCGTCGACCACGACCTGTCGCCGATCCTGCTGCTGAGCGACCTCGCCGAGCATACCAAGGCCCTCAAGGCCGACTCCCGGGTGTCCCTGCTGTTCGACGGCACGGGCGGCTTGGCCCAGCCGCTGACCGGCCCGCGCGTCTCCGTGCTGGGCCGCGCCACCGCGACCGGGGACGAGCGGATCAAGGCGCGCTTCCTCGCCCGCCATCCCGATGCGGCGATGTATGCCGATTTCAGGGACTTCAACTTCTACCGGGTGGCGGTCGAGCGCGCCCATCTGGTGGGCGGCTTCGGCAAGATCCGCTGGCTGAGTGCCGCGGAATTGCTGCCCGAGGCGCCACCGGCGGCCCTGGTGGAGGCCGAGGCCGACATCGTCGCCCATATGAACGAGGACCACGCCGATGCGGTGGGCCTCTATGCCTCGAAACTGCTAAAGCGGCCGGGCGAGGGCTGGCGCATGACCGGCATCGACCGCGAAGGGATCGACCTGCGAGCCGGCGGAGAGATCGCCCGTCTGGCCCTGCCGGTTCCGGTCGGCAATGCGACCGAGGCACGAAAAGCCTTGATCGCTTTGGTCGGAAAAGCTCGAAACGCCTGATTCAGGATCGGGTTTCGCGGCACGAGATATTGCTGCGGTTGCGAACGCCCATCCACACGGGCGGCAAAAAGAGTCGCAGCGCCCGGGGCTTACTCCGGCTACGCCTTTTGCAGCATAAGGCGGCCAACATTCTTCAGGTCAAACTTTCGCAGGCTAAACCTTCTCAGGAGAACACGCGGTGCAACAGACGGGCTTCGTCGTACCCAAAATCGGCATCGATACCATCGGGCTGAAGAACGTCTCCAATGTCCATTGGAACCTCTCGGTTCCGGCGCTCTATGAGGAAGCGATCCGCCGCCGCGAAGGCCAGGTCGGACAAGGCGGCGCGCTGGTCGTGCGCACCGGCGTCCATACCGGCCGCTCGCCCAACGACAAGTTCATCGTCGAGGATTCCGAGAGCAAGGGCCGCGTCGACTGGGGCAAGACCAACAAGCCGATCTCGCCCGAGAAATACCGCGCGCTCTATGCCCGCATGATGGCCTATGCGCAGCGCCGCGAGCTCTTCGTGCGCGATTGCTGGGGCGGCGCCGATCCGGCGCATCGCATCGGCGTGCGCGTCATCAATGAGACCGCATGGCACAACCTCTTCGCCCGCAACATGTTCCTGCGTCCCAGGACGGAGGAACTCGCGGGCTTCAAGCCCGACTTCACGATCCTCAACCTGCCGGGCTTCCAGGCCGATCCCAAGACCGACGGCACCGCCTCCGACTGTGCCATCCTTGTGAACTTCACCGACCGCGTCGTTGCCATCTGCGGCACCTGGTACGCCGGCGAGATCAAGAAGAGCGTGTTCACGATCCTGAACTACCTGCTGCCGGACAAGAATATCCTGCCGATGCATGCTTCGGCCAATGTCGGGCCGAAGAACGACGTGGCGATCTTCTTCGGTCTCTCGGGCACGGGAAAGACCACGCTGTCGGCCGATCCGTCGCGCACGCTGCTGGGCGACGACGAGCATGGCTGGGCCGAGAACAGCCTCTTCAACTTCGAAGGCGGCTGCTACGCCAAGGTCATCAAGCTCAGCCGCGAGGCCGAGCCGGAAATCTACGCCACGACCTCGCGCTTCGGCACGGTGCTGGAGAACGTGGTGATCGACCCGGTCACCGGCGCGCTCGATCTCGACGACGGCCAGTACACCGAGAACACGCGGGCCTGCTATCCGCTCGATTTCATTCCCAATGCCAGCACGACCGGCATCGCCGGCACGCCGGAAAACATCGTCATGCTGACGGCCGATGCCTTCGGCGTGCTGCCGCCGATCTCGCGGCTCTCGCCGGAGCAGGCGATGTATCACTTCCTCTCGGGCTATACCGCGCGTGTCGCCGGCACCGAGAAGGGCGTGACCGAGCCACAGGCGACCTTCTCGACCTGCTTCGGCGCACCGTTCATGCCGCGCCATCCCACCGTCTACGCCAAGATGCTGGGCGAGAAGATGGCCCGCCAGAACGTGAAATGCTGGCTGGTCAATACCGGCTGGTCGGGCGGTGGCTATGGCGTCGGTTCGCGCCTGTCGATCCGCCACACCCGCGCCATGGTGCGTTCGGCACTCGACGGCACGCTGGCGTCGGTAGCCTCGGCGGCCGACCCGAACTTCGGCATGCAGGTGCCGAGCGCCTGCCCGGACGTGCCCGGCAATGTGCTCAATCCGAAGGATTCGTGGAGCGACAAGAAAGCCTACGACAGCGCGGCCCGCGATGTCGCCCAGCGCTTCGAAAAGAACTTCCAGCAGTTCGAGAGCCACGTCGACAGCAAGGTCAACAAGGCCGCCATCCGCGCCGCGGCTTAGCCACAGATCTCCGCGCCACCGATTTCCGTTACGGCGCGGTCGATCTCGACGATCAGCGGACCGAGGCCGTCCTGGCAGGCGGCGCGGTCGCCTGCCTTGGCCGCGTGTTCGAGTGTGGCAGCGGCTTCGCCCACGGCCTGCGCGCCGACCGCAAGCGAACTGCCCTTGAGCTTGTGGGCTTCCGAGGCGAGCGTTGCGAGGTCGCCCGCCGCCATCGCCGTCTCGATGTCGCGCCGCGCCTCGACGGCGCTGGCGGCAAAGCGGCCCAGCAGGTTTTGCCGTTGCGCTTCGTCATCCTCGATCCACATATCGAGCACGCTGCGATCGATGACCGGCGCGGCCGATGTTGCCGGCGTGAACCAGCGTTCCAGCACGGCATGGAGTCGGTCGAGACTGACGGGCTTCGACAGATAGGCATCCATGCCGGCGGCGCGGCAGCGCTCGTCTTCGCCCGCCATGGCATTGGCGGTGACGGCGACGATGGGCGTCACCCCGCGCTTGTCGCCCTGCTCGACCTGGCGGATCGCGGCGGTCATCTCGAAGCCGTCCATCACCGGCATATGGACATCGGCGAAGACCACGGCGTATTGGCCGCCGCGCCAGGCTTCGAGCCCGAGTCGGCCATCGGCCGCGGTATCGGCCTCGACGCCCAGCAGGCGCAACTGGCCGGTCATCACCTCGCGGTTGATGGGATGATCGTCGACCACCAGCACGCGGCCACCCGTCAGTTGCGGCCGCTTCGACCGGCTGCGTGCCGGCGGCAGTGGGGCGCGCGGCAGGTCGATCAGCGGTGAGCTGGCGGCGGCCTGCAGCTCCAGCGTGACGATGAAGGTCGAGCCGGCGCCCGGCGCGCTTTCCAGCGCCACGTCGCCGCCCATCGCCTGGGCAAGCCGGCGGACGATCGAGAGCCCGAGGCCGGTGCCGCCGAAGCGCCGGTTGGTGCTGGTATCGGCCTGGGTGAAGGGCTGGAAGAGGCGGGCCTGCTCGGCGCCGCTGAGGCCGATGCCGGTATCGGTGACCTGCAGCACGACGCGTGTGCGGCCTTCGCCCAGCGGCTCGGTGCGGCCGCGCAGGGTTACGCCGCCGGTCTCGGTGAACTTGATGGCATTGGACAGGAGGTTGAACAGGATCTGGCGCACCCGGGTGGGATCGCCCTCCAGGGCGTCCATCGAATCGGGTGCGACGACGGCGGAGAGCGCGATGCCCTTGCCTTCGGCGCGACCGCGGAAGGTGGCGACGACGCTGTCGCAGAGCTCGGAAAGCGAGAACGGTGTCGTCTCGAGGTCGAGCGCGCCCGCCTCGATCTTGGAGAAGTCGAGCAGGTCGTCGATGATGCGCAACAGCGAGCGCGCCGAGTCGCGCATGGTGATCAGCGAGGTGCGCTGCGGCCCAATCAGGCCCTGCGCCTCGAGGATATCCATCATGCCCAGCACGCCGTTCATCGGCGTGCGGATCTCGTGGCTCATGACGGCGAGGAAGGTCGACTTGGCGCGGTTGGCGTTCTCGGCTTCGGCCTGCGCTGCCTCGGCGGCATCGCGTGCGCGTTCGAGTTCACCCTCGCGCTGCTTGATCTCGGAGATGTCGCTGTGCACGCCGGCCAGGCCGCCTTCCTGCGTGCGGCGCTCGCTCACCAGCAGCCAGCGGCCCGACGGCAGCTGATGCTCGACGGCGGCGCCGGGATGGCGGCGCAGTTCCATGCGCTGCTCGATCCAGTCCTCGACCGAGCCGGTGAGGGCCACCTGGCCCGCCTGCGCGCCGATCTCCAGCAACCGGCGCACCTCGGTGCCTGGCGTCATGTGGTCGGCGAGCGCGGGGTAGTATTCGCGAAAGCGGCTGTTGCACATCACCAGCCGGTCGTCGGCGTCGAACAGCACGAAGCCATGCGGCATGGCCTCGATGGCGTCGCTGAGACGCTGGCGGATCCGCACGGCCTCGTCGCGCCCGGCGGCCACCGCGGCCTCGGCCTGCTTGATGTCGTTCGTATCGGCGACGGCGCCGACCAGGCGGATGGCCCGGCCTTCGGCATTGCGCACCACGGTCGAGCTGTCGCGCACCCAGCGTACCGAGCCATCGCGGGCGGTGGCGCGGTATTGGCGCAGCAACCGGTTGCCACGACCCCGCAGATGCTCACGCAGGTCGCCGTTATAGCGCGTCCGGTCGTCGGGATGGATGACCGGTTCGAAGTCGCGGCCCGAGCGCCATTCCTTTTGGAATTCGAAGAGAGCGTCGAGTTGCGGCGAGACCCAGAGGCGGTCCTCCGTAATGTTCCAGTCGTAGATGCCCTCGCTCGAGGCATCGATAACCAGCGAGAAGCGTTCTTCGCTTTCCTTGAGTTCGGTGATGTCGCGGTAGGTGACCAGCACGCTGCCATGCAGGAGCCGGTGCGAGGCGATCTCCAGCGTGCGGCCGGCCGCTGTCTTGTGCAGGAAGAAGATGCCCTTTTCGTAGATCGTGGGCACGCGCTGGGCGGCGAAGGCCACCGGATCGTCGACCGGGCCGAAGTCGCCGCGGATCGCGCGATAGCGGATGAGCTCGGCCATCGTCGGATGGTTGTCGAGGACTTCCTGCGTAAGGTCGAGCAGGCGCATGAGAGCCGCGTTGTGGAAGATCGACGTACCATCCGGGGCATAGAAGCCAACACCGTCACCCATGCTGTCGAGGATCGTCTGCATGGTGTCGCGCGCCGCCTCGAGCTTCTCCTCGCTTTCCTTCAGCGCGCTGATGTCGCGATAGGTGGCAAGCACGCGGCCATCGTCGAGCCGGTGATAGGCCACCTCCAGCATGCGGCCGCCGCGGCCGCGCCGCGCCTGGGGAGCCAGGCTGGCCGTGGTGATCTCGCGCAGGCGGGCCTCGACGCGAGCATCGATTTCGTCGAGCGACCCGAAATCGCCGCGCGCGACCTGGAAGCGCATGAGGTCGCGCAGGTGCGGATGGCTGCGGATGGTCTCCTCGTCGAGTTCGAGCAGGCGGCCGAAGGCGGCGTTGTTGAACAGCCACTTGCCGTCGGGACCGTAGAGCGCCGCACCGTCGCCGACATTGTCGAGCACCGTCTGCATGGTCTCGCCGGCGCGCTGCAGGCGGGCGCTGAGTTCAGTATTGGCGATCGAATCCTCGACTTGTCGGCGCTGCGTAGTCTGCTGCGGCATGTTGAGCAGAAGCAGCAGGCCGAAATAGACACCGAGGCTGGCGGCGATGACCTGCGAGGTCGGGCTGCCCTGGGCCATCAACCCGGCGCCCAGCAGGAGGAGCGTGGCGCCGGCGAAGGCCGCGAAGGCGCGTGGCGCGTAGGCCCGCCCCGGTGCGACCTCCGCGCCAACCGCCAGGATGGCCACGACGGCCATGCGCGGTTCGACCGGCGGCAGGGTGACCAGCAGGCCGCCGCCGCTGCCATAGGCGACGCCCAGCAGCAGGGAGAGGATGAAGTGAAGGCGCCGCCACTCGGCGATCGAACGGGCCCGCGGATCGCGGCGATAGGCGGCCGACAGGCCGATCATGCCGAGCGTGGTGGCGACATGGAGTGCCGCCGGAAACGCCAGCATCCACCACGGAACATCGCCGCCATAGATCATCCAGTAGATCGGCCACATGCTGAGCGACAACAGGCGCAGGGGCGCGGTGCCGTGCTGCAGCCGGTCGGTCAACCCACGCTCGATCGCGTTCTCGGCCGCCGTCGCCACCGATTGAGTTGTCAGCCCCATTGTCCTGAACTCGCCTAAAATGCGATGTCGCCACCCGGTCTTGGCGGGCCACCCATGCCTCGTCCGAAATCCTGGGTTAAATCATGCCTTACTTTGGGGCGCGGGGGCGATGCTATAGTCGCCGCATGAGCGACACCGCGACTGCCAGCCCTGCTGCCGGCCCTTCCGCCAGCACTCCGCGGCGGCGGTGGCGCATGCCGTTGATCGCGGCGCTTGCGCTGGCCTTCACCTCGCTGGCGCTGATTTCGGGCATTGCCTATATCGCGGTGCTGAGTGGCGCCGCCGGCACCACCGAGCGGCTGCTGGTCGACCGCACGAGCCGCGTCGTCGAGGCGCAGGTGGCGGTGCTGCGCAGCCGGCTCGATCCCGTCACGGAACACTTGGAATTTGTCGCGGCGCTGGCCGCCAAGGGCCGCATCGATGTCGAGAACGCCATCGAGATGCGTGAGACCCTGGCGGTGATGATGAGCCGCGTACCCGCCGTTTCGGCTGCTGCCTTCGCCACGCTCGACCTCAAGCTCCACCGCGTCACCCGCCATGCCGGCGGTCAGGTGTCGGGCGACACCGTGCCGCTCACCGACCTGCCGCAGGGTTTCGAGCGCTTTCGCCAGCTCCAGATCGCGCATCGCACCTTCTGGGGAGCGCTGTTCTGGAGCGAGGCGCTGAAACAGCCGACACTCAACGTGCGCACCCCGGTGCGCCGCATCGACGATGCCTTCATCGGCGGGCTGGTGGCAACGGTGGCGGTCGGCGATCTCTCCTACTTGCTCGGCGACACCGGCCAGGGCGGCGACGGCCGCTATTTCATCCTCGTCGGCAAGGACCACAAGGAAGTGCTGGCGCATCGCCGGCTGGTAGATCCACGCGGCCTCGATCTTTCGGAAGCCAAATCGCTGCCGAGCATCGCCGAGGTCGACGATCCGGTGCTGGCGCGCTTCGCCGATCCACCGGTGCGCAATGCCCGCCTCGAACGCGCCCTGGCGGGGCTTGGCCATATCGTCGATGCGGAGGGCAGGCGGTGGATTTTCGTCTATCGGCAGGTCGCGGGATTCGGGCCGGAGCCGTGGCTGGTTGGACGCTATTTTCCGATCGAGGATGCGACCGGCGATCTCGACCGGTTGACCAACGGGGCGATCGTCGGCGCTGCCACGCTGGCGGTGGCGCTGCTGCTGGCTCTGATCATGGGACTGCGCATGGCGCGCTCGATCCGCACCATCACCTCGGCCGCCGAATCGATCGAGCGGCTGGAATTCGACAAGCCCTTCCACAAGCATTCGATGCTGCGCGAGATCGACGAGGCCGGCCGCAGCCTCGACAAGGCGCGTGGCGCGCTGCGCTGGTTCGGCGAATACGTGCCGCACCGTCTTGTCTTCCGGCTGATGGCGTCGGGCGAAGGCGCCGTGGTGTCGCGGCGGCGCGACGTCACCGTGATGTTTACCGACATCGTCGAATTCACCCCGGCCGCCGAGCACCTGCCCGAAACCGAGACCGCCGAGGTGCTCAACCACCACTTCGCCATCCTCGGCGCCTGCATCGAGCACGAGCAGGGCATGATCGACAAATACATCGGCGATTCGGTGATGGCGGTGTGGGGCGGCATCTCGAAGATGGAGGATCACGCCGATGCCGCCATCCGCACGGCGCTGGCCATCGCCACGGCGATCCGCGAGGACAACGCGAACCTGCGCGCCGCCGGCAAGCCACCGATCCGCGTCCGCATCGGCCTGCATTCCGGCCCCGTCGTCGTCGGCAACATCGGCGCCCCGGGCCGCGTCAACTTCACCGTGGTCGGCGACACCGTGAACATCGCCCAGCGCTTCGAGCAGCTCGGCAAGGAATTCATGAAGCCGGGCGAGGAAGTCGTGGTGCTGGTGAGCGGCGACACAATCGCCGCCTGCACGGACGTAGCCGCCCTCGGCCTCGAACTGCCGAAGCCCGAGCAGCACCACGTCAAGGGCCGCGAGGAACCGGTCGAGGTCTACCGGCTGGCGTGATAGCCCGGCATCAGGTCATCTTGATCATGACGTGCCTGGCATAGGCCGGCCGCGTGCCCAGCCGCTCATACCAGGCGCGGACGTTCTTCAGCTCGGGCCGTTCGATCGGCAGGGCGTACCAGCGATAGGCAAAGCAGCCCACCGGAATGTCGCCCATCGTGAAATGCGAGCCGGCGACATACTTCTTGCCCTCGAGCCAATCGTCGAGGCGCTTCCACAGCTTGCCGAGGTCGACCGCCGCCTTGCCGATCGCCGCCATGTCGCGCTTGTCCTCGGGCGTGCGGATCAGGCCCCAGAACACCGTGACCATGTCCTTCGACAGCGTGCTGAGCTGCCAGTCCATCCAGCGGTCGGCCTCGCTGCGCAGGCCCGGATCGGTGGGCCACAGCGAGCCCGCGGCATAGCGTGCCGCCAAGTAGCGCACGGCGGCGTTGCTCTCCCAGATCGCGCGCCCGCCATCGTCGATGGTCGGCACGATGCCGTTGGGATTCATCTTGAGGTACCAAGCCTGGTCGTTGCCGCCGAAGGCGCCGCCGACATCGATGCGCTCATAGGTGACGCCGCATTCCTCGGCCGCCCACAGCACCTTCTGCACATTGATCGAATTCGCGCGGCCCCAGATTTTCATGTCGTCTCCCATCAAACTTTTCCTCCCCTTGTGATAAGGGGAAAGAAACTGAATCAGTGCGCTGTGCCCCAGTTGGCGCCGACGCCGGTTTCGACGACCAGCGGAACAGAGAGGGTGGCGGCGCCTTCCATGATGCGGCGGGCGACCTCCCGGGTCTCGTCGATTTCCGCGTCGGCGACCTCGAACAGCAATTCGTCGTGGACCTGCAGCAGCATGCGGGCCTTGAGCCTGGCCGCGTCGAGGGCGCCGGGCAGCTGGATCATCGCCTTCTTGATGATATCGGCGGCGCCGCCCTGCAGCGGAGCGTTGATGGCGGCGCGTTCGGCGAAGGCGCGCATGCCGGCGTTCTTGTCGGCGATGAACTTGAGGTGAATCTTGCGGCCGAACGGCGTCTTCACGTAGCCGTGCTTGCGGGCGTACTCCTTGGTTACGTCCATGTAGTCGCGGATGCCGGGATAGCGCTGGAAATACTTGCCGATGTACTCCTTGGCCTCCTGCTGGCCGATGCCGAGCTGGTTGGCCAGGCCAAAGGCCGAGATGCCGTAGATGATGCCGAAGTTGATGGCCTTGGCGCGCCGCCGCACCAGCGGGTCCATGCCCTTGACCGGCACGCCGAACATTTCGCTGGCGGTGATGGCATGGATATCGTCGCCGCGCGCGAAGGCCTCTTTCAGCGAACCAATGTTGGCGACATGGGCCAGCAGCCGCAACTCGATCTGCGAATAATCGGCGCTGAGCAACTTGTGGCCCGCCTCGGCGATGAAGGCCTGGCGAATCTTGCGGCCTTCCTCGGTCCGCACCGGGATGTTCTGCAGGTTGGGATCGGTCGAGGCGAGCCGCCCCGTCGCCGCGCCCGTAATGTGATAGCTGGTGTGGACGCGGCCGGTTTTGGCGTCGATCTGGCGGATCAGCGCGTCGGTATAGGTGCCCTTGAGCTTGGCGAGCTGGCGGTGCTCCAGTACCTTGACCGGCAGCGCATGGCCCGCCGCGGCGAGATCGTCGAGCACGCTGGCATCGGTCGCCCAGGAGCCGTTCTTGTTGCGCTTGCCGCCCGGCAGCTTCTGCTCGTCGAACAGGATCTCGCCCAGTTGCTTGGGTGACGAGACGTTGAAATCGCGGCCGGCGATCTTGTGCAGCTCGATCTCGAGCTCGGCCAGGCGTTTTTCGAAATCCGCACTCAGCTCCTTGAGCCGGGGTGCATCGACGCGGATGCCATGCGCCTCCATGCCGACCAGCACCGGGATCAGCGGCCGCTCGACCGTCTCGTACATGGTAACCATGTGCTCGGCGGCGATGCGCGGCTTGAGACGGGCCCAGAGCTGCATGGTGACATCGGCGTCTTCGGCGGCGTAATCGCGCGCCTTGTCGAGCGGGACCTGGGCGAAGCTCACCTGCTTAACGCCCGAGCCGGCGACATCGGAGAACTTGATGGTCTTCTGGTCGAGGATGCGCTCGGCCAGTTCATCCATGCCATGGCCGTGCTTGCCGCCGTCGAGCACGAAGGACAGCAGCATGGTGTCGTCGACGGGGCCGATCTCGACGCCATAACGGCGCAACACCGCCATGTCGTACTTGATGTTCTGGCCGATCTTCAGCACCGAGGGGTCTTCGAGTAGCGGCTTCAATTTGGCGATGGTCTTCTCGAGCGGCAGCTGGCCTTCGAGCAATGTGCCGCCGTTTTTGTCGCGCCCTCCCGGGGACGAGGCGTCGCCCGCGAGATCGAGCGCGCCCTGCACGGCGCCGCCCGGCGTGCGATGGGCGAGCGGCAGATAGGCAGCACGTCGGCGGCTCACGTTGACGTTGCCCCACGGCCCGTCGAGCAGCGCCAGCGACACGCCGACCAGCCCGCAGTTCAGGCAGTCGAGCATGTCGGTCTCGCAGTCGAAGGCCACGGCGCCGGCATGCGTCGCCTCGGCGATCCACTCGTCGAGCTGCGCCTCGGTCTGGATCATCTCGTAATTGGCGGCGGCGAAGGGTTCGTTGGGCCGCGCCGTCGAGGCCAGCGCGGGCTTCGATTCGACGACCGCCGCCGGCGCACTCCCGGGTACGGGCTCCGGCACATGGCCATTGGCCGTGGCCTCGGCAGTGAAGCGCGCCAGCAGGCTCTTGAAGCCCTGCTGGGCAAGCCAGGGCAGCAGCACGGCGGGATCGGGCCGGTGCTTGTCGAAGCTGTCGGGATCGGCCGGCGCCGGCACGTCGTCGCGCAGCAGCACGAGGCGGCGCGAGATGCGCGCCTTCTCGGCATTCTGCTGCAGCGACTCGCGCCGCTTCGGTTGCTTGATCTCGCCGGCGCGGGCCAGCAGCGTTTCGAGATCGCCGTATTCGCCAATGAGCTGGGCCGCGGTCTTGACGCCGATGCCCGGTACGCCCGGCACGTTGTCGGTCGAATCGCCGGCCAGCGCCTGGACGTCGACGACCTTGTCCGGCGCGACGCCGAATTTCTCGAAGACCTCGGCGATGCCGATCTTGCGCTTCTTCATCGGGTCGAACATCTCGACGCCCGGCCGCACCAGCTGCATCAGGTCCTTGTCGGAGGAGACGATGGTGCAGGTGCCGCCCTTCTCGACGGCCATGCGGGCGTAGGTGGCGATCAGGTCGTCGGCCTCGTAGTTCTCGAGCTCGCAGCAGGGCAGGCCGAAGGCCTTGGCGGCCTCGCGGATCAGGGGGAATTGAGGGATCAGATCTTCCGGCGGCGGCGGCCGGTGCGCCTTGTAGTCGCTGTAGATCTCGTTGCGGAAGGTCTTCGATCCGGCATCGAGGATGACCACGAGGTGATCGGCCTCGGGATCGTCGATGAACTCCATCAGCATCTTGCAGAAGCCGAAGACGGCATTGACCGGCGTGCCGTCGGGCCGGCTCATCGGCGGCAGCGCGTGATAGGCGCGGAAGATATAGCCCGAGCCGTCGATCAGATAGAGATTGCGCAACGGCTTGTTCTCGCCGGGTGCAGAAGTCTCAGAAGCCTTGGATTTCACCATGCCCAAGGGTTAGCACGCGCGGCAAATCGGGGGGAGTCGGGGGCGGGGAAAACGGCGCACCAGGTGCTCGGCGATCTGCACGGCGTTGAGCGCCGCGCCCTTGAGCAGCTGATCGCCGGCGCAGAACAGCGCGATGGTGTGGCCGGTGGGGTCGCTCAGGTCCTGGCGGATGCGGCCGACCAGGATGTCGTCCTGGCCCGAGGCGTCGCGCGGCATCGGGAAGAGGTTGCGCTCGCGGTCGTCGACGAGGCGCAGGCCGGGCGCCGCCGCGACGATGGCGCTGACCTCGTCGGGCGTGATCGGCCGCTCGCATTCGAAGGAGGCCGAGACGGCATGCGCCCGGAATACCGGCACGCGCACGCAGGTCGCCGAGACGCGCAAGTCGGCATCGCCGAAGATCTTGCGCGTTTCCATCATCACCTTGGTCTCCTCGCCGTTGTAGCCGGTCGCGGCATCGATCGCGCTGTTGTGGCTGAACAGGTTGAAGGCATAGGGGTGCGGCAGCACCTTGGGGGCAAACGGCCGGCCCTCGAGATGGGCGCGTGTCGCCTCCTCCAGTTCCGCCATCGCCGCCGCGCCGGCGCCCGAGGCCGCCTGGTAGGTCGAGACGGTGAGGCGGCGGATGCGGTTCACCCGATGGATCGGCCAGAGCGGGGTGATCGAGATGATGGCCGAGCAGTTGGGATTGGCGATGATGCCGTTGTGGCGGTCGATCTCCTGCGGATTGATCTCCGGCACGACCAGCGGCACCTCGGGGTCCATGCGGAAGGCCGAGGAATTGTCGATGACGACGGCGCCCGCCGCGACCGCGAGCGGAGCGAAGCGGCGCGATTGCTCGCCGCCGGCCGAGAACAGCGCGATGTCGACACCGGCGAAACTCTGTTCGGTCAATTCCTCGACGGCGATCTCGCGGCCCTCGAAGGTCATGCGGCGGCCGGCCGAGCGGGCCGAGGCCAGCAGGCGCAACTGGCCGAGCGGAAAGCGGCGCTGCGCCAGGCACTGGAGCAGCTCGACGCCGACCGCGCCGGTGGCGCCGACGATGGCTATGGTGGGGGCTACGCTGGGGGCGCCGGCGGGCGCGACGCTGGGAAGACCTGAAGTCACTGGCTTTCTCCTTTGGGTTTGCACCGAAGGAGGGGCCCCTGAAACGACAAAGGCCCCGTCCATTCGGAGGGGCCTTTCGAGGTTGGATACTGACGGCTTGTTACCGCACGCACGACCCCGAACGCCCACCGATGGTGGTCGTTTTTTTAACGGTCGCTTTGGTCATGCTGAACATCGGGCGGGAAATTACGGAGGGTCGCGGGCGATGTAAAGCGGGCGCAAGAGGGATACTCAGACGAATCCCAACTGTCGGCGGGCGTCGCGGCCGGCGGGAGCGCCCAGCAGCGCGACCAGTCGGGCGGCGTCTGCGGGAACCCGACTGTGCGTGCCGACGGCGGCCACGTAGGCCGTCGCCAGATCGCAGCCGGGTGGGAGCGAGCCGACCAGCGTCAGGCCCTGAGTGGAAAGAATCTCGGTGGCCTGCGTGCTGCCGATGGCGCGCGCGCTCTTCGATTGGGCCAGCGCGCGCATGGCGGTGGCGCCGTTGGGCGCGGTCTTGAGGCGGGCCGCGACGGCCTCCCAGATGCCGAGCTGGCGCAACACCTTGGCGATGTGGATGCCGGCGGTCGATTGCTCGGTATCGGGGACGTGGATTTCGTCGGCGGCCAGCAGTGCGGCGCGCAGGCCGTCTGCAGTGGCGACGGAAGGCGGCGCATCGCTCTGGCGCACGGCGACGGCGGTCTCGACGCGACCGAGGTCGGCGGCGGAGGCGCCGATGACGTGACCGTCCTTCGCCAGTCTGTCGATCAGCGCGCGCGTCAGGATCACGACATCGACCGGCTCGCCGGCGACGACACGGGCGTTCATAGCGCCGACGGCGCTGTAGGTGCCGTCGAAGGTGCAGCCGGTTTCCGCCTCGAAGGACGGGCGCAGCGAGTCGACCAACCCGTTGACCGCGCCGCCGCCGAAGATGCGCAGCGTCTTCATTGCGGCTTGATGCCGGCCTGGGCGATGACCTTGGCCCATTTGTCGATGTCGCCCTGCAGGAAGGTGGCGAAGGCGGCGGGCGTCATGGTCATCGGTTCGGCGCCCTGCCTGGCCCAGGCCTCGCGAATCGACGGCTTGGCGATGATCCTGCCGATCTCGGCATTGAGGCGGTCGACGATGTCCTTCGGCGTATTGGCCGGCGCCATGATGCCGAGCCAGATCGTGGCGTCGTAGCCCGGCACGCCGGCCTCGTTGACCGTCGGCACCTTGGGCAGCACCGCCGAGCGCGACAGGCCGGTGGTCGCCAGCGCGCGCACCTGTCCCGCCTCGATATGCCCGGTCATGGCGGTGACGGCGTCGAACATCATCTGCACATGGCCGCCGATCACGCTGCCGCGCGCCTCGCCGCTGCCCTTGTGCGGGATATGCAGGATGTCGGTGCTGCTCATGGCTTTGAACAGCTCGCCGGCCATGTGATAGGGCGTGCCCGGACCGGACGAGGCATAGGAGAGCTTGCCCGGGTTGGCCTTGGCGTAGGCGATGAACTCGGCGAGCGTCTTGGCCTCGACGCCGGGATGCACGACCATGACAAGGTCCGACGAATTGACCGGCGCTACGGGTGCGAGGTCGCGCATCAACTTGTAGGGCCGGTTGGCCAGCAGCGTCTCGTTCACCGTATGCGTGTTCGACATCATCAGCAGCGTGTAGCCGTCGGGCGCCGCCTTGGCTGCAATGTCGGTGCCGATCACCGCGCCGGCGCCGGGCTTGTTGTCGATGACGAATTGCTGCTTCAGCGCCTCGGTCAATTCGTTGCCGAGGATGCGGGCATAGACATCGGCCGGGCCGCCCGGCCCGAACGGCACGACGATGCGCACCGGCTTGGCCGGCCAGGCTTGCGCGAAGGCAGGCGTGGCGATTGCCGCCGCCGTCGTTGCGACGGTGCCGATCAGCACGCCGCGTCTTGTTGTCTGGCGCATATGTCCTCCCCGTATTGCGCATAGTCATGGCATGGCACTCCCGGCGACGCCAATGGCCGCGCCTGCCATACTCACGCGCTGTTGAAGACAAACATCCGGGCCGCAGAAGTCCGGAGCGGGGAAACGTTGGAAAACGATCGCGGCGTCGATAGCGCTTTTTCGTGGAAGATCGCGGCCCTCACGCTGGCGCTTCTGTCGATCTCCTACGGCTCGCCGCTGATCATCGTCGTCGGCATGCGCACGATGCAGGCCGAGCTCGGCACCGACCGTTCGGTGCTGGCGCTGGCCGGCTCGCTGGTCTGGGTCGGCACCGGCGCCGGCGGCATCTTCATGGGCTGGCTGGCCGACCGCATCGGCATCCGCGCCACCGTCGCCATCGGCGCCTGCATGATCGCGGGTGGCCTGGCACTCTCTTCGCTCGGTTCGATCTGGGCGCTCTATATCGGCCACGGCCTGATGGTCGGGCTGTTCGGCAATGCCGGCGTCTATCCGCCGCTGCTGGTCTATGTCAGTCGCTGGTTCGCCAGGCGCCGCGGTGCGGCCATCGCGCTGATCTCCTCGGGCCAATACGTGGCTGGCGTCACCTGGCCCGCGCTCTTCGAGCACGGCATCGACACTTACGGCTGGCAGGCCGTCATGCTGGGCTATGCCGTCATCGTGCTGGTCTGCATCCTGCCCGGCACGCTCTTCCTCAAATCGGCGCCGATTCCGCCGGCGCCACCCAAGCCCGCCGCCGGAACCGTCGCCGTGCGCGCGCGGGTCGCCGGCCTCCATCCCAACGTGGCGCAGGCGATCATTTGCCTCGCCGGCTTCTGCTGCTGCATTCCGATGTCCATCCCCTCGGCCCATATCGTGGCCTTCTGCGGCGATATCGGCATCAAGCCGACGCATGGAGCTGCCATGCTCTCGGTCATGCTGGGCTCGGCCTTCCTCGCCCGCCAGCTCTGGGGCGCCATGGCCGACCGCATCGGCGGGCTGCCGACGGTGATGGTGGGCTCGGCCTGCCAGGCCGTGGCCATTGCCTGTTTCCTGCTGACGCAGGACGAGGTCGGCTTGTTCTTCATCTCGGCGGCCTTCGGCATGGGCTTCAGCGGCATCATCCCGTCCTACTCGGTGGCGATCCGCGATCTCTTCCCCGCCTCGGAAGCCTCGTGGCGCATTCCGCTGACGCTGTTCACGGCGATGAGCGGCATGGCCTTCGGCAGCTGGTTCGCCGGCGCGCTCTACGATCACTTCGGCTTCTATGGCCCGGCCTTCGGCATCAGCGTCGCCTTCAACATCGCCAACCTGGTGCTCGTCGGATTTCTGTTGCTGCGCCTCGCCGGCGCACGGCGGCCGCCGCTGGCCCTGCCTGTCGGGTGAAGGCAGCCTGCATGCGTTCTTTCAGTGCCCGATCCAATCTCCAAGTGTACATTTCTTGCGCGCATGGTCTGTGTCCCTCTGCGGAGAATCCCCATGGTTGCGACCGACAAGCTTTTCGCCGGATCGATCCCTGAAATTTACGACCGGCTCATGGTTCCCCTCATCTTCGAGCCCTATGGCCGGGACCTGGCCGAGCGGATCGCCCGTGTCGAGCCCCGTGTCGAGCCCCGGGACGTGCTGGAAACGGCAGCGGGCACAGGCGTCCTGACCAGAGCACTCGTATCGCGGCTTCCCGTGCAGACCCGGATCGTGGCGACCGATCTCAATCAACCGATGCTCGACCATGCCGCGACGAAGCAACCCCAACAGGATCGACTCGCTTGGCAACAGGCGGATGCGCTGGCTCTGCCGTTCGAGGATCGAAAATTCGATGTCGTCGCGTGCCAGTTCGGCGCCATGTTCTTTCCCGACAAAATCAAAGGCTACAGTGAGGCCCGCCGCGTGCTGAAGACGGGTGGTCATTTCTTCTTCAACGTTTGGGACCGGATATCCGAGAACGAATTTGCCGATGTCGTAACCGCCGCACTGGCGACGCTCTTTCCGCAAGACCCACCGCTATTCATGGCCCGCACTCCGCACGGCTATCACGACGTCGAAAGGATTCGCGCGGAACTGACCGCCGCGGGCTTTGCCAACATCGTGGTCGAATCGGTCGATCACAGGAGCAGAGCGGCATCGCCGAGAGATCCGGCCATCGCCTACTGCCAGGGAACTCCCCTCAGGAACGAGATCACGGCTCGTGATGCATCGCTCCTTGAAGAGGCTACGGAGGCCGCCGCTGCCGCACTCGCGCGCCGATTTGGAAAGGGACCGATCGACGGTCGGATTAGAGCGCATGTGATCACCGCCACCGGCTGACTCGATAGCCAAATCGGCGGCCCGGACGCCCAGGTCGCCTGCGCCTGCGCACGCGGGCGCCCTGGGACAGGGTGTCGGAGGGGCTGACGGAATTCGAGACGCTGCCGCCTGCCTGATTGCGGGGATACGGCATTTCCGCAAAACTGCCGATATGAAAGCCACCCTCACTGTCACTGCCCGGGGAGGCGTCACCCTGCCGGCCAAACTGCGGCGCGAACTCGGCATCAGGGCCGACGACCAGTTGATTGCCGAGGCAACCCCGGAAGGACTGCTGCTGCGTCCGGCTGTCACGCTGCCGATCGAGATCTACAGCGCCAAACGCATCGCGGCGTTCGATGCCGCGGAGGCGGAACTTGGCGAGCTCCTGAAAAGCCGGCGTCGCAAGAAGGCCCGTTAAGCACGAACGCGCGTATCTTCCTCGACGCCAATATCCTGTTTTCGGCGGCGAAGTCGGATGGCTTTGTGCGCCAGCTCGTTGAACTCTTGTCGGTGGAGCGGCATGCCCTTTGCGCCGACGGTTATGTCGTCGAGGAAGCCCATCGCAACCTGACGAACAAGGGTCCGGAACGGCTCAAAGCGCTGGCGGCACTTATCCGTCGTATCGAGGTTGCGCCGGTGCAAGTGGCGTCGGGGCGGTCGGCGGAATGAAGGCCCTGCCGGAGAAGGATCGACCCGTCCTCGTCGCCGCGATCCACATGCGCTGCGTGGCGCTGGTCACGGGCGATAAAGCACATTGCGGCCGCTTCTACGGCCGGGCGCTGGGTGGCGTCACCATTCACTCGCCTCGTTCGTTGGCCGAAGCGCTGCTCCGGTAGCGCCTAGCTCTCCGTCTTGCCCCAGCCCTTAGTCCTGCAAATCCGGCTGGTCCTAGTTTCAGAGCATGAGTTATAGGCTGCCTTTCTATAGCTCATAATATGTCGATTTAATGATTTATAGAAAGGTCGCCTGTCGCTCATTGGTAGAGCCTTTGTAGCCGGGAAGACGATGGGATGATAAAGGCCGACGCAGGGTGCAAGCGCTGGCGATGCGGCACGGTGGGAACGTGCATACCTGGGTACCGGCGGGCTGGGCAGCGATGCCTTGACCGAATCGTGAGGGCGTCCCAGGCCCCACCACCCGGCGGGTCGATCAGTCCGTCTCAGGCGACGGCCTGTTCGTTGCCCCCCCCTCATGATCGGGGGGCGCCGGGTGCGAGGGGAAGTCGTTTGAGAGGGCACGGGGGGGCCCGCTCCTGAGGCCATGCAATACAGGGTA
>JBBRFD010000027.1:0-35025 GCA_038224985.1 Reyranellales bacterium
GGCGCCCCACCAGCGGATCATTTCTTCCGGGACGGGCCAGGCTGTGTAGATTTTTTCCGGGGGCGCCTTGAGACGGCGCTTGAGGGTGAGGCTGGGCTGGGCGGGCATTCTTCCTTCTCCACAAAGGCGGCGAGGCGATCGAGCTGCTCGGTCCAAAAGCGCTGGTAGCGGGTGAGCCAGGTCATCGCTTCCTCCAAGGGTGCCGCGGTGAGTTGGCAGGTCACGGTGCGGCCGGTCTTGCTGCGCGTGACGAGGCCGGCATCGGAGAGCACGTCGAGGTGCTTCATGATGGCCGGCAGCGACATCTCGAAGGGTTGCGCCAGTTCGCTCACCGAGCGGTTCTGGCGATCCTCGAGCTGCGCCAGTAAGGCGCGCCGAGTCGGATCGGCGAGGGCGGCGAAGGTGCGGTCGAGGGCCGAAGCGTTAAAGTTAACCATTAAGTTAAGTATTAAGACTCGCGCTTCCCGAGTCAAGCGCCGCGCAAAAACTCAGCCCAACTTCTTGATCAACGCCTGCGCTGCAGCCGGGTTGCGCACCTTGGCGCCGGAGATGAAGTAGACGAAGGCGTCGCCGCGTTTGGCCCAGTCCTCGGTCTTCTTCGCCCATTTGCCCAGCACCGCCGATGTGTAGCCGGTGGTGACGTCTTCTTCGGCGCGCATCAGGCGGGCATAGGTGAAATCAGCGGTCGGCTCGTCGATGGCGGGGAAGGTATCGTCGTCGGCGAAGACGATGGCGACGTTGTGCTGGCGCGCGAGGTCGTAGAATTTCGGATCCTTGAAAGTGTCGTTGCGCACCTCGATAGCGTGGCGCAGCCGCAGCCCGCCGACTTCCTTTGGCAGCAGCTTGAGGAAAGCCGCGATGTCCTCCGGATCGAATTTCTTGGTGGCGGCGAGCTGCCAGTTGATCGGACCGAGGCGATCCTTCAGCTCGACGAGTCCCTGGGTGACATAGCGCTGGATCGATTCGCCGGCCTCGGCCAGCACGCGGCGGTTGGTGCAATAGCGCGAAGCCTTCATGGCGAAAACGAAATCGTCCGGCGTCTCGTCGCGCCACTTGGCCCAGCTCGCCGGCTTGAAGCTCGAATAATAGGTGCCGTTGATCTCGATCGAGGTGAGTTGCCGGCTTGCATATTCCAGCTCGCGCTTCTGCGTCAGGTCGGCGGGATAGAAGACGCCGCGCCAAGGTTCGAAGGTCCAGCCGCCGATGCCGACGTAAATCTTGCCGGCGATTTTGCCCTCGGACACCTTGCCAATTTTTTTCGCCATGGTTCTTGACCTTCCCATTCGCCTTCTGTACTTAACCATAAGGTTATTTAACCGGATGGTTTTTATATGTCCGACAGTATCAGTGCAACGTTTTCAGCCCTTGCCGACCCGACCCGCAGGGCGATTTTGGCCCGTTTGGCGCTGGGCGAGAGCTCTGTTACGGAACTGGCCGAGCCCTTCGACATGAGCCTGCCCGCGATCTCCAAGCACCTCAAGGTGCTGGAAAAGGCCGGCCTAGTGGCGCGCAGCCGCGAGGCCCAGTACCGGCCCTGCCGGCTCGAGCCCGGACCGTTCAAGGACGTTACCGAATGGCTCGAACGCTACCGCCGTTACTGGGATGAAAGCCTCGACCGGCTGGCGGCCTATCTCGAGGAAATCCAGACCGAGGAGAAGAAGTAGTCATGCCCTCCGATCGCGAATTCACCACGGTGCGCGTCTTCGATGCGCCGCGCGAGCTGGTCTACCAGGCTTGGACCGTTGCCCAGCGGCTGGCGCGCTGGTGGGGCCCCAAGGGCTTCACCAATCCCGTCGTCGAAGTCGATCTGCGGCCGGGCGGAGCGCATCGCATCGTCATGCGAGGTCCCGACGGCACCGACTATCCGATGAAAGGTTTCTATCGCGAGGTCGTGCACAACGAGCGACTGGTACTGACCAACGATCTCTCGGAGCAGCCCGAGTCGTGGCACGACATCGTCCATCCCGGCCGCGACAAGTCCAAGGGGCCGCCCCATTACGGCAGCATAGAGACCGTCACCTTCGAGGATGCCGGTCCCGGCAAGACGCGCGTCACTCTCCAAATGGTTTTCGAAACTGCTGAAGAGCGCGAGCGGCTGGAGAAGACTGGCATGGCCGGGGGCTGGGCGCAGAGTTTCGAACGCCTCGACGAATTGCTGTCGTAGGAGCGGAGGATGGATCTCAAGTTCGAATACGGCGCCGATTCGTCATTCGCCTTCACCGGCTTGTTCAATGCGCCGCGGGCGCTGGTCTACAAGGCCTGGACTGAGGCTGACCGCCTGCAGAAGTGGTGGGGCCCCAAAGGCTCTAAGATCAGGGTCGCACGACTCGAGGTGAAGCCCGGCGGCATATTCCTCTATTCCATGGGCATGCCCGACGGCCGCTAGATGTGGGGCCGCTTCGTCTATCTCGAGGTCGTACCCAACGAAAAGCTGGTCTGGCTCAATGGCTTCTCCAACGAAAAGGGCGAGATCACACGCGCACCGTTCTTCGACGGCGGTTGGCCGCTCGAAGTTCACAACACGGTCATCTTCACCGACGAGGGTGACAAGACTCGACTGGCGCTGCGCGGCATGCCGCATGCCGCGACGGCCGACGAGATCAAGACTTTCGCCGCCAACCGCGACTCCATGAAGGGTGGCTTCACTGGCACGATGGAACAACTCGACGATTACCTGAAGGGAATCAAGTCATGATCTGGCGCGCACTCTTGCTGGGCTTCGCCCTCGCCGGTTCCGCCGCTGCGCCTACTCTCGCTCAGGGCACCTGTCCTCCGGGCATGCCGCCCGGCGTCTTCTGCGGCGAGCGCAACATCGCGCATGCCACGGCCGGGACCTACACGCTTGATCCCGATCACGCCGCCGTCTTTGCCCGCGTGTCGCATATCGGCTACTCGATCAGCGTCTTCCGCTTCGACCGCGTCACCGGCACGCTCACCTGGGATCCCAGCAACATCGCGGCCTCGAAGATCACGGCCTCGGTGAAGACCGAGTCGATCACCTCGAACGTCAAGGGCTTCGCTAGCGAACTGGCGGGCGACAATTTTCTCAAGGCGTCGCAGTTTCCCGACATCACCTTCACCTCGACGGCCTTCCGTCCGGCGGGCGCCACCCTCGGCAAGGTCGAGGGCCAGATGACCTTTCTCGGCAAGACCGCTCCCGTCACCTTCGACGTGACGCTGGTCGGTGCCGGCAAGGGCTTTGCCGGCCAGCCGCGCCTGGGCATCCACGCCACGGGCTGGATCAAGCCGTCGGATTTCGGCATGGCGCCGATGTTCGTCGACCCGATCGAGATCGTCATGGACGTCGAGTTCGGGCGCAATCCATGAACGTCATGACGGCTCCCGGCACGCAGGAGCTCGTCCTCGTGCGCGAGTTCAAGGCGCCGCGCGAGCGGGTCTACGCGGCCTGGACCGATCCGCAACAGGCCGCCCTCTGGTGGGTGCCGCGCGATTTCGTGCCGCTGTCCTGCACCATGGAGGTGCGGGTCGGCGGTGCCTGGCACCGGCGCATGCGCTCGCCCAATGGCGGGTTGGTCGTGAAGTTCGGCGTCTATCGCGAGGTCGTGCCGCCCGAGCGGCTGGTCTTCACCTACGTCACGGAGGGCGCCGACGGCACGATGGATCCCGAGACTCTGGTGGCGCTGACCTTCGTCGATCTTGGCGAACGTCTCACCAGATTTACGCTCTGGCATACCGGTTTCGAGACCGAAGCCGCGCGCGACGATCATCGCGGCGGCTGGACGGGCGCGCTGGAGCGTCACGAGGCCTGGCTGGAGAAGAAACCAGCATAATCGAGTCATCGACGACTGACGAAAGGAGAGAGTCATGAAAGTCCAACCCTACCTGTTCTTCAACGGCCGTGCCGAGGAAGCGCTCGAGTTCTACAAGAAGACGCTGGGCGTGCAGCAGCAGATGCTGATGCGCTTCAGCGAGAGTCCCGAGCCACCGCAACCCGGTATGGTTCCGCCCGGCAGCGAGAACAAAATCATGCACATGTGCTTCAGCGTCGGCGAAACGCTGGTCATGGGCTCGGACGGCCGCAACACCGGCACGCCGAACTTTCAGGGCTTTTGTCTCTCGATCAATCCCAAGGATGAAGCCGAGGCCAGGAAGCTGTTCGATGCGCTGGGCGAGGGCGGCAAGGTGGAGATGCCGCTCGGCAAGACCTTCTATGCCAAGTGCTTCGGCATGGTCACCGACAAGTTCGGTGTCTGCTGGATGATCAACGTCGAGGTGTGAGGTGCGGAAAATGCTGACGAATATTCTTATCGTCGTCGTGGTCGCCATCGTAGCGCTGCTCGCCTACGCCTATACACGGCCCGACAACTTCACCGTGCAGCGTTCCGCCAGCATCAAGGCCCCGCCGGAAAAAATCGCCGCCCTGATCGACGACTTCCATGCCTGGACGGCCTGGTCGCCCTGGGAGAAGCGCGATCCCAACCTCAAGCGCACCTATAGCGGTCCGGCAAAGGGCAAGGGCGCGATCTACGAATGGGAGGGCAACAGCAAGGTCGGCACAGGCCGCATGGAGATCCTCGAAACCTCACCCGCCAAGGTCGGCATCAAGCTCGATTTCCTGAAGCCCTTCGAGGGTCACAACATCGCGACTTTCACGATGACGCCGTCAGGCGATACCACCAACGTGACCTGGAACATGGCGGGGCCGATGGCTTTCATTCCAAAAGTGATGGGTGTGTTCATGAGCATGGACAAGATGATCGGTAACGACTTCGAGGCCGGCCTCGCCGACCTCAAGTCCGCAGCCGAAAAGTAGGACGGAACGCATCATGCAGCAGACGATGACCACCTGCCTGTGGTTCGACGGCAAGGCCGAGGAGGCGATGAACTTCTATCTCTCTATCTTCAAGAACTCGAAGATGGGCAACGTCAGCCGCTATGGCGAAGCCGGGCCAGGCGCCAAGGGCAGCGTGATGGTGGCGAGCTTCCAGCTCAACGGGCAGGACTTCATGGCCCTGAACGGCGGCCCGCACTACACCTTCACGCCGGCCATCTCCATTGTCGTGAACTGCGACACGCAGGAAGAGGTCGACCATCTCTGGAACAGTCTCTCGGAGGGCGGGGCGACCAACCGCTGCGCCTGGCTGACCGACAAGTTCGGCGTCTCCTGGCAAATCGTGCCGCGCACGCTCGGCCAATCGATGTCGGACAAGGATCCGGCGAAATCGGGACGGGTCATGAGAGCCATGCTCGCCATGACCAAGATCGACATCGCCGGCCTCCAGTGCGCCTACGACGGGGCCTAGTCGGGGGAACGCAAGCAGTAGGCGGGCGTTGTGGTCGTGGAGGAGTATGCCATGACCACCCCCGCCAATGCCGCTGCCGAAGCCAGCATTCGGGTCCTGATGGACGAACGTGTCCAGGCCGTGATCCGAAAGGACGCCGAAGCCCTGATCGCCCATCATGCTCCGGGCGTGCTGGCCTACGATCTCATCGGGCCCCTGCAGTACATCGGCGTGGCCGCCGTCCGGCAGCGTGCTGTGGACTGGCTCCAAGGCTACGAAGGTGAGATGCGCTACGAGATCCGCGACCTGCGCGTTACGGCGGGCGACCACTCGGCCTTTTCCTACGGGCTTCATCATGTCAGCGGCACGCTGAAGGCCGGCAAGAAGATCGAGATGTTCTGGCGCGCCACCCAGTGCTGGCGCTGCATCGGCGGCACGTGGCTGATCGTCCACGAACACAGCTCGGTGCCTTTCGATATGGCCACCGGCACGGTTTCGTTCGACTTGAAGCCCTGATTTCGTCTGCGAGTGTTCGGGCCCAGCAATTGCGCTCGCCACAGGACGCTCGCGTCAGCGGTGCTGACTAGAGCAGACCCAGACTTCGAAAACTCGCGTGCCCCTTGCGGCCGATCACGAGATGGTCGTGTATCGAGATACCGAGCGCCGAGGCGGCAGCCTTTATCTCGCGCGTCATCTCGATGTCCTCGCGCGAGGGCTTGGGATCGCCCGAAGGGTGGTTGTGCACGAGGATCAGCGCGGCGGCGTTGTGCTCGAGGGCGCGCTTGATGACCTCGCGCGGATAAACCGGCGTGTGGTCGATGGTGCCGCGCTGCTGGACCTCGTCGGCGATCAGCACGTTCTTGCGGTCGAGGAAGAGAATGCGGAACTGCTCGGTCTTCTCATGCGCCAGAGCGGCGTGGCAGTAATCGATAAGTTGTTGCCAGTTGGTCAGCACCGGCATGTCCTTGACCTTGCGCTCGGCCAACCGGCGGCCGACTTCACGCATCGACTTGAAGTGGATCAGCGTGCGCTGGTCGATCTCGAACTCGCGCAACTGTGCCGGCTCGGCGGCGAAGATGTCGCCCAGCGTGCCGAAGCGTTCGATCAGCTTCTTGGCGAGCGGCTTGGTGTCGATGCGCTCGATCGAATAGAACAGCAGTAGTTCCAGCAATTCGTAGTCGGCCAGCGGTTCGACGCCGGATTTGAGCACGCGCTCGCGCACGCGGCCGCGGTGTCCGTGATAATGCGCCTTGGGCTCGGCCATGCCGTTGCCCTGGCTGCCGCTGTTGTGCCCGGCGGGCGCGGCGGCGAGAGCGGTGGCGAGGCGAGGAGCGGGATCCTCACCTGAAAATTCCCAGCACTGATCGAGCCGGTTCCAGGTGCCGCCATTGTCGCGCATTGCGGCGCGATGCGGCAGCGTGTTGCCGCTCACGCGCCAGCTGTCCTTGACGGATTGCAGGCGAAGCCCGGCGGCCAATAAGGCCAGAAGGGCATCGTCGTTGGAAGCTTGGTCGGCGGCCGGCTCGGCCTTGCGCGCTTTGGGCATGAAACCGAGAATTCCGCGCGATCGGGGCAAAAAGACGGCTATGGTCGGGCAATGTTTGCCGAAATCGATGCGGCCTGCGCGGCTTTTGCCCAGCAGGAAAACCTTCCCGGTACGGTCGCGGGCGTGGTGCGGGACGGCCAGCTCGCCCATGTAACCGTGCTCGGCCTTGCCGATATCGAGGCCAAGCGGCCCGTCCAGAGAGAGACGGCGTTCCGCATCGCCTCGATGACCAAGAACATGACGTCGCTGGCGGTCTTGTCGCTGCGCGACCGGGGCCTGCTGTCGCTCGATGCGCCGCTGGCCGACTACGTCCCGCAATTCGCAGCAGTGGTGCCGGCGACGCGCGATAGCCGCCCAGTCAGCCTGCGCGAGCTGATGAGCCATGTCGCCGGCTTCGTCACCGACGATCCCTGGGGCGATCGTGTTCTCGGCATGACACCGGCCGAGCTCGATGCCCTGATGGCCGAAGGCAGGCTCTTCGCCCGCCCGCCAGGCCTGGCCTTCGAATACAGCAATCTTGGGTACGCCCTGATCGGCCGGGCGATCGGAAATGTCAGTGGCGAGCCGTATCAGTCCTATATTCGGCGCACGATCCTCGAACCGCTCGGCATGGCGCACACGACCTTCGACGCGATCCAGGCCTCGACGGGCGATTTCGCATGGGGCTATCGCCTCGACGAGGGCATGTGGTCGCGCGAGCGTATCGAGCCCGATGGCGAGGTGGGAGCCATGGGCGGGTTGGTGACGACCGTTGCGGATTATGCGCGCTACGTCGCGTTTCTGCTCGGCGCCTGGCCGGCGCGCGACGATCCCGAGAGCGGACCCGTCCGTCGTTCGAGCGTGCGCGAGCTGGCTCTATGGCACGCTCCGCCCTTCGCGCCCGATCCCAACCGTCCGTCGCCGCCCAGCGCCTATGGCTACGGGCTTACCAACACAGCCGATGATAAGCTCGGCCGCCGGCTGCATCATGCGGGAGGCCTGCCGGGCTACGGCTCGCATGTGCTGATGATGCCCGACAGCGGCACCGGCATCTTCGCTTTCGGCAACCGCACCTACGCGCCGATGGCGCGGCTGACGCTGCGTCTTGCGGAAATCCTCCATCCGTTGCTGCCCAAGCCGCAACCGGCCACGCCGTCGCCCTATCTCGCACGGGCGGTCGAGGCGGTGGTGGCGGCCTATGCGGCCGGCCGGATAGAGGTAGCGGAGGGCGTGTTCGCCGTGAACTTCCTGCCCGACATGCCGGCGCGCCTGCGCAACCTCGAACTCGCTACGCTAAAGCAGCGTCTCGGCGCGGGACGTCTGGAGGCCGTGGAGCCAATCCACGCGCTGGCGGGCCGCTTTACGCTGGCCTGCGAGCGTGGCCGCCTCCGGGGCACGATCGTCCTGTCACCCGATGCAGAGCCGGGCATCCAGAAGCTGACACTGGTGGCTGAAGAGGCCTGACGTGAAACGCCCGGATCAGGCCGGGACCGTTTCCTTCTCGATGCCTGCCTTGGCCAGATCGTAGGGCGGCTTGATCAGCTCTTTCGGCGACAGCGTGAAGATCTCGACGCCAGTTTCGGTGATGCCCACCGAATGCTCGAACTGGGCCGAGAGCTGCTTGTCGCGCGTCACCGCCGTCCAGCCGTCGCTCAACACCTTCACCTGCCAGGTACCGATATTCACCATCGGCTCGACGGTGAAGAACATGCCGGGCTTCAGCATGGGGCCGCGGCCGGGCTTGCCGTAGTGCAGGATGTTCGGCGCGTCGTGGAAGATACGGCCGAGCCCGTGGCCCGAGAAATCGCGCACGACCGAGAAGCGATTGCCCTCGACGAAGGTCTGGATGGTATGGCCGATATCGCCGACATGGCCGCCCGGCTTGGCCGCCATGATGCCGCGCATCATCGATTCATAGGTGATGTCGCAAAGCTTGCGCGCCTTCACGCCGACATCGCCGACGAAAAACATGCGGCTGGTGTCGCCATACCAGCCATCGAGGATCACGGTGACGTCGATGTTGACGATGTCGCCGCTCTGCAGCCGCTTGTCCGAAGGAATGCCGTGGCAGACGACATGGTTGATCGAGGTGCAGATCGATTTCGGGAAGCCGCGATAGCCGAGCGGGGCGGGGATTGCCTTGTGATCGAGGATGAAGTCGTGACAGAGCTTGTCGAGCTTCTCGGTGCTGACGCCGGGCAGGACATAAGCCGTGATGAAGTCGAGCGTTTCGGCGCCCAGCCGGCCGGCCTTGCGCATGCCGTCGAAGCCCTCGGGGCCGTGCACCTTGATGGAACGCTCGTCACGACGCCAATAGTCGTCGCTGTCGTCGAAATCGGGACTGCTCATTGTTCTTATTTGCCATCGGAAATCGGCGGTAACAAGGCCACGCGCATGGCTTGGCCGCCCTGGCCCGGTCCGCTAGGGTACTGAAACAAAAGGAAAAACATGGAAAAGACCGTTACCGCCTGTCTGCTGATTATCGGCAACGAAATCCTGAGCGGCCGGACCAAGGACGCCAATCTGCAGTTCCTGGCGCTTGAGTTGAACAAAATCGGCGTGCGGCTGAAGGAATGCCGGGTCATCCCGGATGTCGAGGAAACCGTGGTCGAGACCGTGAACGAGGTCCGCCGCAAGTTCGACTACGTGTTCACCACCGGCGGCATCGGCCCGACCCATGACGACATCACCGCTGATTGCATCGCCAAGGCCTTCGGCGTCGGCATCTCGGAGCATCCCGAGGCGGTCGATCGCATGACGCGGCACTATGGCGACGCAGCGCTGTTTACGCCGGCACGGCGGCGCATGGCGCGCATACCCCATGGCGGCGTGCTGGTCGACAACCCCGTCTCGGTGGCGCCGGGTTTCCAGATGGAGAACGTCTTCACCTTCGCCGGCATTCCCACGATCATGCAGGGCATGTTCCACGCGATGAAGCATCGCCTGGTCGGCGGCGATCCGGTGGTCTCGCGCACCGTGCGCACCAACCTGCCGGAAGGCATCATCGCCGAGCCTTTGGGCGCGCTGCAGAAGCGCTACGAGGATCTCGACATCGGCAGCTATCCCGGTTTCCGCAACGGCAAGGTCAGCGTCTCGCTGGTGCTGCGCGGCACGAAAGATGCACGGCTGGCGGCGGCCTCCGCCGAATTGATGGACGCGTTGAAGAAGATGAACGGCGAGGCCGAGGAGTTCGTGCAGTAGGTCAATGACATCCCTGCTTCGTAGCTGGTCGGCGCTCATTGCTCTTTCCGTCGCCTCGGGGGCCCTGCTGGTCTGGCTGCATGCGCAGGCAGCGCTGATGCTCGGTCCGCTGCTGGCGGGGATGGCGGTTGCGGGCGGCGGTGGCCGGGTGAGTCTTCCCGTGCCGGTCTTCGTCGTGGCCCAGGGCATCGTCGGCTGCATGATCGCCCGCATGGTCCCCCTGTCGATCGTCGGCGACGTACTGGCCCATTGGGGACTGTTCACCTTTGGCGTGCTCTCGGTCGTGGCAGCGAGCAGTTTCCTCGGCTGGACGATGACGCGGCTGCAGTTGTTGCCGGGCACGACCGCGCTTTGGGGGACCAGCCCCGGTGCCGCCTCGGTGATGACCATCATGGCCGAAAGCTACGGCGCCGATATCCGTCTGGTGGCACTCATGCAGTATTCGCGCGTGGTCATGGTGGCCGTGGTCGCGGCTCTCGTGGTGAAGCTGTTCGGCGGCAGCTCCGCTCAGGCCGGGCAGGCGATCGTGTGGTTTCCACCGCTCGACGGATGGGCGCTTGCCCAGACGCTGGCGCTCGCGGTCGCCGGGCCGGTGGTCGCCAGGTACCTGCGCATTCCCGCGGGTGCCTTCCTGCTGCCGCTGGTGGTGGGTGCGGTGCTCGTTCATTTCGGCTGGATCTCGATCGAGCTGCCGCCGTGGCTGCTGGCCGGCTGCTATGCCCTGATCGGCTGGAATATCGGGCTGCGCTTTACGCGGCCGCTGCTGGTCCATGCCGCCCGCGCCATGCCGAGAGTCATCTTTTGCGCTCTGTTCCTGATCGGGCTGTGCGGCCTGATCGCCGCCTTGATGGTGGTCGTGGCTGGCGTCGATCCGCTGACGGCCTATCTTGCCACCAGTCCGGGTGGCGCCGATTCGGTTGCCATCATCGCCGCCTCGACCGATGTCGATGTCTCCTTTGTCATGGCGATGCAGACGGTCCGGCTGCTCGCGGTCCTTTTTCTGGCACCTCTCCTGACCAAATTCATTTCCGTGCGCGTCCACCGTTGACCAACTCATCGGGCTCTGCGGTCTGGCTTTTCCGGTAAATCGACGATCGCCCGCCGGGTTTCTGAGGAACGCGGTGCGGAGCCGATCTCGAGCGGTGGCTCGACCTGCGGAGAAGGGCTAACGTGCCGGCATGACCGCCCTACAAGACCTGACCGCCGGCGAACTGCTCGCTTCCTACAAAACAAAAAAGCTCTCGCCCGTTGAAGCCGTCGACGCCGTGATCGCCCATATCGGGAAATGGGAACCCAAGCTCAAAGCGCTCTACGCGCCGGATTTCATCGGCGCCCGCAAGGCCGCCCAGGAGTCCGAGAAGCGCTGGCGGGCCGGTAAGCCGGCGGGTGCGCTGGACGGCGTGCCGATCACCATCAAGGAGAATATCGCCACCGAAGGCGTGCCGGTGCCGCTGGGCACCGCGGCCACGGATCTGATCCCGGCGGCAGCCGATGCGCCGGCCGCGGCACGGATGCGCGAGGCGGGCACGATCCTCTTGGCCAAGACCACCATGCCCGATTACGGCATGCTGTCTTCGGGCCGCAGCTCCTTCCATGCGCTGACGCGCAACCCGTGGAACTTCGCCTGGAACCCTGGCGGCTCCAGCGCCGGCGCCGGGGCTGCGGGTGCTGCGGGCTACGGTCCGCTGCATCTCGGTACGGATATCGGCGGCTCGGTTCGCCTGCCGGCGTGCTGGAACGGCATCTTCACGCTGAAGCCCAGCCTGGGCCGCGTGCCGGTCGATCCGCCGTTCTTCGGCCGCGCCGTGGGGCCGATGACGCGCACCGTGGCCGACTCGTGCCTGTTGATGGCCGAGCTGTCGAAGCCCGATTGGCGCGACCATATGAGCCTGCCGCCCGCCACCATCGACTGGAGCGCCGGGCCCCTCGATCCCAAGGGCCTCAGGATCGGCCTGCATCTCGACGCCGGCTCCGGCCTGCCGGTCGAGGCCGAGACCAGGGCCGCCATCGAAGCGGCCGCCAAGCTCTTCGCCGATGCCGGTGCGCATATCGAACCGGTGGCGCCGTTCCTGTCCCCGGAGATGCTGCATCTGCAGGATCTGTTCTGGCGTGTGCGCAGCTGGGTCGATTTCTCCGCGCTGAGCCATGCCAGGCAGGCGAGCGTGCTGCCCTTCATCGCCGACTGGTGCCGCGGCGGCGCCGATGTCTCGGGCGCGATGGTGATCCGCGGCGTCAACAATTACATGGCGATCCGCACCGCGACGGTGAAGGCAACGCAGCCCTTCGACTTCGTGCTCTCGCCGGTCTCGCCGGTGCCGACCTACCCGGCGCAATGGGAGACGCCGACCAACGACGTGAAGCGTCCGCTCGAGCACATCTCCTTCACAATGCCTTACAACATGAGCGAACAGCCGGCGGCCTCGATCAACTGCGACTATACAAAGGAAGGCAAGCCCGTCGGGCTGCAGATCGCCGGGCGCCGCTTCGACGATCTCGGCGTCATGCGCCTGTCGCGCTGGTTCGAAGCCGCACGCGGGGCGCAGAAGCCCTGGCCGACGCCGCCGACGTGAGCCGGAAACCCCTCGGCATCCTGATGCTCGATACGCGGTTTCCGCGTATCGAGGGCGATGTCGGCAACAGGGCGTCGTTCGATTTCCCGGTGATCTTTCGAACCATGCACGGCATCGGGTCCAAGGACGCGGTCGCCGCCCATCCCGATCGGCCGCGTGTTCTCGCCGCCCTGGAAGCCAATGCCCGGGTGCTGGCAGAGGAAGGTGCCATCGGCATCGGCACGAGCTGCGGCTTTCTCGCGCTCTATCAGGATGATTTGGCGAAAGTATCGCCCGTGCCGGTGGCAACCTCGGCCTTGCTGCTCATCAAGACGCTAAAAGACCGTCGCGTCGGCGTGATCACGGCCTCGGCAGCCAACCTGACGCCGGCGCATTTCGCCGCCGTCGGCGCACCGACCGATACACCTGTTGTCGGCATGCCGGAGGGCGGCTCCTTCGCCGCGACTTTCCTCGCCAATGGCCTGACGCTCGATCGTGACGCGGTGGAGCGGGAGGCGATTACGGCAGGGCAGTCGCTGCTGCAGCATCATCCTGCCGTCGACGCCATTGTTCTCGAATGCACCAACCTGCCGCCCTATGCCGCGATGCTGCGGCGGATGCTGGGTGTGCCGGTCTATGACGTGCTCGACCTGCTGCGCGGCTTCCGCGCCGGCTTGGACTCCTAGGGATGGCATCGCCCCTGGAGTGCGATGTCGTTGTCGTCGGCTCCGGCGCCGCCGGCCTGTCGGCAGCACTCGCGGCGTCTGTAGATGGCGCCAAGGTGATCGTGCTGGAGAAGTCGCATGTGCTGGGCGGCACGACGGCGATGTCGGCTGCCGGCACGTGGGTGCCGGCCAATCATCACATGCTGGCCGCCGGCCTCGAGGATTCCGCCGCCGAGACGCTCACCTATCTGCGGGCGACGGCGCCCGAGGGCTGGGCCAAGGACGAGGACGAGTTGTGGCAGGCGCTGGCCGAGAATTCAGGTCCGATGCTGCGCTTCGTTGAGGACAACACGCCGCTCGTCTTCGAGCTGGTGAACCATCCCGATTTCTACGTCGAGGCGCCGGGCGGCAAGCTGTTCGGCCGCATGGTCTCGCCGACCCTGATCAGCCGCTATCGCCTCGGCCGCTGGTGGAACCGCGTGCGCAAGTCGGTGAAGCCGCAGTTCTTCACCTACAAGGAGATGGTGGGCGGCATCCTCAAGGATCCGTGGCGCTCCATCCTGCGCATGGGCCCCGCACTCGCCTGGCGCCTGATCGCGGGCAAGGTCGGGCTCGGCAACGGCCTGACCGTCGGCCTGCTGCGCGGCTGCCTCGACAAGGGTTGCCGCATTCTTGCCGATGCCGATGTAAAGCGCCTGACGATGGACGGCGACACCGTGACCGGCGTCGAGGCCGTGATCGACGGCAAGCTGCAAACCATCCGGGCCCGCAAGGGCGTCGTGCTGGCGACCGGCGGCTTCGACTGGAGCCCGGAGCTGATGGCGAAGTATTTCCCCGGCCTCGACCTGACCGGCGCGCCGCGCAGCAATACCGGCGACGGCCAGCGCATGGCGGCCGAAGCCGGCGCCCTGCTGGAGCGCATGGACCAGGCCAATATCGCGCCAGCAACCTTCACGACCTACGAAGGCCGGCGCCACGCCCAGCCGATCTACGAGAGCTATGGGCCGCACTGCGTCCTGGTCAATCGCCACGCTGAACGCTTTGCGAGCGAAGGCAGTCCAGCCCTGGGGCCCGCACTCGACGAGCGCGACGAGACGGGCAAGCAGAAGCACCTGCCGGTCTGGCGCATCTTCGACGCGCGCTACAAGAACCCGCTGTCGATGCACTACGCCTCTAAGGATCCCGGATTCATCCGCAGCGCCCCGACGCTGGAAGCGCTGGCCGACAAGATCGGCCTCGATCCGCAAAAGCTCCGCGCCACGGTGGAGCGCTTCAATGGCTGGTCGAAGGAGGGCGTCGACCGCGACTTCCATCGCGGAGAGACGGCATGGGAGCGCTATTACACCGGCACCGGAACGCGCGCGCTGGCGACCGTGGAACAGGCGCCATTTTATGCGACGCCATTCCTTTATATCAGCGTCGGCACCAAGGGCGGCGCCCGCACCGACCGCAATTGCCAAGTCATGCGGCCCGACCGCAGCCTGATCGGCGGCCTCTATTGCGCCGGTATCGCCATGGCCAACCCCATCGGGACCAAAGCAGTGGGCGCGGGCACAACCATCGGGCCCTGCCTCACCTTTGGCTACATCGCTGGCAAGGCAATTGCACACCGCAATGCCTGAACCCTGACGGGAAAGGTCTGCAGATGGAGCATCCGAACGGCAGAGAGACGTCCGAGAACGACGCCCCGCTGCGCTACGACATCCGGCTGCTCGGCCGCATCTTGGGCGATACCGTGCGTTTGCACGAAGGCGAGGCGGTGTTTGACCTGGTCGAGCATATCCGCCGCATCGGCGTGCAGTTCCATCGCGACGCCGACGAGGGCGCCCGACAGCAGTTGCGGACACTGATGAGCGGCCTGCCGACCGGGCAGGCCAACCGCATCATCCGCGCCTTCGGCTATTTCTCGCATCTCTCCAACATTGCCGAGGACCAGCATCATATCCGGCGCACGCGCGCCTATGCCATGGCCCGCGCACCTTCGCGGCCGGGCACCATGGCCTATACGCTGGAGCGCGCCCGCGCCGCCGGCATTTCCCGTGGGCAGTTGCAGGCCTTCTTCGACCGTGCGCTGTGCAGCGCCGTGCTGACGGCGCATCCCACCGAGATCCGCCGCAAGAGCTCGATCGACCGCGAAATGGAGATCGCCTATCTGCTCGACGAGCGCGATCGCGTGCGGTTCACGCCCGAGGAGCTGACGGCCAACCGCCGCGCGCTGCGCCGTGCCGTGCTGACGCTGTGGCAGACCAGCCTGGTGCGCGACACGCGGCTGCGGGTGATCGACGAGGTCGCCAATGCGCTGGCCTATTACGACCACACCTTTCTTCGTGCCCTGCCGAGCTTCTACGCCGATCTCGAGGATCGCCTGGGCGGCACCGTTGCCGCATGGAAGGACATCACGGTGCCCTCTTTCCTGCGCATGGGAAGCTGGATCGGCGGCGACCAGGACGGCAATCCCTATGTCACGGCGGATGTCACGCAGCAGGCACTCGGCATGCAGAGCCAGCGTGCTTTTCGTTTTTACCTCGGCGAGCTGCATCTGCTGGGCGGCGAACTGTCGCTCGACGGCCGCACCGTGCCGATCTCCGAGGCGTTGCGCAGGCTTGCGGAAGGCTCGGCCGACACAGCGCCCGAGCGCAAAGACGAGCCCTACCGGCGCGCCATCGTCGGCATCTACGCGCGGCTGGCGGCCACGGCGTGGTCGCTTTGCAAGCTCTTGCCGCCGCACCCACCCGTCGGTCCGGCGCCAGTCTATGAAGCGGCGTCGGACCTGAAGGCGGATCTCGGCACGCTCTCCGACTCGCTTTCCCAGAACGGTTCAGCCGGCCTGGCGCGCGGGCGGTTGCGCGGGTTGCGTCGCGCCGTCGATGTCTTCGGTTTTCATCTCGCCTCGCTCGACCTGCGGCAGAATTCCGACGTGCATGCCCGCGTCATCGGTGAACTCCTGGGCAAAGTCGAGGACGGCGTCGACTACGCCAGGCTCGACGAACCGGCACGCGTAACGCTGCTGGCCGGCGAGCTGGCCAACCGGCGGCCACTGACCTCGCCGCATCTCGTCTATGGCGAGGAAACGACGGCGCAACTGGCGACCGCGCGCGTCGCCGCGGATGCCCATCGCCGCTTCGGCCGGGATGCCATGCCCAACTACGTGATCTCCAAGGCCGACAGCGTCTCGGATATCCTCGAAGTGGCGGTGCTTCTGAAGGAGGTGGGCCTGCTGCAGCCGCAGAAAGACCGCGTCGACGTCGATATCGCGCCACTCTTCGAGACCATCTGCGACCTGCAGAGCTGCGGCCGCATCATGGAGGAGCTGCTCACATTGCCGGCCTATCGCCGTCTGCTGGCTTCGCGCGGCAATACCCAGGAAGTGATGCTGGGTTATTCCGACAGCAACAAGGACGGCGGCTATCTCACCTCGACCTGGGAGCTCTACAAGGCCGAGCTGGTGCTGATCGATATCTTCAAACGCCACAATGTCGGCCTGCGCCTGTTCCATGGCCGCGGCGGTTCGGTTGGCCGTGGCGGTGGGCCGGCTTACGAGGCGATCCTGGCGCAGCCGCCGGGCGCGGTGCAGGACCAGATCCGCATCACCGAGCAGGGCGAGGTGATCGCCGGCAAGTATTCCAATGCGGAGGTCGGGCGGCGCAATCTCGAGACGCTGGCGGCGGCGACGCTCGAGGCCACGCTATTGGAGGGCGGCCGGCCGCCGCCGCCCGAGTCCTATCTCGCGGTGATGGAGGAGCTGTCGAAGCAGGCGTTCCACGCCTATCGCGACCTCGTCTACGGCACCGAGGGCTTCGACCGCTATTTCCGCGAATCGACCGTGCTGGGCGAGATCGCCAGCCTCAATATCGGCAGCCGCCCGGCGTCACGATCCGCCTCTGCGCGTATCGAGGACCTGCGGGCCATTCCCTGGGTTTTCAGCTGGGCGCAATGCCGGCTCATGCTGCCGGGATGGTTCGGCTTCGGCGCGGCGGTGAAGGCCTGGACCGCCGCCCATCCGAAAGATGGCATGGCGCTGCTGCAGAAGATGCACGACGACTGGCCGTTCTTCCGCACCGTGTTGTCGAACATGGACATGGTGCTGGCCAAGAGCGACATCGCCATCGCCTCGCGCTACGCCGAGCTGGTGGCCGACGTGAAGCTGAGGGAATCGATCTTCAGCCGCATCAAGGAAGAATGGCAGGCCTCGGTCGACGCCATCTGCGCCGTCACGCGGCAACAGACGCTGCTGGAGAGCAACCCGCTGCTGGCGCGCTCGATCCGCAACCGCTTCCCCTATATCGATCCGCTCAACCATGTGCAGATCGAGCTGCTGCGTCGGCACCGCGCCGGCGACAGCGACCCCGGCGTCGTGCAGGGCATTCATCTCAGCATCAACGGTATTGCTGCGGGCTTACGCAACAGTGGTTAGCGCAGATCACGCCGGCGCGACGCGGCGATAGAAGGGCCGCAGCAGCGCCGGGATGACGTAGAGCGGCACCTGAACGGCTGCGATGAAGAGGAAGATGTCGGGATCGACGGTGGCCGGCAGCACCGCCATCAGCAGGGCATTGTGCCGGCCGCCAGAACTGTAGCCTGCCGTCAGGGCTGTCAGCCGGTCGGTGAAGGGCCAGCAGACGCCGACCATCAGGGCATTGCACAGGAGCATGCCGCCGAAACTTGCGAGGATGAAGCCGAAGAGTTTGAGAGGTTCGGTCAGTGCGCGCGCGAGGATGCCGTCCATCAGCGGAATGGTGAAGATCGCCAGCACCACCACCGCCATCCCGTCCAGCGCCGGGATATCGGCGGACAAGCGCGGGCCACGCCAGCGCCGGATGGCCAGAGCGAAAACCAGCGACAGGCCGATGATCAGCGCCAGCCGCGAGCCCAGGTCCCAGACGCTGAGCTTGAGGTCGAGGCCCAGCAGCCAGAGCGCGAGCGGCGGCAGGGTGAAGGGTACCATGAAGTTGCTGGTGATGGTCATCATCAGCACCAGCGATGAATCGAGCCGCAGGAAATTGGCGGTAGTGACGGCGGAAATGATGCCGGGCGCCATGGCGCTGAGACAAAGTGCTGCGACAAGGCCGGGCCACAGGCCGACGGCCTGCCAGAACGGCCAGACCAGCAGCGGGACGGCGATCAGGGTTATGAGCGACAGCAGGATGGCAAAGACCGGCCGGCGCAGCAGCGTCAGCACGCGCGGCCAGTCGGTGCGGGCCAGAGTCACCGTCGTCAGCGCAACGGCGAGACAGGGAACGGCGGGCCGCAACAGCGAGGCGGCGTCCTGGAAGACGAGGCCGACGAGCAGCGAAAAAGGCAGCAATGTGGTCGCGTGACGACCCATGCTCCGGAGAACGTGAACGACTGGGTTCATTGCCGCGAGCTTAGCACGTGCTAGCGTCGCACATGCTCAAACGAACGCTCGCGGCGCTGCTCCTTCTTTCCACTCCCGCCCTGGCGCAAACCAAAGTGCCCGATTGCACAGCGGAGGTCGTTGTCGAACAGCGGGAAGGCTTGAAGCTCCAGGTCACCTACCGCTGCCGTTCGACCAGTACCCTGCAGTTCGTCGCCGACGGTGATCGCGTCGTCCGCCGTGTCATGATGTTCCGTGACGGCGCCAATCGCGAACCGACGCCGTCGTCCAATGCCTGGAAGGTCGAGCCGGTAAACGGTGTCGTCGAGGCGCAGTATAGTTTCGACCTCAGCGGCTATGCCCGTACCGTCGACAGCAACACGACAGCGCTGCAGCGCGGCGACGGCGTGCTCTCGCTGCTGTCGGGCTGGCTGCTCGAGCCGCGCGGCTTCGGCGCCAATCCGGTCATCGATATCCGGGCGCGCGTGCCTGAAGGACTCGTCTTCTCCACGGGCCTGCCCAAGGTCGGCGATGCCTGGCGTCTCGCCGGCACCAATGTGCGCTTCGCGGGATACACCGCGATTGGCAAGCTGTTCTACGAGGAGATCGTCGTTCCGGCACCCGGTTCGCTGCGCGCGGGTGCCAAACGCGAGGACGCGGTCGTACGTCTGGCGCTGCTCGATGGCTACAGCGACAGCGGTCGTGCCGATATCGTCGAATGGGTGAAGCGTACGGCAATAGCCGAATCGAATTATTGGGAGGGATTTACCGCCAAGCAGATGCTGGTGGGCATGATCCCGACCCCAGCGCGTGGCGGCGTCGGCTTCGGCCGCACCGTGTCGGGCGGCGGCGCCACGGTGATGATGGAAGTCGGCGCCGACGTCGATCGGATGCGGCTGTTCCGCGACTGGGTGCTGGTCCACGAATGGATCCATACCGGCATGCCCTATCTGCGCGGCCGCGCCATCTGGTTCATGGAAGGGGCAGCGACCTATGTCGAGCCGATCATCCGCGCCCGCGCCGGCTGGAAGACCGAAGCCGAGGTCTGGAAGGAATGGACGAGCGAGATGCCGCAGGGCGCCGGGGCATTCTCGGTCGGTCTCGCCAATGCCTCGGGCCGGCAGAACTACTGGTCGGGCGCGATCTTCATGCTGCTGGCCGACATCGAGCTCCGCCGCACCACCGACGGCAAGATGGGCCTCGAGAATTGCCTCAAGGGCGCGCTGTGGGCGGGCTTCGAGGCCTCGATCCGCGCCAGCGTCGAGGAATATGCCGATGCCTGCGACAAGGCGACCGGCACGAAGGTAATGTCGGGTCTCGTCGACAAGCACTTCAGCAAGGAGCAGCCGCTCGATCTGGCGAAGCTCTGGAGCGATCTCGGTGTCGAGAAGGGCGGCGGACTGAACGACGAGGCGCCGCTCGCCAAATGGCGCAAGATGATCGTCATGGGCGTGCGGTCCACCCAGCGCGTACTGCGGCCTTGGGAATCTTGAGCCGCTAGAACATCGTATTGCTGTTGGCGGGCTTGTCCAGGATCGGCTGCACGACGTCCCGGTGCTCGACGATCTTGCCGTTTTCCAGCCGGAAGATATCGACGATGGCGCTGCCGCGCTCACCCGGCGCGCGCACTGCGCCCTCGGCGAAGACGCGCTTGATCTCGCTGCGCGCCTTGGGAAACTTCTCCTTGCGGAAGGCGAGGAAGACCTCGATCCCGTCCGGTGCGCCGGGATTGTGCTGGATGTACCGTGGCCCGAAATGCTTCGAGGCGCCTTCGAAATCGTTCTGGTTGAGGCCCTTTTCATAGAAGTCTAGCACGACCTTCTTGTTGACCTCTGTGTCGGCCGCCTGCGCCGCGAAGGGCGCGAGAAGAACGAGAAAAGCCAGGCCCAGTCGCTTCATTTTCATCTCCGGCGCGGGGTCGAGGACTGATTGCATTGAAGGTCGAAGGTGCCGCAGCGCGCTACGCCGGCGACGCTGAGGGCGACCGAGCCACCGTTGGGCAACGTCATGGGCTTGGAATCGGAGACCTTCTGACCTGCGGCGGAAATACCCTCGACATAACCCGTGCAGGTCAGCGGCTTGCCGCAGGTATTGACGAAGGTCACCGTGCATTGCCCGCCCTGGAACTGATGGATGCCGGTGACGCAATCCTGTTGCGCGACCGCCTGGAAGGGCAAGAGGAAAAACAGAAAGAGCATTCTTCGCATGGCGTCATGCTAGCATTGCGCCATGACCGCTCACACTGGAGTTTGGCTGGAAGATCTCACCTGGGTCGAGGCCAAGGCGCGCTTCGATGCGGGCGCCGTGGTGATCGTGCCGATCGGGGCGGCTTCCAAGGAGCACGGCCCGCATCTGCCGCTCAAAACAGACGCGCTTACTGCCCGGGCGCTGGGCCAGCGCCTGATCGAGCGCCTGCCGGTGGTGGCGGCACCCGTCGTCGGCTTCGGCTATTATCCGGCCTTCACCAAATTCGCCGGTAGCCAGCATCTGCAGGCCGAGACATTCAAAACTTTGGTGCGCGAGCTATTGGGCAATCTGGCCGATCAGGGCGTCAGGCGGATCGCGCTTATAAACACGGGCGTTTCGACCGAAAGGCCGCTCGACGAGGTGGTGCGCGAGGGGGCGGGTACTGTCGTTCTGCATATGCGCGAGGTCGGCGGCAGCGCCGATGGCCTGCTCGACGATCCCGAGGGCGGCCATGCCGACGAGCGCGAGACCTCGGTCATGCTGGCGCTCGATCCGCGCTCGGTGCGTATGGACAAGCTCGCGGTCAAGGGCGCTTTCGAGGTCACCGGCGCCACCGGCGATCCCTCGGGCGCCACCGCCTTCAAGGGCGAGCGCATCCTGGCGGCGCGGATCGACGACCTCGTGGCCCAGCTGGTGGCGCTCTGGCCTGACCTTAGCTCCTGACGGAACGCCGTCGGGCTTGAAGCGTTGCTGCCTTAGTCATGAAGATCGCGACATTCAATATCAACAACGTGAACCGCCGCCTGCCTAATCTGATGGGCTGGCTGAAGGCTGCCAAACCGGACGTGGTCTGCCTGCAGGAACTGAAGGCGCCCAACGAGGCCTTTCCCGCCGCCGAACTGAAGAAGGCAGGCTACGGCTCGGTGTGGCGCGGGCAAAAGACGTGGAATGGCGTCGCCATCCTCGCCCGCAATACGGAGCCCGTCCTCATCCGCAAGGCGCTGCCGGGCGATCCCAAGGACGCGCAGAGACGGTACATCGAAGCGGCGGTGAACGGCATCCTGATCGGCTGCCTTTACCTGCCCAATGGCAATCCGCAGCCCGGGCCGAAATTTGATTACAAGCTCGAGTGGTTTGAACGGTTGACCGCGCATGCTGGCAAGCTGCTGAAGCAGAAGGTGCCGGTGGTGCTGGCTGGCGACTTCAATGCCGTGCCGACCGATTTCGATATCTACCCCACCAAGTCGTGGGACGACGACGCGTTGGTGCGGCCCGAGACGCGCGCTGCCTACAAGAAATTGCTGGCGCAGGGCTGGACCGATTCGCTGCGCACGCTTTATCCGAAGAAGCCACTCTATACCTTCTGGCATTACAAGCGGCACCGCTGGGAGCGCGACGCCGGGCTGCGTATCGATCACTTGCTGGTCGGCCCGTCGCTCAAGGCGAAGCTGAAGAAGGGCGGCGTCGACCGCGCCGAGCGCGGCAAGGACAGCCCGAGCGATCATGCACCGGCCTGGATCGAGCTCAAGCCATGAACATAGCATCCTGCGGCTGGGCATCCTGCGGCTGGTCCCTGATCAAGGACACTTTCGAGAATTTCATTGCCGACAATGCGCTGAGCCGGGGCGCCTCGATCGCCTATTACGCGCTCTTCGCCATCGCCCCGGTGCTGCTGATCGTCGTCGCCATCGCGGGCCTCGCCTTTGGGCGCGAGGCGGCGGAGGGTGCCATCGTGGCGCAGCTCGGTGGGTTGATGGGCCGTCAGACGGCGGAGGCGCTGCAAGCCATGGTCAGGAGCGCCAGCAACATTGGCAGCGGCGTCCTGGCGACGGTTGTCGGCGTCGTAGCGGTGATGCTGGCGATCACCGGCGTGTTCGGCGAGGTGCAGTCGTCGCTCAATGCCGTCTGGAAGGCGCAATCGAAGCGTTCGACTTTGTCGCGGCTGATGCGCGCCCGCATGGCCAGCCTCGGTCTGGTCGTGACCTCGGGTTTCCTACTCACCGTTTCGCTCGCCGTCAGCGCCGGTATGGCCGCGCTCTCGGCCTATCTCAAGGTATTCTTTCCCGCGACGGAGGTGGTACTGCAGATTGTCGACTTCCTGATCTCGAGCGTGCTGATCACCGGCATGTTCGCCGCCATGTACAAGGTGCTGCCGGACGTGCCCATCGCCTGGCGCGACGTCGCCATCGGCGCGATCGTCACGATGGCGCTGTTCGAAGGCGGCAAGTACGTGATTGCGCTCTATATCGGCCAGAGCAACATCGCCTCGTCCTATGGCGCCGCTGGCGCGCTGATCGTGCTGCTGCTCTGGATCTACTACTCGGCGCAGATTTTCCTGCTGGGCGCCGAGTTCACCCATGCCTTCGCGAAGCGCTTTGGCAGCCACGCGCCCGACGAGGAGAACGCGTCTGTGCCAAGCTCTCGCGATGCCTCTATCGCTACGGTATCCCCTCATAATACCGTATGCCCGGGGGTGTAGCGAAAAGTGAGACTCATCGAAGAAAATGCTTACGCCATCGGCATCGGAGGAGTCTCACGCCCGTGAGATTCCGGTGAGGCTCCGCGAGGCCAAAGCCTTCTCCATGGCCGACCGGAGGAGGAGATGAAGAATGCTCATCCTATTTGTAGAACCACTGCTGCCGCAGTCTTTGCCGCAGGACAAGCCGAACGCGAGGTGCGGGCGGGTACTCCCGGAGTCTTGTGGACTTGCCTCTACAGTCAGTTCGCGCGAAGAACGAGACCTGTACCAAAGAGGGAAAGCACAGAATGTCCGAGTCAGACGACCAGCTCTTCGCCGAATTGCGAAAGATCGACACGCCCACCATCACCAATGTGGTGGCGACCTATCCGAAGAACCCGCTCTGCCTCGGACTCTACAATCCGTGGACCGAGAACTGGTACACCGACACCTCGATCCGCTGCATCTATCCCAACATGGCGCCGACCATCGGCTATGCCGTGACCTGCGTTTACGGTCTGCCCGATCCCAATTACGCCGGCCGCCTGTCGTTCATGGACGTAATCGACGCGCTCGACGCCATGAAGAAGCCGACGGTGCTCATCATCCAGCAGAAGTGGCCGCCCGAGTTGATGAACAAGGCGGGCCTCGCTGGCGAGATGATGATCAGCTCGATGATGGCAGTGGGTTGCGTCGGCATGCTGTCGAACGGCCCGTCGCGCGACGTCGATGCCATCCGCAAGCTCAACTTCCAGCTCCTGCTGGGCGGCGTCACCGCCGGCCATGGCGAGATGGCGGTACAGTCGGTCAATGTCCCGGTCTCGGTCGGCGGCATGGATGTGGCGCCGGGCGACCTTATTCACATGGACGAAAATGGCGCGGTGAAATTCCCGCGCGTGCATGCTCCGGCCGTCCTTAAGAACGCCAAAGCTATGCTCGACGACGAAGCGGGCAAGCTGGTGATGCTGCGCAAGGCCAAGACGGCGGCCGAAGTTCGCGCCGCCTCGGCCGGTGGCGCCTATACACCCAAGAAGGGGTAGGGCGTACCAGCCCTACCCAACCTTCCGGTTCCTCGGGCTATATGCGCCCGAGGAGCATGAGCACAACGACGATGATCAGCACGACGCCGAGCACGCCCATGCCGCCGTGGCCGAAGCCGTAGCCATAGCCGCCGATGCGGCCGCTGAAGCCGCCGAGCAGGAAGATGATGAGAACGATGATGAGGATGGTGCCAAGCGACATGGCGATTTCTCCGTAAGTTGAGGCGAAGCGTCGAGGGCCGTTTCGGAGCCGCCGCCGCAGCAGGGCATCGTCATAACGTTGCGCGCCGCCTGAAGGTTCCGCCTTCGATTCGCCGTCAAAATGTCGGGAAGGACTCCTATCGAGCAATGAACGCTCACATCAGGAGGTCGTCCCTTTGATATCGACTGCACGCCGCATACTTCCGCTTCCGCTGCTGCTGACGATCGCCGGTACGCTGGGCGGCTGCGCCGCGGTTCCCATGGCGACGCCACAGGAGAGCGCCATCGGCAAGCGCTTCGAGCCACCGCCCGCCGACAAGGGTGCGATCTATCTTTATCGCGAAGGCCTGCTGGGCGCGGCCGCGCCGGTGAACGTCACCGTCGGCGGTGGATTGAACATCGCCCTGGGCCCCGACACCTGGATTCGGCTAGAAGGCGATCCGGGCCCTCTGGAAGTGCGATGCGCTGGCGATTCCGGGGTGGGACGTCGCGTCGACGTGGCGCCGGGGGAGACCCGCTATGTCGAGGTCGCCTACCGTATCGGCTTGATAACGCCCGGCTGCTCGGTCGCCGAAGTGTCGCCCAACCAGGGTCAGTCGGCAGTGAGTCACGGGAAGAGGGCCTTGGCCGGCGGTACGCCCCAGTAGTCGAGGAAGATGGCGTCGATTCGCGCACTGCCTGCAACCTTCCCGGTCGCCTCGCGTTAGCGGGGTGCTGTAATCCAGGAAGGATCTCCCACTTTTATGCGGCTTCGCCTCTTGACGACGATTTCCCTCGGCTTCCTCGCCACCGCCTGCGCCAATCAATATGAGCAGAGCGTGCGCGTTCCCGGCCCGGCGACTCCGCCGGCCTATACCGCCCTTTACTCGACGTCCGAGCAGGCCTGCGCCGATTATGGCTTCAATGCCAATACCGCTAGCTTCGAGCGTTGCGTCTCGCGCGAGCGCGCCGTGCGGGCCAACGGCCGCGTCGGCCGCGACTACACCGAGGCCCGCCTCAACGCCGAAGCGCGCGAGACCTGCAGTTCCTATGGCCTCGAGCCGGGGTCGATGCGCTACGACCGCTGCGTCGGCCGTGAAGTCGACGCCCGCAGCTATCGCGATGGCGCGCCGCCGGCATCTTCGGGCTATCGCACCGATCAGTACGGCAACCGCTACGACCAGGACGGCTACCGTATCGACGCCAACGGCTACCGCATGCCGCGCCAGTCGTCGGGAGCCGCGCCGAGTTACGCGATCCCCAACGGCTCGCCCTCGCGCGACGAGTTCGGCTTTCGCTACGACTCCTACGGCAACCGCATCGACGCCCGCGGTCGCGTGATCAGCCCGCAGAGCCGATAGGCCTACTCGACGGTCGTCGTCTTGAAATCGGCCGGCAGGGTGATCTCCAGCACTTCGAAATCCTCGGAGTGGTCGATCTCCTTATGTTTGATGCCCGGCGGCTGGTAGACGGTCGAGCCGGCGACCAGCTTGTGCTGTCCGTAGCCTTCGTATTCGAAGATCGCCCAGCCCTTCAGCACATAGACGAACTGGAACTCGAGCGTATGGGTATGACGCGGCGCGTCGGCATGCTTGCCGGGCTTGGCGCGGATGACATGCGCGCCGAATTTGCCGCCGGTCAGCTCCTTGAGGCCAAGCGGGCGATACTCGAAGAAGGGCCGCAGCCCGTCCTTTTCGAAGGAGTCCGGGCCAAGGTGATTGACGATGCTCACTTTCGAGCCGGAAGCGTGACTGTCGGGCATGGTTCCTCCTTTGTGCCAGTCTTTTCTTCTTCATCCACAGACTGTAGGATGCCTCGCTTTCCCGGCGTTTGGCATCTGGAAAGCGATCATGGCTCACATCAGACTCAACACCCACCCGTCGCAAGGCGGCAAGCCGGCCCCGCCGGTGGTCTGGGGTGCCCGCGATCCCATGATCCGCGGGCCTGTCGTCGGCACGGTGGGCAATGCCGGCCAGCGCAATGCCATCGGCGTGCATTCCGGCAGCTACGGCATCTATCGCGCGCTCTCGGTTGCCGCGCATGAGCTGAAGGCCGATCATCGGCCCGATTTCACCAATACCTCGCCGGCCGAGAAAATCGGCCCGTTCGAGAGCTGGTTCGACCCGAAGAAGATCGTTTCGCTCGATCCCTGGGGCCACCTGATCGCGGATATCTTCGCCGACAAGCTCGCAGCCGGTTGGGACATCCGCCCGACCATTGCCGTCACCAAGGCGCATGTCGCCATGCCGGAGATCAAGGATGCCATCGAGGCAGGCCGGCTGTTGCCCGACGGGGATATACTGACGGCGGCGGGCGATGTGAAGGTGACCAAGGCGGCGGTCGAGCCAGTGTGGTGGCTGCCCGGCATCGCCGAGCGCTTCGGCGTCAAGGAAGTCGACCTGCGCCGCACGCTCTTCGAGCAGACCGGCGGCATGTATACCGAGCTGGTGACGCGACCCGATCTCGAGCTGTTCCTGCCGCCGATCGGGGGCGCCACCATCTATTTCTTCGGCGATGTGCAGAAGCTCGGCAACCCGGAAACGAAGATCGCCTGCCGCCTCCATGACGAGTGCAACGGCTCGGACGTCTTCAGCTCCGACATCTGTACCTGCCGGCCCTATCTGGCGCATGGCATCGAGATCTGCATCGAGATGGCGCAGCAGGGCGGCGTCGGCGTCGTCATCTACAATCGCAAGGAAGGCCGCGCGCTGGGCGAAGTGACGAAGTTCCTCGTCTACAACGCGCGCAAGCGCTAGGTCGGCGGCGATTCGGCGGCGCAATACTTCAACCGCACCGAATGCGTGGCCGGTGTGCAGGACATGCGCCTGCAGGAGTTGATGCCCGATCTCTTCCATTGGCTCGGCATTTCTCGCATCGACCGCTTCGCCTCGATGAGCAACCTCAAGTCCGACGCGCTGCGCGAGCAGGGCATCGACATCGTCGAGCAGGTGGCGATCCCCGATGAACTGATCCCGGCCGATGCCCAGGTCGAGATGGATGCCAAGAAGGCCGCCGGTTACTTCACCGACAACAAGCCCAAACCGCAGACCGTCGAATTGGCCAAGCCCAAGGGCCGGGGGTTGATGGAGTGAAGGATTCCGTCGCTTACCTGCGCACGCCCGCGGCCATCCGCGAGCGGGCGGAGCTGGTGCTGCGCCATGTCGAGAATGGCCAGTCGCCGTGGTTCGCGCTCGACGCCAATGGGCTGGAGGCGGCGGTGCAGGCCACGCTTGCCGTCACGCGCAAGCGCTTCGCCGATCCATCGCTGATTCCGTTCCATTCGCGCTGGCGGCACTTCGAGGTCGGCGGTCGCGACCGCTGGGCGGCGCTGGCGGAGACGCTCTCGTCCTTGTCGCGCGAGGAGCGGGCGCGCCGGCGCATGGACCTCGCCGTCGTCTCGGTGCTGCTCGATGCCGGCGCCGGGCCGGACTGGAGCTATCGCGAGCCGGGCACGGGCGAGACCTATGCCCGATCCGAGGGGCTGGGCGTGGCGAGCTTCCATATGTTCGCCAATGGGCTCTTCAGCAGCGATCCGAAAGACCCGGCACGCGTCGACGCGGAGAAGCTGAAGGCGCTGAGCACCGCCGAACTGGGCATGGGCTTCCAGGTGCGCGCGCATAATCCGCTGCTCGGACTCGAAGGTCGCGCCGAGTTGCTGCGCAAGCTGGGCGGCGTCGGCCTGCATCGGCCCGGGGCGCTGTTCGACACGCTGGCGGGTGGCGCCGAAGTGAAAGCAGCGTCCATTCTCGCCACCGTGCTGCAGCACCTCTCGTCGGTCTGGCCGTCGCGCCTCGAACTCGATGGCGTGGCTCTGGGTGATGTCTGGCGTCATCCGACGGTTGGCTTGGTGCCTTTCCACAAGCTGTCGCAATGGCTGTCCTATTCGCTGGTCGAGCCCTTGCAGGAGTCGGGCCTCGCGGTCGTCGAACTCGATGCGCTGACCGGCCTGCCGGAATATCGCAATGGTGGCCTGCTGATCGATGCCGGTGCGCTGCGTGTGAAGCAGAGCAAGCTGCTGCGGGAAACCTTCGCCACCGGCGATGAGCCGATTGTCGAATGGCGGGCGCTGACCGTGGCGCTGCTCGAGCGCATCGGCGAACATGTGCGGCTGCATCTCGGCCTCGATGCGGCCAGGCTGCCGCTGGTGAAAGTTCTGGAGGCGGGCACCTGGTTTGCCGGCCGTGTGCTTGCCGCCGAACGCCGCCCGGGAGGCGGTCCGCCGATTTCCATCCAAAGCGATGGCACTGTGTTCTAGGGGAGACTCAAAAGATGTCCTTGCCGCATTCCATCAATATCGTTTCGCACCCGCTGGTGCAGCACAAGCTCTCCAAGCTGCGCGACAAGGAGACCTCGAGCGCCAATTTCCGCCGACTGCTGCGTGAGATGGGGTTGCTGCTGGGCTACGACGCCACGCGCGACTTGCCGCTGGTCGAGGTCGACATCGAGACACCGGTGGCGCCGATGAAGGCGCCGCTGCTCGAGGGCAAGAAGATGGTGATCGTGCCGATCCTGCGCGCCGGGCTCGGGCTGGCCGAGGGCCTGAGCGACCTGGTGCCGCTGGCCCGCGTCGGCCATGTCGGCCTCTATCGCGATCCGCGCACGCTGCAGGCGGTCGAGTATTATTTCAAGATTCCGGCCGACATTTCCGACCGCGACGTGCTGGTCTGCGATCCCATGCTGGCGACGGCCCATTCGGCCATTGCCGCCGTCGACCGGCTGAAGGAAAGCGGCGCCAAGCGGCTCAAGTTCATCTGCATCCTGGCCTCCGACACCGGCGCCCGCGCCTTCGCCGAGGTCCATCCCGACGTGCCGGTATTTACCGCCGCGGTCGATGCCAAGCTCAACGATCACGGGTATATTGTTCCCGGCTTGGGCGACGCGGGCGACCGGCTGTTCGGCACCAAGTAGCGGGACAATTATAAGAACCCTCAGGGGGAGACGACTATGACACCCGATCTCAAGTATCTGCTGTTTTCCGTGATCCTGGCCTTCGTTCAGGTGTTGATCGCGGCTGCGCTCGCCAACCAGGCTGTCGGCTTGCCGACTCTCGCGGGCAACCGCGAAGGGCTCGGTGAATTGCCGGGCATGGCCGGCCGCGCCAAGCGCGCCCATCTCAACATGATCGAGAACATGGTGCTCTTTACCGCGCTGGTGCTGATCGCCGCTGTCGCCGGCAAGGCCAACGCCATGACGGCGATGGGCGCCACGATCTTCTTCTGGGCGCGGCTGGTCTATGCCGGCATCTATGTCGCAGGCATTTCCTGGGTGCGCACGGTGGCCTGGTTCGTGTCGGTCATCGGCATGGTCCTGATCGCGCTGCAGCTTCTCTGATCAGTGCTTCTGCTCTGGCGGCGAGGTGCCCATCGCCTCGACGGCCAGCTCGACCTCTATGACGCCCGCCTTTTCGAAGGTGAGCGTCACGGGCACGCGGCTGTCCTTGGCCAGTGGACCCTTGAGTTCCATCATCATCAAATGATAGCCACCGGGGGCCAGCGTCACCGTGGCGCCGGGCGGGATCTCGAGACCCTTCTCGAGTTCGCGCATGCGCATGATGTTGCCGTCCATCTTCATCTCGTGAATTTCCACGCGCGCCGCCGCGGGGCTTTTGACCGAGATCAGCCGGTCAGGCTCGCTGCCTTTGTTGGTGACGGTGAGGAAACCGCCGCCGGCCATGGCGGAGGGCGGCGTGGCGCGCGCCCAAGGATGGCCGATCTCGAGGGATCCCAGCTTGTAGCCACCTGCCAGTGCGGCCGTTGTCGAGAGAAACGATGCCAGTACGAGGGCGAGCAGTGTGCGGGAAGCGGTCATCATGAACCTCAGAATTTGGCTTTAAGGCTGGCCAGAAACGTCCGGCCGGGGAAGGGATGGAACTCGATGTATTTGTGGTCGCCCACATTGTCGATGCCGATATCGGCCGAGAGCGCGTCGGTGATCTGGTAGTGGGCGTGGATATCGACCACGAAGAAGCGGTCGAAAGCGCCTTGGACATTGGGAACGATGTCGCTGTTGTCGAGGGTCGAATACATCGTGCCCTGGTAGCGGGCCGAGGTGGTAAAGGCGAAGTTCTCGTTCGGCCGGTAGGTCGCCTGCGCCGTCGCCCGCCAGTCGGGTACATAGGGTGCGCGCTTGCCTGTCGAGACAGTTCCCGTGGCGCTCACGAAGCCCGGGTTGGAGACGATCTCCGAGTCGACGTAAGTCACGCTGCCGCCCAAGGTCAGGCCCGGGATGAACGCATCCCTGAGTTCACCGGCGATTTCGATGCCGCGATTGCGCACGAGACCGACGTTCTGCCAGGTATTGACGAAGTTACCGTTGATGAAGTTGGTCTGCTGGATCAGTGCATTCGAGGTGTCATCCTCGAACAGCGAGATGCGGATTCTCGAATTCTTGTCCTGCCGCTCGACAGTCCACTCGAAGGACAGCGCCGACTCGGGCAGCAGGTTTGGATTGGGCACCGCGAAGATCGGGCCCGTGGCGACGATCTGGTAAAGTTCCGACACCGTGGGATAGCGATAGGCCTGGCCGAAGGAGAGCTTCGTGCTCCAGGCCGGGTCGGCCTGCCACGACAGCGACGCCTTGGGCGAGACGTTCGTCGACTGCAACCCCGGCTGTACGGTGCTGGTGGCGCCAGCGAGGTTGTAGCCGTCATAGGCACGCCACGTCTCGGCCCGGCCGCCCAGCGTCAACTTGAAGCCGGGCGCGAATTTCCAGGCATCCTGCAGCCACAACCCCCAGGTTTCGGTCTTGCCGGCGCCGAAGGTCGCGGTGAGGCCGGTGCCGCTGTCGGGTGAATTGAGCCAGTTGAGCGCCGTGAAGGTCGGGTTGTTCAGCGTGTACTGATCGCGATGCAGGCCAAAACTGACTTCGTGATCGCCCTTGAGGCCGGTCGGCCGCCACATCCCCTTGAGATCCTGCGTCGACCAGCCGGTTCCCGCCATCGAGGCGATCAATCCGTTGGTCGTGAAGTTGGTGCCGGTGGCCAGCACGGCGGCGGGCGATCGCTGCGTGCTCTGCAGGTAGTCGTAGCGCGTGTAGATCGCCTCCCCGTCCCAGTCGCCGCCGGTGTCGGTCTTGAGGCTGAGCGTATTCATCAGATGCTGCTCGGCAAGCTTGTTGGTGTTGCTGGCGAAGCCCGCGACGCCGCCGAAGGTCGGGTTGCCGTTGGCCGTCAGATAGGTCTGCACCGTCGACTGGGTGTCGTTGTTCCAGTAGCCGATGCTGTAGGCGGCGCACAGCCAGTCTGTCACATCAACGGCGGTCTTGAGCTTGAGATTGGTCATGATGGTGTGCAGCAGGCCACCGGCGCCGACGACATTGGCCGCCTGTCCCTGCTTGTTGAGCTGCGGGATCGTGCCCGTCGTGCCGGCCGGTGTGGCGCTGCCGTTGGTGACGAACTGCAGCGGCTGGCTGAAGCTTTCCTCGCGATTGGCGCTCAGGAAGAACGACACCCGTCCGATCTTGTCGCCCGCCGTGACCGCGGTGGTCGACGTCGAGTAGGTTCCCGAGGTCTTGTACATGTCGAAGCTCTGGAAGGCTGCGGTCTGCTTGGCCGTGACCTCGAGCCTCTCCGGCATGCGCGTGCTGATCAGCAGCACGCCGCCCATGGAATTGCCCGGATAGGCCGCCGAGAAGGGGCCATAGAGCATGTCGATGCCCTTGATCTCCTCGGGCGCCACCATGCCCCAGCGCGGCGCGCCGGTGGTGTTGTTGTTGGAGATCAGCGCGGCAATTGGCACATCGTCGACATAGACCAGCGTGCGGGCGCTGGAGTTGATGCCCCAGGTGCGGGTCGCCACCGTCGGCTGCGTATCGACGTTGTTGCGTTTGCGCACGAAGATGCTGGGCAGGTATTTGATGCCGTCGGGCGTGTCGACGATGTTGACCGTGTCGGCGATCTTCTTCTGGTCGATGCTTTCGCGCGTCTGCGGCAACGAGAATTTCTCCACGTCGGCGGAAGCAGGCGGTGTCTGCAGGAGCGGGGCCGGTGCCGTCACGGTGACGCCGGGCAGAGTCTGCTGGGCACTTGCGGAAAATGCGGCAATGCCTGCGAAGGCGGCGAGCGCTGCCGCACGAGGGGGAGACATGGACAAATCCTTCGGCTGACGTGACGGAGCGCGCGCCTGGAGGCACGCGGTACGGCAGAACGTTCAGACGAAGGCGGGTGGACCGCGCGGTCGGGACGGGCCGTCGCGGATGGCGACGGCGGTGGGGCGCTCGGCCGGCAGCGAGGGCGCGATGGCCAGGCTGACGGGGGCTGCAAATACGAAGGCGGTCGGCGGTATGGCGAGCGGTGCTGCATGGGCCAGGCCGAGGCAGCATTCGTGCTTCTTCGCCGAGCCGGGAGCGGAGTTCTGCGCGTCGTTCGGCGTCGCCGAAGGATTGCAGAATGCCGTCCACAGGGCGCCGGGCGCCCCGTCGCGCATCATCGCGGCATGGGCGAGCGGCTGCAGGAAATTGAGGGTGATCGCAAACAGCGCCACGGCCAAACCGATGGCTTGCCAGGAAGATGGGGCGCGCTGGCGGATCATGACTGTTATCATGCAGCCTTCCGCGTCAGCCCGAAAGAGGCAGTTTGTCACCCGAGTCGGCCAAGAGCCCGCCGCAGCGCGCCTTTTCATCGGCAGCCGACCGCCGCTGGTCGTCGTTCCTGTTCGACGACGCGTCACTGGTGCGGCTTGTCCTGATCGCCGGCCCGCTGATCCTGGTCAGCGCCTGGATGCTGGTCTCGCCTGGTCGCATGGTGTCGCGCGAGATGACATGGGACCTGCTGTTCAACCTCAACGGCGCCTGGCATCTGCACAATGGCCAGGTCGCCCATGTCGACTTCCACGATCCGCTGGGCCGCCTCAACTTCGCACTGACGGAGATCGGCTTTCGCTTTCTCGGGCCCTCGGTGCGTGCCTTCCTGTTCGGCGAGCTCATCGTCGCCGCGGCCATCTTCGCGGCGGCGACCGCGGCGGCGGTCAATCGCCTGCCGCTGCTGCCCGCCGTCGTCTTCGTGCTGTTTGCCTGCCAGCTGATCCTGATCCCGATCAACATCGGCGATCTGGTGACTTCGTATTCCTTCGCCATGTCCTACAACAGCTATTGCTGGTCGGGGGCGGCGATCCTGTCGCTGATCCTGTTCCTGCCGCCGCGCGGCGGACCCGGCGTGGCCTGGCTCGATGCCTTCGTGGCAGGCGGGCTTCTCACCGGTCTTTACTTCCTAAAGCTGACCTATTTTGCCGCGGCGATGTTCGAACTGGGCGTCGCCTTGTTGGTGAGCCGCCACATCCAGCTCCGTTACAGGACCTGGTGCGCGGTCGGCGTGATGGTCATCCTGAACGCGGTCGCCCCCTACAACTGGGCCTATCTCGGTGATTTCTGGACGGCGCTGGGCGCCGGTGCGGCACGCGAGAACCCCACCGAGCAGTTCATCACGCTGTTTGCCAATACCGTGGAGCTCTCGCTCTACACCACGGGACTGGTGATCGCGGCCCTGCTGTGGTGGTCGCGCCTGGCGCCGCTCAGGCTACCGGTGGCGATCGGCCTGATGATCCTGATCGGGATGGGCGTGTTGTCGCAGAACGCCCAATCGCGCGGCATACCGCTGGGACTGATCGTCTCCTTCCTGCTCTACGACTGGGTGCGCGGCGCGGACTCGATCGGCTCGCGACGGCTGGCGGCGGGGTTGATGCTGGCGTTGATGGTCTTTCCCACCGCCTATGTCGTCCGCACGGCGGCCATCGTCGCCGGCTATCACTACAAGGCGGCGTGGGGATCCTCGCTCTTCCTAATCGATCGCACCAACCTGCGCGGGCTGGCGGTGCCGTTGGAGTCAGACGGTATACTCAGCGCCTTTTCCAGCGGCCAGGTCGACTACACGATGTTCAACCGTTCGCGATCGGTCGGACCGCGTTACGAGATGTCGCAGTACGAATATATCCAGACCATCCTCGAGGCCGCCGAGCTCTTCCAGTCGGGCCGGCTGCGCGGTGGCGCGGTGCTACTCGACCAGGTGAACCCGCTGCCCTTCATGCTGGGCGTGCCGCCGCTGCGCGGTTCCAATCTGTGGATGGACGAGGAATTCCCCGCACAGCCGGCGGAGAGGCTGTTCGCCGAGGCGGAATATGTGCTGGTGCCGAAGTTCGCCACCAACAGCACGGTGACCGGCAGCGCCATCGGTCTCTACGGCAACTACGTCGTCAGGCACTTTCCCCATCGCATGGAAACCCGCTGTTGGATCGTGCTCGCCCGGCGGCCGATGCCGGCCTGACCGCCGCCACTCCCGGCAAACACCTGCGGAAAATGCGCGAAGTGTCGACTTAACGCTTTTCGCGCAGGTGTCGGCGGGTAATCGTTGCCGGCGCCCGCCTGGCAGGCAGGGCAAATAGGAAGAATAGCTCTCCTTGAAGTCCTCTTCTCCGGGAAGGAGCATAGTCCGACACTTGCGGGAAATGCGCTAATACCAACCGTCAGAACTACTGACTCGGATGTGAATCGGCATTGAGATGAGGATGTTATTCCCTGGAGCGATGGTATCGCGAGGGAGCCTCTTCATGGCATTGGCGATTACGCGTAGCGACCTATCGGCCGACGATCTACGAGCGCAAGCGCGGCGTGCGAAGGACGGGGATGTGGCTTGCCGGTTGATCGCGCTGGC
>JBBRFD010000028.1:0-34850 GCA_038224985.1 Reyranellales bacterium
ATCGTCGGCCGATAGGTCGCTACGCGTAATCGCCAATGCCATGAAGAGGCTCCCTCGCGATACCATCGCTCCAGGGAATCACATCCTCATCTCAATGCCGATTCACATCCGAGTCATTAGTTCTGACGGTTGGTATTAGACATCGAAAGCGATAAAAGCGGGGCGTTTCAGAAAGCGTTCGCTTTCGAACGCTCGCCCTGCTCTTTGCGTATGCTGTGAAATCCCGCGACCGTGCGGCCGATGATCTCGGCCACCGGCAGCACTTCGTGGATGAGACCGACAGTCTGGCCGGCCAGCGCCAGCGAGGCCTCCATGTCGCCGCCGAAATAGACGTCGCGGACAGTGCCGAAGAGCGAGCGGTCGAAGGAGCCGGCGCGGTCGATTTCTTTCGCCCGTTCGGTCTTGAGCGCGCGCACGCAAGGCGTCGACTTTCGATTGAGCATCACCGTGCCGGTATCGTCGGCATCGACGATGGCCTGCTTGTAATTGCGGTGCACCGGGCTCTCGACGGAGCTCACGAAGCGCGTGCCCATCTGGATGCCCTCGGCGCCGAGCGCGAAGGCTGCCGCCATGCCGCGGCCGTCGCAGATGCCACCAGCGGCGATCAGCGGCACGTCGGTCTTCTCGCGAACCGCCTGCAGCAGCACCAGCGTCGAGACATCGTCGGGATTCTTGAAACCACCGCCCTCGCCGCCTTCGACGATCAGCCCGTCGACACCGGCATCGACGGCCTTGAGCGCTGAAGAGAGGTTGGGAATGACATGATAGACGATCAGGCCCGCCGCTTTCAGCACCGGCAGCAGCTTGGCCGGCGAGCCGGCGGACGTCGTGACGAACTTCACGCCCGATTTGGCCACGAGATCGACGACGCGCGGTTCCTTGATGAACAGGATCGGCAGGTTCACGCCGAAGGGCTTGTCGGTCAGCTCCTTCATCTTTTCGATTTCGGCCAGGCAGGCATCGACCTCGCCGCTCGAGGTCTCGATGATGCCGAGCCCGCCGGCATTGGACACCGCCGAAGCGAGCTGGCTGCGCGCGATCCAGCCCATCGGCGCCTGCACGATCGGATACTGCACGCCGGTATGGGCAAGCACTCGGTTCATTTCCGTCTCCTAGGGCAGCGCTTTTGCGCGTTCGTAGCCGGCGATGAAATTGGGCGGCGTGTCGGCGCGGCAGGAGAGCGCGCGCTTTGGATCGGGGTCGTCGATGAATTCGTCGCGCAACCGTCCGGCACAGGGTTCCTGACTGGCCACGCCGTGGCCCTGCGCGCGGAAGACGAGGTGGCGGGCGTTGCCGAGCGCTCGCGCAGCCTCGCGGCCCCAGCCGGGCGGCGTCAGCCAGTCATAGGCACCACTCATCAGCAGCACCGGCACATTGCTCTTCACCGGCTGGCGCTCCGCGGCCGGTGCCGCCGGCACGCGCCAGACCGGGCAGAAAGCCGGCGACTTGCTCTGCCGCGCCGTCATCGCATAGATGCCAGCGCTCTCGATGGCGCGGCGGCGCGCGGTCTGGTCGACCACGGCCCAGGTCTCGCGGCACTCGATCGAGTTGAAGAGGCCGTCGAACTGCTGGGCGTTCTGTTCCAGCAGGCCGCCCTCGTCGGCCTCGAGATCCTCGCCGAACATCTTGAGCAGCCGCAACTCGCCGCGCCGCGACTCCGACACCGCCTCGGGCACCAGCGCCACTTCGCCCGAGCGCATCATATGCAGCAGCACCATCAGCACCCTCGGCCCGTCGAGCTGCACCGGATGCGGGCCATCCTCGAGCTGCAGCGTCATTTCCAGCGGCTTGCGGCTGGCCTGCTCGATCAGCGCCTCGGTATTGGCGCGCAGATTCAGGTGGCGCTCGCGGCAGAAGGCATCGGCGGTGCAGTCGGCATAAAGCGTCTCGAAGGCGCGGCGCACGATTTCGGGCTCGTTCTGCTCGCCATTGATCTGCGGCGGGTAGACGCCGTCGAGCACGGCGGAACGTACGAGATCGGGATGGCGGCGCAGAATCTCCAACCCCCAGCGCGTGCCGTAGGACACGCCATAGAGGTTGATCTTGCTGAGCGAGAAGGCCTGGGCGAGATCGGCCACGTCGTCGGCCAGCGCCGGGGTCGAGTACATGGTGAGGTCGATCTTGCGGCGTTCCAGGCCGGCCCGGCAGCGTTGCAGGATCTCGCGCTCCTGCTGCTCGGTGATGGCGCGGCGGCGCGCCTTGGCGGGTTCGCTGGTGCGTGGATCGAAGCAGTCGAGGTTGGGCGAGGCACCGCCGGCGCCGCGCTGGCTGACGATGATGACGTCGCGGCGGCGGCGCAGGATGGCCGTCTCGTTCCACCAATCGGCCTCCAACAAGGCGTCGGCGCCGGCCGTCGAGGCAACCAGCGGCGCATCGCCCGGACCGCCGGCGAGGTAGATCACGGGGTCAGCCACGGCGGCGCGCTTGGCCTTGAGAATCGCCACCTTGAGCCGAACCTCGCGGCCCTCGGGCAGGCCACGGTTCTCCGGCACGATCAGCACGAAGCATTCGACCTTGTCGCCGCGCGGCGCCTTGTAGACGCAGCGCTCGCGCTCCAGCCGGGGCTCCGCCAGCGCCGGGCTCACGACCAGCAGCGCTGCACAGGCAAGCGCAAGGGATCGGAGGAGAGCGGTCATGGCCGGTGTTGTGCCACATCCAAGCTCATGACGGCATGACGGAATTTGAGGGCATTGTGCCAGGCCACCCGCTTGCCACCGCGAAGGCTCGGCCTCAAGTTGCCGGCCATGAATCAAGCAACGGCCCCGGCCCTCACTCCCCGCTCCTACTGGACCGCCGTCTGGTGCGGCTTCCTCGTGCTCACCATCGGCCTCGGCGTGCGCCAGAGCTTCGGCATCTTCCTCAAGCCGATCTCGGCCGAGCTTCATGTCGGCCGCGAACTCTTCTCCTTCGGCACAGCCATTTCCATGCTGCTGATGGGCGCCGTGGCGCCCTTCTCCGGCCGCCTCGCCGACCGTTTCGGCTCGGCCGCCACCATCGCCGGCGGCGGCGCCCTGTATGTGCTGGGCATGATCGTCACGGCCACCATGCATGACGGCTTCATGCTGATCCTGGGCAATATCCTGGTCGGCATCGGCCTCTCGGCCGCCACCTTCGGTCCCGTCCTGGGTGTCATCCTGCGTGTCGCGCCACCGGCCAAGCAGGCACTGGCCGTGGGCATCTGCTCGGCCGGCGGTTCCTTCGGCCAGTTCTTCATCGTGCCGCTGGCCGCCATCCTGCAGAGCTATTTCGGCGACTGGCGTCCGACCATGTGGGCGCTGACCGTGCTGGCACTCTTGATCATGGTGCTGCCGCTCGGCCTCAACGACCGCAAGGAGATCGCCGCCGGCAGGCGTGGCAGCGGCGGCTCGCAGACCACCGGACAGGCGCTGAGCGAGGCCTTCGCCCAGCGCAGCTACATGCTGCTGGTCGTCGGTTATTTCGTCTGCGGATTTCACGTGGCCTTTGTCGGCGGCCATCTGCCCGCTTACATTTCGGACAAGGGCATCGGCCTGTCGCTGTTCAACATCCAGCTGACGCCGGCCGAGCTGGGCGGCTGGGCTATCGGAATGGTCGGCCTGTTCAACATCGCCGGCGCCATTCTGTGGAGCTCGATGGGCGGCAAATACAAGCGCAAGAACCTGCTGTCGCTGCTCTACCTGCTGCGCTCACTGGTCTTCCTGGGCTTCGTGCTGGCCCCGCTTTCGGCCGCCTCGGTGCTGATCTTTGCCGGCGCACTGGGCTTCCTGTGGCTGGGCACCGTGCCGCTCACCACCTCGCTGGTCAGCTACATCTTCGGACCGGTCCATGTCACCATGCTGAACGGCATCGTCTTTTTCGGCCACCAGCTCGGCAGCTTCGTCGGCGGCTGGGGCGGCGGCCGGCTGTTCGACCTGCAGGGCAACTACGACCTGATGTGGTGGATCTCGATCGGCCTCGGCCTGATCTCGGCCGCGCTGCACTATCCGATCATCGAGGAGCGCCTGTCGCGTCCCGCGGCGGCGGCGGTGCCGGCCTGATGACGGCCGGCTGGCCTAAACTTTTGGGCTGGGGCGCCGCGACACTGGTGGGCGCGGCGACGGTCGTTTCCTTCGTGCTCTGGGGCCTGAACGGTCCCGCCTATCTCGTCGACCTGATCGCCGCGTACTGCCTCTGACTGCACTATTCGCGGCGACTTCCCACTTCGGTGGGAAACGCCCGATGCCGATGGCACAAGCTTTTAGCCGATTCTTCCCAGTTTCCGCGTGGGCCCCTCCACGCAAAACTTGACCGCGCTTTGAATTTGCGGGCGGAAGCGCCGGTCTAAAGCACGAACTTCGACAGGTCGGCGTTCTTGGCCAACACACCGACATGCTCGCGCACATAGGCCGCGTCGATCTCGATCTCCCGGCCCGGCGTGTCCGAGGCGGCGAAGGAGATGTCCTCCAGGAGCTTTTCCATCACCGTATGCAACCGGCGGGCGCCGATGTTCTCGACCGTCTCGTTGATGCTGGCCGAGAGCTTGGCCAATTCATCGATCGCCTCGTCCTTGAAGGTCAGCGCCACCTTCTCGGTCGCCAGCAGCGCCTTGTACTGCTTGACCAGGCTGGCTTCCGGTTCGGTCAGAATACGCCGGAAATCCTCCTGGTTGAGCGACGCCAGGCTGACGCGGATCGGCAGGCGGCCCTGCAACTCGGGCAGCATGTCCGAGGGCTTGGAGAGGTGGAAGGCGCCGGAGCAGATGAACAGCACGTGGTCGGTCTTCACCGGGCCGTGCTTGGTGTTGACCGTGGTGCCCTCGATCAGCGGCAGCAGGTCGCGCTGCACGCCTTCGCGGCTCACGTCGCCGCCGCCGCGGAACTCGCTGCGCGCCGTGATCTTGTCGATCTCGTCGATGAAGACGATGCCGTTCTGCTCGACCGATTCGCGGGCCTCGCGGACGACGCGATCCTGGTCGAGCAGCTTGTCGCTCTCCTCGCGCAGCAGCGTCTCGTAGGACTGCGCGACCGTCATCTTGCGCTTCTTGGTGCGCCCGCCGAAGGCCTTGCCCAGCATGTCGCCGATATTGACCATGCCCATCGACGCACCGGGCTGGCCCGGCACCTCGAACTGCATCGGCCCGCCGGCATCGGCGACATCGACCTCGATCTCGCGCTCGTTCAATTCGCCGTCGCGCAGCTTGTGGCGGAAGCGCAGGCGCGTTTCCTGGCTGGCATTGGGGCCGCAAAGGGCATCGAGCACGCGGTCTTCCGCCGCCATCTCGGCCTTGGCCTTCACTTCCTTGCGCAGCCGCTCGCGCGCCATGTCCATGGCGGTTTCCATCAGGTCGCGGGCGATCTGCTCGACGTCGCGGCCGACATAGCCGACCTCGGTGAACTTGGTCGCCTCGACCTTGAGGAAGGGCGCATTGGCGAGCTTGGCGAGGCGGCGGGCGATCTCGGTCTTGCCGCAGCCGGTCGGCCCGATCATCAGGATGTTCTTGGGCAGAACCTCCTCGCGCAGGCCTTCGGGCAGCTGCAGGCGGCGCCAGCGGTTGCGCAAAGCAATCGCCACGGCGCGCTTGGCGTCCTGTTGTCCTACGATGTGCTTGTCGAGTTCGGAAACGATCTCGCGGGGGGAAAAATCGGCCATACGCTGCTTTCAGAGCTTCTCGATAACGAGATTGCTGTTGGTGTAGACACAGATGTCGGCGGCGATGGCCATCGACTTGCGAGCGATGGCTTCGGCGTCGAGCCCGTCGACATCGATCAGCGCGCGCGCCGCCGAGAGCGCATAATTGCCGCCCGAGCCGATGGCCATGACGCCGCCTTCCGGCTCGAGCACATCGCCCGAGCCCGAGAGCATCAGCGAGACGTCCTTGTCGGCCACCAGCATCATCGCCTCGAGGCGGGCGAGACGCCGCTCGGTGCGCCAGTCCTTGGCCAGTTCGATGCAGGCGCGCAGAAGCTGGCCGGGATGGCGCTCCAGCTTGGCTTCGAGCAGCTCGAACAGGGTGAAGGCATCGGCCGTGGCGCCGGCGAAACCGCCGACGATGGAGCCGTTGCCGAGCCGCCGGACCTTGCGGGCATTGCCCTTGACGATGGTCTGACCCATCGAGACCTGGCCGTCGCCGGCGATGACGACCTGGCCGCCCTTGCGAACGGAAAGGATGGTTGTGGCGTGCCAGCCGGGAGAGGGGGAGTGATCGGTGCGAGGAGACATGGGCGCTAAATAAGCATTTATCGCCATAAATCAATGCGGGCATCCGAAGGGCCGGGTAGGGTCACCGATGTCGAAGCGGATCGATAAATTCTGGCTGGTTTTTGAAAGCATCGAGAGAATTTCGAACGCGACAGATGCGTCGATCTTTTCTCGCGTCCCGATGGAAGCCATGGATTCGAGGAATTCCGGCGCGATCCCGAGGACGCGGGCGCGTGGACGCCGGTCCGGTTTTACTCGGGTGCAGTCTATGCATCGCGAGAGGCTGCGCAGGAAGCAGCCTTGAGCGCCGTAAAGTGGCTGTCGGAAGCCCTGCGTGGCTCGTGATAATGTGACGCCATGAACGACCAGAATCCCATCATCGTCATCGGCGCCGGCATTGTCGGCACGGCCACCGCGCGCGCGCTACAGCGGGCCGGCCACAGCGTCACCCTCGTCGACAGCGCGGAGCCGGGAAAAGCCGCGTCCTATGGCAATGCCGGCTTCATCGCCATCGACCACCTGCTGCCCTTGGCGCGGCCCTCTACCTTGAAGCGCATCCCGCGGATGCTGATGGACCGTAACGGGCCGCTCACCGTCCACCTGCCCAGCCTGCCCTGGCTGCTGCCCTGGATGGCCCGTTTCGCCCTAGCCGCCTATAGCAAGGCCGAGGTCCAGAAAGGCGTCGACTCCTTCGGCGTGCTGATGGCCGAGGCCAATGTCGCCTGGAAAGCCGAGATCCAGGCCTCGGGCCTGGGCGAGCTCTTCAAGTCCAAGGGCGCCCTTTACGTCTACGAGACCGAAGCCTCCTTCAACGACGGCGCCGACGAGCGCGCGCTGCAGACGGCCAAGGGCACCGAGTTCGAAGTGGTGAGCGGCGACCGCGCCCGCGAGTTGGCGCCCGGTCTCAGCGCCCATATCGTGCGCGGCGTCTATTACCCGCAGGGCATTCACACCATCAATCCCTACCGCGTCGTGTCGACCCTGGCCGAGCGCTTCACCGCCGACGGCGGCACGCTGCTGCGCGGCCGGGTGCGTGGCTTCGGGCGCGACGGTGACCGGGTCACCTCGGTGCAACTCGTGGACTCCGAGTTGCCGGCGAAGGCCGTGGTGATCGCCGCCGGCCGCGCCTCTGGCGAGTTAACGCGCCTGCTCGGCTTCAACGCGCCGCTGGTCGCCGAGCGCGGCTATCACGTCATGCTGGCGCCCGATAACGTGCGCTTCGATTTGCCGGTGAGCCCGGCCGGGCGCGGCTTCTTCATCACGCCGATGGAGGAAGGGTTGCGCGTCGCCGGCACGGTCGAACTCGCCGCCCCGCATCAGCCACCGTCGTGGCACCGCGCCGATCTGCTGATCCGGCATCTCAAGGACATCTTCCCCGGTGTCGGCGGCGCCGAGCGCAGCCGCTGGATCGGCGAGCGCCCCAGCCTGCCCGACTTCCGCCCCGCCATCGGCCGCGCCCCGCGTCTGGCCAATGTCTATTGCGGCTACGGCCACCAGCATGTCGGCCTCACGCTCGCCACCGCGACCGGCCGATTGATCGCGCGCCAGATGGAAGGCGAGCCCATGCCGGCGGCCTTGCTGGCCTGCGATCCGGGAAGATTCGGTTAACGGAAAGGCCCGTCGCCCCGAGCGTAGCCGAGGGGCCTTGTCTCTGCGGCAAGCTGCGACTCGTCGAGAGAAGGTCTCTTCACTCCGCCTTCGGGCACCGGTCGAGACGACGCGGGTTAGGCCCCGTATTGCAGCAGCATTTCGGCGTTCTTCTTGAGCCAGGCCTGTGGGCCTTCGATGGGGCCATCGCACAGTGTCCGGGCGAGCGCCCAGAAGCGTGGGCCGTGGTTCATATGGACGAGATGCGCCGTCTCATGCGCCACGAGGTAGTCGAGCACCTCGGGCGGCGCGAAGACGAGGCGCCAGGAAAACGACATCGAGCCGTCGGGGCCGCAGCTACCCCAACGCGAGCGCGTGTCGCGCACGGTGATGCGCTTGACGCTACGGTCGACCCTCGCGGCCTTGGCCTGAACCATCGGCACGAGGCGGGCGCGCACTTCGGCCGTCAGCCAATCCTTGAGGCGGCGCGAGAGATACTCCGGCTTGCCGGCGACATGGATTTCGCAGCCTTCGCGCCACACCGTGCCGCGCACCCCGGTGCGGTGGCGGATGCGATGAGGTGTGCCAAATAGCGGAACATCGGCGCCATCGACGAAAGGATGACGCGCCGGCAGACGCTGGAGGCGGGCGGCGATCCAGCCGGCCTGGGCATGAGCAAAATCGACGGCGGTGCCGCGGGCCATGCGCGGCGGTGCGGTCAGCACGACGCGGCGGCGCGCCGGGTCGACACGCAGCGAGGCACGCCGCGCGCGCGGGCTGCGCACGAAGGTCACCGGCAAAATTTCACCGGCATGCGGAATGGCGAGTTGCTCGGGCTCCGGCGCCGCTTTAGGCAGGGGGCGACCGAACAGGACGGAGGACCACGACATGAACGATCAGGAAGCCCACAAGACGCTGAAGGACAGCGGCCGCAAGGTGCTGGCCGAAGTGCTGGGAGAATCCTATCTCGCCAAGCGCGACGCCACCAATAACGATTTCTGGGGACCGGCCCGGCAGTTCAGCGAAGAATTCGCCTATGCTTCGTTGTGGACGCGCGATGGGTTGGACCGCAAGCAGCGCAGTATGATCACCGTGGCCATGCTCTGCGCGCTCAATCGCCCGCACGAACTCAAGATCCACCTCGTCGGCGCGATTAACAACGGCTGCAGCAAGACAGAGATCCGCGAGATCTTTACGCATGCCATCGCCTATTGCGGCTTCCCCGCCGCCATCGATTCGCTGCGCGTGGCCGAGGAAGTGCTCAAGGAACAAGGAAAGTTCTAATGGCGATCGACTTCGCGCAACTGCGCGCCGACACACCGGGCTGTGCCCATGTCCTGCATCTAAACGCCGCCGGCTCGGCCCTGCCCAGCCAGCGCACCCTCGACGCCACGCTCGACCATCTCAGGCTCGAGGCCGAGATCGGCGGCTATGAGGCCGCGGCCAAGGCCAACGACCAGCTCGAAGGTTTCTATCCGGCGGTCGCCAAACTGATCGGCGCGCAAGCCGAAGAAATCGCCTTCGTCGAGAATGCAACGCGCGCCTGGGACCTCGCCTTCTACTCGCTCGACTTCAAGCCGGGCGACCGCATCCTGACGGCGATGAGCGAGTATTCCTCGAACTACATTTCCTACCTGCAGGTGGCGAAAAAGACCGGCGCGGAGGTCGTCGTCGTTCCCGACGACAAGCACGGCCAGATCGATCTCGGCGCCCTGGAAAGGGCGATCGACAAGAAGACGAAGCTTGTCTCGATCTCGCATGTCCCGACACAGGGTGGGCTGGTACAGCCGGCCGAGGCCATCGGCAAGATCGTGAACGATGCCGGCGTGCTCTACCTGCTCGACGCCTGCCAGTCGGTCGGCCAGTTGCCCGTCGACGTGAAGAAGATCGGCTGCGATTTCCTCTCCATGACCGGCCGCAAATACCTGCGGGGGCCACGCGGCACGGGCTTCCTTTATGCCAAGCGCACGACCACGTCGAAGATCGAGCCGATCTTCCTCGACAACCATGCCGCCAAATGGACCGGCGACAATGAATATACCATGCGCACCGATGCACGGCGCTTCGAGAACTGGGAGCGCTATTTCGCCGGCGTGATCGGCCTGAAAGTTGCTACCGATCAGGCCAATGAGCTGGGCATGGACAACATCTGGGCGCGGCTGCGCGAGCTTTCGGGTGGCTTGCGCGAACGTCTGTCGACCTTGAAGGGGATCACGCTGACCGATCTGGGCAAGGTGAAGGGCGCCATCGTCACTTTCGCGGTCGACGGCGGCGATCATCTGGCGATCAAGGAGAAGCTGCGCCAGCAGGCAATCAACGTCACCGTGTCGACGCAGTTCTCCTCGCGCCTCGACCTCAAGAATCGCGGCCTGGTGAACGTCATGCGGGCCTCGGTCCATGTCTACAACACCGAGGCCGAGCTCGACCGTTTCGTCTCGGCGCTCGACGCGGTACGGAGCGACACTTAGTGTCATCCTGAGCGCAGCGAAGGATCTCACGCTGGCAAAGCTCTTGCTGTACGAATTGGGAACTGTGTCTGATCGTCCTGGGAGATCCTTCGCTGCGCTCAGGATGACAAGGGAGGGTTGATATGACCGTACGTCGATCATTGTCGCTGCTGCTGGCCGGTGCGTTGCTCGCAACCGGCCCCGTCCAGGCGCAATCGGTGCTGAAGGTGGCGCCCGAGACGCTGAGCCGGGTGCTCGATCCACATTTCACCACGTCCTTCACCACGCGCGACCTGGGCTACCTCGTCTACGACACGCTGTTCGCGGTCGACGACAAATTCGAGCCCAAACCGCAGATGGTCGAGAGCCACGCCGTCAGCGCCGACAAGCTCACCTATACCTTCGTGCTGCGGGCCGGCCTCAAGTGGCATGACGGAAAGCCCGTGACGGCCGCCGATTGCGTCGCTTCGATCCAGCGCTGGGCCTCGCGCGATTCGATGGGCCAGACGCTGACGAAATTCATCGCTTCGCTGACCGCCGCCGATGCCGGCACGATCAAGCTGGTACTGAAGGAGCCTTACGGGCTGGTGCTCGACAGCCTGGCCAAGATCGGCGCGCCCGTGCCCTTCATGATGCCGGAGCGCATCGCCAAAACGCCGGGCAGCGAGCAGGTGAAGGAGATCATCGGCTCCGGTCCCTACAAGTTCCGCGCCGATCTGCATGAGCCCGGCGTGAAGATCGTCCTGGAGAAGTTCGCCGACTACAAGCCGCGCAGCGAGCCGCCCGTCTGGGCCTCCGGCGGCAAGATCGCCAAAATCGACCGCATCGAGATGCTGGGCCTGCCCGATGCCCAGACGCAGGTGAGCGCACTGGCCCGCGGCGAGGTCGATTACCTCGAACGCATCCCGGCCGATCTCGTGCCGTTGCTCGATGCAAAGTCGAACGCCCATGCCGAGATCGTGAGCAAGTTCGGTTTCCAGGCGATCATGCGGATGAACCATCTGCAGCCGCCGTTCGACAACGTGAAGGTTCGCCAGGCCGTTGCCAGGGCCATCGACCGCAACATGTACGCGGGCGTCGTGGCTGGCGATCCGCGGCTCGCGACCGACTGCGGCGCCCTCTTCGGCTGTGGCACGCCGCTCGAAAGCAAGGAAGGCATCCCCGCGCGCGATATCGCCGCCGCCAAGGCGCTGCTGAAAGAGGCGAATGTCGATTTCAGCAAACCGCTGGTCATGCTGCATGTCGCCAATGCGCCGGGCATCGCCGCCCTGGGCAACGTCACGCGCCAGGTGCTGGTCGATCTCGGCTTCAAGGTCGACATGGTCGCGATGGACTTCCAAACTTTCGCGACGCGCCGCCTCAACACCAAGGCGGTGAGCGAGGGCGGCTGGAATCTCGCCCATACCACCAACACCGTGCCCGATCAGGGCAATCCGATGAGCAATCCGTTCCTTGTGGCATCGGGTCCGCCCGCCTCGGCCTGGGGCTGGCCGACCGATACCGAGATTGAGGCGCTGCGGCTCAAGTTCGCCACCGCGCCCGATGCTGCGGCGCGCAAGGCCATCGCCACGCAGATCCAGGTGCGCGCCTACGACCAGGTGCTTTACCTGCCGCTGTCGCAGTTCACGGCGCCTTCGGCGTGGCGCAACAATCTCGAGGGCGCGCTAAAGTCGCCCGTCATGCTGCTCTACAACATCGACAAGAAGTGATGGCGCCCACCATGACGAGGGCGGTTTCCCACGACTACCTGCGGCGCATTCCCAAATGCGAGCTGCATTGCCATCTCTCGGGCACGCTGCGCGCCACGACCGTGGCCGACCTCGCCCAGCGTTACGGCATCGCCCTGCCGCGGCCGGCCGACAAGCTCTATCAGTGGCCGGATTTCTACGGCTTCCTCGACGTACTGCGCCTGACCTCGCTGGTGTTGCGCGAGCCGCGCGACTTCACCCGCGCCGTCTATGAATACTGCGAGGATGCCAAACGCGACGGCAACCTCCAGCACGTCGAGTTCTTCTTCAATCCCGACTACTTCTACCCCAACGGTATCGACTATCCGACCATCGTCGATGCGCTGATCGAAGGCATCGCCAAGGTCAAAGCGGACTTCGGCATCTCGGTGCTGCTGATCTGCTGCATCGACCGTTCGACCAATACGCCGGCCATGGCCGTCGACATCGTCGAAACCGCGATTGCCCACCCGCGCAAGGAAGTCGTCGGCATCGGCCTCGATGGCGCCGAGCGCGCCGGCCCGCCCGCCACCTTCGCCGAGGCCTATGCCTTGGCGGCGCGTGCCGGGCTCAAGCGTACGGCGCATTGCTGTGAAGACAACCAGACCCTCGTCGAGGCGCCGCCGACCAACTACCTGATCTGCCGCGACGTGCTGCGCTGCGACCGTATCGATCACGGCTACAACATGCTGGCCTCGGAGTATGTAATGGGCGAGGCCAAGCGCGACGGCCTCTACTTCACGCCCTGCGCCTGGACCAGCCTGGTGCACAACCGGCCGTTCCGGCCCAAGCGCATCAAGCGCATGGTCGAGGCCGGTTTGAACGTCACCATCAATACCGACGATCCGGCGATGTTCGAGACCAATCTCGGTCATGGTTTCCAGACGCTGTTTGAATCGAACGGCTGGGGGCCCGAGATGGCGCGCAGGTTCAGCCTGAATTCGATCGAGGCCTCATGGCTGCCTGAGAGCGCCAAGGCGGCGCTGCGGCGATCCTTCCGAAAGGAGATCGCCGCCCTCGACAAGGAGTTCGGCTACGAGGTAACCGAACTCACTGTTTAGGGGAGATCCCTCGCAAAGGCTCGGGATGACGGCCGGGGGCCGTCACTCCGCCGCCACACCCAGCCCGATGGGGCAGCTCACGCCGGTGCCGCCCAACCCGCAATAGCCGTTGGGGTTCTTCGCCAGATACTGCTGGTGATAGTCCTCGGCGTAGTAGAATGCCGGCGCGTCGAGGATCTCGGTGGTGATCGTGCCCATGCCGCTCTTGCCCAGCTCGCGCTGGAAGAGATCGCGGGCGGCCTCGGCCTTCTTCTTCTGCTCGGGCGAGAAGGTGTAGACGCCGGAGCGGTACTGCGTGCCGACGTCATTGCCCTGGCGCATGCCGTGGGTCGGATCGTGACCTTCCCAGAAGACCTTGAGCAGTGCCTCGTAGGAAGTTTTCTTCGGGTCGAACCAGACCATGACCACTTCGTTATGGCCGGTCTGACCCGAGCAGACCTCTTCGTAGGACGGGTTCGGGGTCAGGCCGGCGGTATAGCCGACGGCGGTCGAATAGACGCCCGGGATCTTCCAGAACATGCGTTCGGCGCCCCAGAAGCAGCCCAGGCCGAACATCGCCATTTCCAGGCCAGCCGGGAACGGCGCCTGAATGCGGTGGCCGTTGACGTAGTGCTCGGCCGGCACCGGAAACGCACGCTGGGCGCGGCCCGGCAGGGCCCGGTCGGCGGTCACCATTTCAGCTTTCTTGCGCAGCATCTGCCACATGGTCCGGCTCCTTTGATTTGGGTCCGCCTAATATGGGCGCTGGCGGCCCCGGCGCAAAGCGCCCCTCGCGCAGGCGTGATACAATCGGGGCCAAACGGGGGTGTTCCAAATGAATATTTATCTGATCTCGGCCGCTCTGCTGGGCCTGATGTATGTCGGCCTGTCGCTCAATATCGCCCGGCTGAGGACGTCGAAGCGGGTCAGCCTGGGTGACGGCGGCGACACCGAGCTGCGCAACGCCATCCGCGCCCACGGCAACTTCTCGGAATTCGTGCCGCTCTGCCTGCTGCTGATCTACATCCTGAGCGTCTATTACGGCTATCGCACCGTGGCCGGCCTTTCGGGCCTGCTGGTCGTGGCCCGCGTGGCGCATGCGGCGGGTATTCTCGGCATCTTCAACCAGGGCCGCGCGATCGGCGCCGTCCTCACCACGCTGATCGTGGCCGTTTGCTCCATCCTGCTCGGCCTGATCGGCCTCGGCATCAGGCTCTACTAGCGCGGCGCTAACGGGCTCGCAGTATGGGAGAGCCGGTTACCGTCCCCCTGTGGCTGTTCGTGCCGATCGCGGCCTTCGCGCTGTGGTCGCTGCTCGACCGGCTGCTGATCCCGAGCGGCCGCTGGTTCCTGCGCCGGCGGCTCAACCGGCTGATCGACACCGTCAACCGCCGGCTCGATGTCGAGATCCGGCCGTTCCAGCTCACCAAGCGCCAGGTGCTGATCGACCGGCTGATCTACGATCCGCAGGTCGTGGCCGCCGCCAACGACTACGCGCGCGAGAACAAGATACCGCGCGAGGTGGCGATGAACGAGGTCCATCGCTACGCCCGCGAGATCGTTCCGACCTTCAATGCCTATGTCTATTTCCGCATTGGCTATTCGATCGCCCGCACCATTGCGCGCTTTCTTTACCGCGTGCGGCTGGGCTTCGCCGACGAACGCACGCTGGCTGGCGTCGCGCCCGACACGACAGTGGTCTTCGTCATGAACCACCGCAGCAACATGGACTATGTGCTGGTGGCGTTCCTCGCCGCCGAGCGCACGGCGCTGTCCTACGCTGTCGGCGAATGGGCGCGCATCTGGCCGTTGCAGCAATTGATCCGCTCGATGGGCGCCTATTTCGTGCGGCGCAATTCCAACAGCCCGATCTATCGCCGCGTGCTCGAACGCTACGTCCATATGGCGACTGCTGCCGGCGTCGCCCAGGCGATGTATCCCGAGGGCGGTCTGTCGCGCGACGGCAAGTTGCGCGAACCCAAGCTCGGGCTGTTCGACTACATGCTGAAATCCTTCGACGCCAAGGGCGCCAACGACATCGTCTTTATCCCGGTGGCGCTGAACTACGACCGCGTGCTGGAGGACCGCACGCTGCTGCGCGGCCTCGACAAGGAAGCCAAGCGGCGCAGCGCCTGGTTCGCGCTGCGCACGGCGCTGGGCTTCTGGTTCGGCCAGGTCGGCTTGATGCTGCGCGGCCGCTGGTTCCGCTTCGGCTATGCCTGCGTGAATTTCGGCCCGCCGATCTCGGCCAAGGCCTGGCTCGCCGCCAACACGCAGTCCGACCTGCGCGGCCTCGACAAGGATGCCCGCTTCGAAGTTATCGGCCGGCTGGCCCACGACGTCATGGCCGAGATCGCCCGGCTGGTGCCGGTGCTGCCGGTAGCCTCGGTCGCGACTGTGCTCCTGGACGCCGCCTCGGATGGTACGGGGCCGCTCGATGAACTGGAAGTGAAGGCGCGCACCCAGGCGTTGATGGAACATTTCGAGGGCCGCGGCGCTAAGCTTTATGTGCCGAGAGGCGACCGTGACTATGCTATTTCCGTGGGCCTCCGCATGCTGACCCTGCGCAACCTTGTCGAGGAAACCGCCGACGGCCTGTTCGCCGCGCGTGCCGACGAACGAGCCGTGCTGGCCTATTACGCCAACTCGATCGCCCATCTGCGATGAATCTGTCCCCGGTCAGACTGCAGTCCCTGCTGCAAAGCATCTTCCTGTCATCATTCTACGGCTTCTTCAGCAACCGCCTCTCGACCTCGGCTGCCGCCATTGCCTTCTATACGATGTTCGCGCTGGGCCCGATCCTGATCTTCAGCATCACGCTGGCCGAGCCCATCGTCGGCCGGGCGCTGGCGCAGCAGGCGATTTTCGATGCCATCGGCACGGTCATAAAACCCGAGCAACTCGAAGCGATCCGCAGGTTCGCCTCCGAGAGCCTGTTCCAGGGCGCCAATATCGCGGCGATCGTCGGCACGCTCGTGCTGGTTTATACCGGCACGCGCGTCTTCGTCGAATTGGACGAAGGCATCAATGCCATCTGGCGGCGCAGCATTCCCAACCACCTGGAAGTGCATCCGGTGCTGGCCAGCATCCAGTCGCGCCTGCTGGCGCTGGGGATGATGGTTGTGCTGGGCGTGCTGCTGATCGCCGTCATCCTGGCCAGCGTGATCCTCTCGGCCTATGCCGGCGCGTTGGCGAAGTTTCCCATTCTCGGCGTGTGGATCGGACCGGCCCTGTCCACCACGCTGCACTACGGCGTTCTCACCAGCTTCTTCACGCTGATCTACAAGTGGCTGCCGACCGGCGGCGTGCCGTGGAAGTTCGCCCTGGTCAGCGGAGCGGTGAACGCGATGCTCTTCGCCGCCGGCAACCGCGCGCTGGTCTATTACTTCGAGGTGACGCAGCTCACCTCGGCCTTCGGCGCCACCGCGGGCTTCGCCGCCATCATGGTCTGGATGTACTGGACCTCTCTCACCATCCTGATCGGCGCCCAGGTCGGACGCTCGACGCGCGATGCCATCGAGGCCGAGAAATCAGGCGCGCGTCAGATGATCGATGAGGATCTCGACAACGGTTAGATCATCGTCGCCAGGACGCGGTCCGGCGGCTTGTGGCCGTCGGCGAAGGTCTTGATGTTGATCAGCACCTTCTCGCCCATCTCGATGCGGCCCTCGAGCGTCGCCGAGCCCATGTGCGGCAGCAAAACGACATTGTCGAGTTCGAGCAGCTTGGGATTGACCTGCGGTTCGTGCTCGTAGACGTCGAGGCCGACGCCGGCCAGTTCACCGGCCTTGAGCATGCGGACCATGGCGTTCTCGTCGATGACCTCGCCGCGCGCGGTGTTGACGATGATCGCCGTGGGCTTCATCAGCTTGAGCCGCCGGGCCGACAGCAAATGGAAGGTGGCCGGCGTATGCGGGCAATTGACCGAGACGATGTCCATGCGCGCCAGCATCTGGTCGAGGCTTTCCCAATAGGTCGCCTCGAGTTCGCGCTCGATCTCGCCGTGGACGCGCTTGCGATTGTGATAATGGATGGCGAGGCCAAAGCCGCGGGCGCGCTGCGCCAGGGCGCGGCCGATGCGGCCCATGCCGACAATGCCCATGCGCTTGCCCTGCAGGCGCGCGCCCAGCATCGAGGTCGGACTCCAGCCGGTCCACTTGCCGGCACGCACCAGCCGTTCGCCGGCGCCCATGCGGCGCGCCGTGGCCAGCACCAGCGCCATCGACATATCGGCGGTGTCTTCCGTCAGCACGCCCGGCGTATTGGTGACGACGATGCCGCGTTGGCGCGCGGTATCGAGATCGATGTGGTCGACGCCGGTGCCGAAGGAGGCGATCAGCTTAAGCCGTGGACCGGCCTGGGCCAGCACGCGGGCATCGATGCGGTCGGTGACGGTGGGCACCAATACGTCGGCGGTCTTCATCGCCTCGACCAGCTGGGCCGAGGTCATAGGCTTGTCTTCGCTGCTGAGGCGCGTGTCGAACAGCTCCATCAGCCGGGTTTCGATCGGATCGGGAAGCTTCCGGGTCACGATCACCAGCGGCTTCTTCTTGGAACTGGACGGCATAGGTTCGCTTAGCAAAGCCTGTCGCGCCTTGTCCAGCAAACACCCCGACAATCTGGCGCGGCGAAAAAACGCGCATTATCAATAGTTTGTCGCACGATCTTACGAAATCAGCTATAAAGCGTGGCAATGCAAATTGGTTCGTCCCCCTCCTTGAAGGCGACATTGATCGCATTGGCGATTATTTCGACGCCCCTGGGGCTGTCGTGGGACGGCCTGGCGGGCAAGGCGGCCCAGGCAGCCGATCCGCCGTCGACGACCCAGCGCCGCGGCTCGGGCCTGCCAATTCCGCGTTTCGCCTCGCTCCGTTCCGACGAAGTGAATGTCCGCACCGGGCCCGGTTCGCGCTATCCCGTCGACTGGGTTTTCAAGCGCAAGAGCATGCCCGTCGAGATCGTAGCCGAGTACGAGAACTGGCGCAAAGTGCGCGACTGGCAGGGTGCCAGCGGCTGGGTCCACCAAAGCCTGCTCACCGGCAAGCGCAGCTTTCTGGTGTCCGCCAAGGCCGCCGACCTGCACAAGACGCCCGCCGCCTCCGCGCCCGTGGTGGCCAAGCTCGAGCCCGAGGTCATGGGCGAGATCCGCTCCTGCGCCGGCGACTGGTGCCGCGTGAAAACCGGCAGCGTCACCGGCTGGGTCGAACGCACCGATCTGTGGGGCGTCTATAAGTCCGAGCCGATCAACTAGCCCTCTCCGAGTCCGGCGCGTAAAACGGCGACCATCGTGACTCACGCCGCCAGCGCCCCGATTTCACAAGCCGACCGCATGTCTCCCGCGGCGATGGCACTCGCACTGGCCGTGCATATTCTGACCGTCCTGACGCTATGGGTGGTGTCACCACTACGGCCAATTCTGCAGAACTTCGACAACGCCATCGACGTCACCATCGAAACGCCCGCCAAGGAACAGCTGCCGGCCGAAGCCAAGAAGGAGGAGCCGCCGCCTCCCGTTGAACTGGGACTGGCGCCCCGCCAAGGGTTGCCCGAGGCGCCGCAAATCCAGCCCCCACCGCAGCAAGCAGAGCCTGAGCTTCAGCCGGTCCCGGAGGCTGCCACGCCGCTGCCGATACCCGCCCCACGCCCCGCGCCGGTTCCCCAACTGCAGGCCTCTGCCCTGCCGGCTCCCGAACCGCAGCCACAGGCGCCAGCACCGCCCGAACCCGCGCAAGCGCCCGAGCCGCCCACGCCACCGCTGGAGCAGATCGTGCCCTTGCCCGAGGCGGCGCGTCCGCCGACGACGATGGATTTCCCCAAGCCCGCCCCGCCCCGGCCCCAGGCACAACCGCTGCCGGCGCCGCGACCGGCACCCGCACCGCAACCGCGCCTGCCCACCGACAATCAGGCGGCGCTCAAGCCCTCGCCGTTGCATTCGTCGACGGATGTGACGGTTGGCAACGCCGCCGACTACTACACGCAGATGACGCGGCGCCTCGGCCAATACCGCTACTATCCGAAGAGCGCGCTGGATGCGCAGCAGGAAGGCCGCGTCGTCGTGCGCATCCTGATCGGACGCGATGGCCGGTTGATCGATGCGCAGGTCGAGCAGTCGAGCGGCTGGCCTGCGATCGACGCCGCGGAAGTGGACACCGTGCGGCGCGCCGCCCCGTTTCCGCCGTTTCCACTCGGCATGGCCGGTGAAACCGCGACCTTCCGCTCGAGCGTAACCTACAATCCCACCGTTCCGCGCCGCCTGCGTTGACGTCTAGGCGAAGTCGGCGGCCAGTGCCTGACGCACCGCGGCGGGCATGACCGCCATATGTCCGTAGTTGGCGTGATCGAAGCCCACGATGACATCGCCGGCGCCGCCCTTGAAGGCCGCCATCTGCGACGGCGTGAAGGGGAAGCGCATGAACTGCACCGACGAGGCCTTGCCGTCGTCGCGCGTGCGTTCCTGGTCTTCTTCCGGCACGCCCTTGACGGTCTCGCCACCGACGCGGATGAAGGCGCGATGCTCGATGCCGCCGAGGCCCGCCAGCGCGCGGGCGCGGTGCACCGGATCGTCGATCTCCAGCATGACGGTGGCGACCAGCTCGCTGCCCTGCGGGATCAGCGGATTGTAGGCCGCGAGTTCATCGGGCAATTGCCCGGCGCCTCCCTTCTCGACGAACAGCATTTCGAGCACCTGGTGCAGCATGGTGTCGAAAGACTCGAAGTAGAAGGTTGCGAAGGGGCCGACTTCGAGGCGGCGATGCTGCTTCAGCTCGGTGACGCGGCGGCGGCGCTCGGCGCGGACCTTGGCGTATTCCGCCGAGGGCAGGATATCGGCAGCCGAGATGCTTTTCTGCGCCATGTTGCTAGTCCACCAATCCATAGGCGCGGGCGAAAAGTTCAATCGGGTGATTGGCGCGCGAGGGCTTGGGCGCCTTGTCTTCCGCCGTCATTTCCATGACCTGCATCAGGTGATCGGCGGCCAGCGGACATTCCGACGCCACGAAGGCGGTGTCGTTCTTCAGCGCCATTTGCGCGGCGGGCTTGCCCACCTTCACCGCCGTTTCGAAGTTCTCGGTGCGGGCGCCCCAGATGCCGCCATGACCGCTGCAGCGCTCGATCACCGACACCTTGGTGCCCGGCACCAGACGCAGCATTTCGGCGGCCTTGGCGCCCATGTTCTGCGCCCGCGCATGGCAGGCGAGATGGACGCTGACGCCGCCTTCGAGCGGCACCAGGCCGGGCGCAAGCCCATGCTTCTTGGCGATGTCGACGACGTATTCCGAGAGGTCGAAAGTGGCGCGCGACAGACGCTCCACCTTGGCATCGCCGGGCAGGATCAGCGGCCATTCGAATTTCAGCATGAGCGCGCAGGACGGTGTCAGCGCGATGATGTCGTAACCCTTGTCGACCCAGGGCAGCAGCGCGTCGGAGACCAGCTTCGCGGCCTTCGCGACGCCCTCGATATCGCCCAGTTCGAGCTTGGGCATGCCGCAGCAGGCCGGATGCACGACCTCGATCTCGACGCCGTTCAGCGCCAGTACCTTGCGTGCCGCCGAGCCGATATCGGTGTTGTTGAAGTTCACGAAGCAGGTGGCATAGAGCACGGCCTTGCGCTTGCCGAAGGCCGGTGCTGTCTCGTTGGGAATCGCCTGCTCGCGATGGGCGCGGATCTCGAAGGTCTCGCCGGCGTAGCGCGGCAGACGTGCGCCGTGATGGATATCGGCGCGGCGCTCCAGGATGGGGCGCGTAAAGGTGTTGTTCTCGTCGCTCACCCAGTTGGCGATGCCGGCGGTCATAGTGCCGAGGCGGCCCATGCGGTCGGTTTCGGCGAGCTGGGTGGCGATGAAATCGACGCCCTTCTTCTTGGCCTGCACCGCGCGGTGACGCAGCATCAAGTGCGGGAAATCGACGGCCCAGGCATGCGGCGGCACATAGGGGCACTTGGTCATGAAGCACATGTCGCAAAGCGTGCAGGCTTCCTCGACCTCGGCGTACTTCTCCTTCGGCACGCCATCGAGTTCGCCGGTCGGGCTGTTGTCGATCAGGTCGAAGAGCCGCGGAAACGAGTCGCACAAATTGAAGCAGCGGCGGCAGCCGTGGCAGATGTCGAAGACACGCTCCATTTCCTTTTCGAGCGTCGCTTCATCCCAGAACCAGGGGTTGCGCCAGTCGATGGCATGACGAATGGGGGCTTCGAGGCTGCCTTCACGCATATCGATCCGCTTCTGTATTCAGTGAAAGAAAAAGGGGAACCCGATTGGGTTCCCCTCATCGAGCCCGAGGGTTTAGGCCCTCGAAGCGTTACGCCATCGTGTCGAGGGCCTTCTGGAAGCGGCCGGCATGGCTCTTTTCCGCCTTGGCCAGCGTCTCGAACCAGTCGGCGATCTCGCCGAAGCCTTCCTGGCGGGCGGTGCGCGCCATGCCCGGGTACATGTCGGTGTACTCGTGCGTCTCGCCGGCGATCGCGGCCTTCAGATTGTTGTCGGTCGGGCCGATCGGCAGGCCGGTGGCCGGATCGCCGACAGCCTCGAGGAACTCGAGATGACCGTGGGCATGGCCGGTCTCGCCTTCGGCGGTCGAGCGGAACACGACGGCGACATCGTTGAAGCCTTCGACGTCGGCCTTCTGGGCGAAGTAGAGGTAGCGGCGGTTCGCCTGGCTCTCGCCGGCAAACGCGTCCTTGAGATTTCCTTCGGTCTTGGAACCCTTGAGATTGGCCATGGTTTTCTCCCGTTACAGTCCCTCGGGATATAGGGTTCCGGTCAAACAGCCGTCAAGCAGATTAGAATAGTTCTAATCCTGAGAACGACTCGCAACAACGATTAGCGGCGGACCCGAACGATGACGTCGACGCGGGCGAGCCGGGTGCCCTTGGGCGGGCTCGGCAGACCATCGATCTTCACGCTGTCCGACGGAAAGTCGTGCAGCTCGCCATCGTTCTCGACGAAGAAGTGGTGGTGATGGCCCATATTGGTGTCGAAATACGACCGGCCAGGCGCCACCACGACCTCGCGCAGCAGACCGGCATCGCGAAACTGGTTCAGCGTGTTGTAGACGGTGGCCAGCGACACGCTCATGCGCGTCGCCCGCACTTCTGCATGCAGGCTCTCGGCGGTCAGATGGCGCGGATCGCCGGCAAACAGCAGGCGCGCCAAGGTCACCCGCTGCCGGGTGGGGCGTAAGCCGGCGGCGCGCAATTGAGCCATATAGTCGGAGTCTGTTGCGGTCATGCTACGGAGCCCTATGTAAGACCTGCATCGGGGCATGAAAAGGGCAAGTTGGCGCGATTCGGCGGGTTTGCGCATCGCGTCGGGCCTCCCTATTCTGCCGCCGATCCCAGTTTCGGGCCGCTGCGGGACGGTGAGTGATGAGCGAGAAGAAGCACAGTTTTACCTCCGAAGAATTGATCGAATGCGCGCAAGGGCGCTTGTTCGGCCCGGGCAACGCCCAGCTGCCGATGCCGCCGATGCTGATGCTCGACCGCATCGTGAAGATCGACGACACCGGCGGTCTCTACGGCAAGGGCGAGATCGTGGCCGAATTCGACATCAAGCCGGACCTCTGGTTTTTCCCCTGCCACTTCGTCGGCGATCCGGTGATGCCGGGCTGCCTGCCGCTCGATGCGCTGTGGCAGATGCTCGGGTTCTTCCTCGGCTGGATGAAGGCGCCGGGCCGCGGCCGGGCGCTCGGCGTCGGCGAGGTCAAGTTCTCCGGCATGGTCGTGCCGACGGTCAAGAAGCTCACCTATCACGTCCACCTCAAGCGCGTGATCCTGCGCAAGCTGGTGCTGGGCATCGCCGACGGCATCGTCCATGCCGACGGCAAGCAGATCTACGAAGCCAGCGGCCTCAAGGTCGGCCTGTTCCAGGACGCGGCGAGTGCAACCGCAGCAGCGGCAGGGTGAGATGAAACGCGTCGTCGTTACCGGCCTCGGTGTCGTCTCCTCGATCGGCAACAATGTTGCCGAGGTCACGCAATCCCTGATGGACGGCAAGTCCGGCATCGAGCTGGTGCCGCAGTACCGCGAACTCGGCTTCCGCAGCCAGATCGCCGGCACGCTGAAGCTCAATGTCGACGAGTTGGTCGACCGCCGCCTGCGCCGCTTCATGGGCGATGGGGCTGCCTACGCCTATCTCGCCATGAAGGAAGCGATCGCCGACGCCGGCCTCGGCGAGGCCGAAATCTCCAACGACCGCACCGGCGTGGTCGCGGGCTCCGGTGGACCGACGACCGGCGCCATCGTCCAGGCCGCCCTCATCACCAAGGAAAAAGGCCCGAAGAAAGTCGGCCCCTTTTCGGTGCCCAAGGCCATGTCGAGCACGGTTTCGGCCAATCTTGCCACCGCCTACAAGATCAAGGGCCTCTCCTACTCCATCAGCTCGGCGTGCTCGACCTCGGCCCATTGCATCGGCAACGCCGTCGAATGCATCCAGCTCGGCAAGGCCGACCGCATGTTCGCCGGAGGCGGCGAGGAACTCGACTGGACGCTGTCGGTGCTGTTCGACGCCATGGGCGCCATGTCGTCGAAGTACAACGACACGCCCCAACGGGCGAGCCGCGCCTATGACAAGGATCGCGACGGCTTCGTGATTTCCGGCGGCGGCGGCATGCTGGTGCTGGAGGATCTTGAGATCGCCAAGGCCCGTGGCGCCAAAATCTACGCCGAAGTCATCGGCTATGGCGCAACGTCGGACGGCGCCGACATGGTGGCCCCTTCGGGCGAAGGCGCCATCCGCGCCATGAAACTCGCCATGGACGGCTTCCCCGGCGGCGCGCGGCGCAACAAGCCGGTCGACTACATCAACACGCACGGCACCTCGACGCCGGTGGGCGACATCACCGAGCTCAACGCCATCCGCGCCGCCTTCGGCGACAACAAGCTGCCACTGGTGAGTTCGACCAAGTCGCTGACCGGCCATAGCCAGGGCGCCACCGGTGCGCATGAAGCGGTCTACTCGCTGCTCATGCTCAAGAACGATTTCGTCGCCGCCTCGGCCAATATCGAGAACCTCGATCCCGAAGCCGGCGACTATCCGATCGCCCGCCAACGCATCGACAAGGCCGGCCTTGAGACGGTGATGTCGAACAGCTTTGGCTTCGGCGGCACCAACGCCTGCCTGTTGTTCTCCCGCTACGACCACTAAGGGACGCCCCGGCCCATGAGCAGCGACCGTTCCCTCGCCGCCGCACCGGACGCGTCCGGCAGCAGCGTTGCACCCTTACCGGCGTCCGATCATCCCGTCTCCAAGGCTGCGGTGCTGGCCGCCGTGCCCAGGATGATGGTCGGCAAGCGTGGCCTGATCATGGGCGTGGCCAACGAACGCTCGATCGCCTGGGGTATCGCCCAGGCGCTGCATGCCGCCGGCGCCGAACTGGCCTTCACCTTCCAGGGCGCGGCCTTCGGCAAGCGCGTGCTGCCGATGGTCGAGAAACTCGGCGGCGCGACCATCGTCGTCGAAGCCGATGTCGAGAACGACGCCAGCCTCGATGCGCTGTTCGCCCGCCTGAAGAAGGACTGGGGCAAGATCGACTTCGTCGTCCATGCCATCGCCTTCTCCGACAAGGAGGAGCTGAAGGGCCGCTACGTCGACACGACGCGCGCCAACTTCCAGCGCAGCCTCACCATCTCCTGCTTCTCCTTCACCGACATCGCCCGTCGCGCCCTGCCGTTGATGACCGACGGCGGCAGCCTGATCACGCTGACCTACGAGGGCGCGGTGCGGGTCATGCCGTCCTACAACGTCATGGGCGTGGCCAAGGCGGCCCTCGAAGCCAGCGTGCGCTACCTCGCTGCCGATCTCGGCCCGCAAGGCGTGCGCGTCAACGCCATCTCGGCCGGCCCGATGCGCACGCTCGCGGGCGCCGTCATCAGCTCGGCCCGCTACGTCTACCGCCTGTCGCGCGAAGCCTCGCCGCTTCGCCGCAACATGGAACTGACCGATATCGGGGGTGCGGCGCTCTATTATCTCTCCGACTTGAGCGCCGGCGTCACCGGCACGGTGCATTATGTCGATGCAGGCTACCACGCCATGGGCATGCCGCCGCAGGGCAGCGCCACCGGCAACGGCGAGTAAGTGCGGATCGCAGCACCATCACCGATGTCTTCCCAAGGCCCGCGGAGCAACCTCAGCGCTAAAGCGAGAAGTGGCAATACTGACACAAGTTCCGAACGGCCTATTGGTTCTTGAGCCGGCGAAAATGCGCTCTCTGAAAGCAAGGATCGCGTTTGCATTCAAGATAGCGGCCGCAATCTTAGCCGTAGCAATTGGTGGTGCCTTTGCCGCAGTCCAGATCGGAATCTTTCATCAAGGTCATTGGCTAACAATGACGAGTAGCTGCGTGTCGTTCGTCGGTGGGCAATCTTCCGTGAGAATGGAGACTTCCTTCGGAGTCCAAGCGATTCAAATACCAACGCGAGCCCTATCGGCGATTTGGTGTAATGATAACAAAACTGCGTACTTTTTAGACGTGGTCTTTGTTGGGCCACCCGCGCGGTTTGTCACTACTTTTGAAATAGACTTTTACTACTCACGCCGGCGTAAAGACCCGCACTACGGGCCTCTCAATTGGCTCTCAATCAGGTCGGCTGGAAATGCTTACGCCGGCAACTGGTGCACCGACAACTACCGGAAGGCGGCTCCGTATGAATACGGTGCAGACGTGGTGTTCGCGACTAGGGATCGCTCTTTTCTTTATATTTTCCCTTCGGATATGGCACCTCAAACTGAGGGAAATATTGTCGGTTGTTCGTATCTGGCGCGATGCCAAGTTGATGGCCCTCGGCTTGGCCAAAGTTGTACGGTCGCGTTTGTAGAATCTGGCATGGGTGTCGATTTCCACATACCAGACACCGAGATTGCGAGAGTTACCGAGCACATAGCTGACGCACGAACCTTTTTTCGAGAGACATTCGCCAAGCCTTCCCAACGACCTTAGCGGATGTAGACTTTGCCTCTCGCTAGCCGATCACGATATCCATCGTCGTTGCGAAGGCGCCGTTCTCGACGCCATTGGCCTCTGCCAGTCTCATCTCGATGCGCTCGCGCTGCCGCGGATCGCGCGCGGCGCTCCGGAAGACGAAGTCGCCTTCATTCAACGGATCGCCGGCGAGGTAGAACTGGCTCGTGAGCTTGCGGCCGTCGGCCGTCGTCGCCTTGACGTGAATATGCGGCGCGCGGCCGGGATAGGCGACAGGCTTCAATGTGCGGAAACTGTAATGGCCGTCGGCAGCGACGGTCATCTGTCCATAACCCTGGAAAGCATTGTCGCGGCGCTCCCGGCCAGGCTGCCGCGGATGATCGTACAGGCCGGCCGCGTCGCATTGCCAGATTTCAACCTGGGCACCGGCGAGTTTGCGCCCGCCGTCATCGAGTACGCGCCCATCGACGTGAAGCACGGCGCCCATCGCCCGCGCCGGCACGCCCCGAACTTGGACGAGATCGTTGTCGCGATCCGCGGGAAGGGCGACGGGATAGAAGGGACCCTCGGTCTGGTCCGGCGTTGCGGCCAGGCCGGCGGCAAGAACGCCGCGCGCCGGCAGAAGCAACGCACCGGCGATCAAAACACGGCGGGAGAAGATCTGCGGCATCGCGGCCTCCGAGGCTTTGGGTCGGCCAAGTTTACACAAATAAAAACGGCGGCCGTGTGGCCGCCGTTTTCGTTATCGGATGCGGAGTGCCTAGTCGGCGGCGGGCTGCGACGCGGCTTCCTTGATCTCTTCGCCGGTCGCCTGGTCGATCACCTTCATCGACAGGCGGACCTTGCCGCGGTCGTCGATGCCGAGGACCTTGACCTTGACCTGCTGGCCTTCCGAGACGACATCGCCGACCTTGGCGACGCGGCGCGGCGCCAGCTCGGAGATGTGCACGAGGCCGTCGCGCGAGCCCAGGAAGTTCACGAAGGCGCCGAACTCGACGAGCTTCACGACCTTGCCGGTGTAGACGACGCCGATTTCCGGCTCGGCCACGATGCCCTTGATCCAGTCGATGGCCTTCTGGCCGGCGGCAGCGTCGACCGCCGCGACCTTGATGGTGCCATCGTCCTCGATGTCGATCTTGGTGCCGGTGGTCTCGGTGATCTCGCGGATAACCTTGCCGCCCGTGCCGATGACTTCACGGATCTTGTCCTTGGGGATCGTGAACATCGTGATGCGCGGCGCGGTCGCCGCGACGCTCTCGCGGGCGCCGACCAGACCCTTGGCCATTTCGCCCAGGATGTGGATACGGCCGTCCTTCGCCTGCGCCAGTGCCACCTTCATGATCTCCTCGGTAATCGAGGTGATCTTGATGTCCATCTGCAGAGAGGTGATGCCCTTCTCGGTGCCGGCGACCTTGAAGTCCATGTCGCCGAGATGATCCTCGTCGCCCAGGATGTCGGACAGCACGGCGAAGCGCTCGCCTTCCTTGATCAGGCCCATGGCGATGCCCGCCACCGGACGCGCCATCGGAACGCCGGCATCCATCAGCGACAGCGAACCGCCGCAGACCGTGGCCATCGAGGAAGAGCCGTTGCTCTCGGTGATCTCCGACACGATGCGGATGGTGTAGGGGAACTTGTCCTTGCCCGGCAGCATCGGGCGCAGCGCGCGGAAGGCGAGCTTGCCGTGGCCGATTTCGCGGCGGCCGGGCGATCCCATGCGGCGCACTTCACCCACCGAGTAGGGAGGGAAGTTGTAGTGCAGCATGAAGTTTTCGCGGTACTCGCCCTCGAGCGCGTCGATGATCTGCTCGTCCTGGCCGGTGCCCAGCGTGGCAACGACCAAGGCCTGCGTCTCGCCGCGGGTAAAGAGCGACGAGCCGTGGGCGCGCGGCAGGATGCCGACTTCGGCCACGATCGGACGGACAGTCTTGGTGTCGCGGCCGTCGATGCGCTTGCCGGTGTCGAGGATGGCGGTGCGGACGACCTCGGCCTCGAGGTTGCCGAACTGCTCGCCGAAAGCGGCCAGGGCAGCGGCGTCTTCACCGAACAGCTTCTTGGCGTCGCTCTTGACGGTCTTGATGTTGCCCTGACGGACCTGCTTCTTGGTCTCGGCATAGGCCGTGACCAGCTTGGCGCGCGTCTCGGAGGCGAGCTTGGCGGCCACCGTCTTGGAGACTTCCGACGGCTCGGTGAGCGGCAGCGGCTCCTTGGCGGCATGCTCGGCCAGCGAGATGATCGCGTCGATCACCGGCTGGAACGAACGATGGCCTTCCATGACGGCCGACAGCATCAGGTCTTCCGGAAGCTCATTGGCCTCCGACTCGACCATCAGCACGCCTTCCTTGGTGCCGGCGACGACGAGATCCAGCGTGCTGGTCTCGAGCTGGGCCAGCGTCGGGTTGATGACGAGCTTGCCGTCGACGTAGCCAACGCGTACGCCGCCGATCGGGCCCATGAAGGGCACGCCGGAGATCGTCAGCGCGGCCGAGGTCGCGATCATCGCCAGGATGTCGGGATCGTTCTCGAGATCGTGCGCAAGAGTGGTCACGACGACCAGCGTCTCGTTGCGATAGGTCTCGTGGAACAGCGGACGAATCGGACGGTCGATCAGTCGTGAGGTGAGAATTTCCTTCTCGCTCGGCCGGCCTTCACGCTTGAAGAAGCCGCCCGGGATCTTGCCCGCAGCGAATGCCTTCTCCTGGTAGTTCACGGTGAGCGGAAAGAAATCCAGGCCGGGCTTGGGCTGCTTTTCGAACACGACTGCGGCCAGCACCGTGGTGCCGCCGTAGGACGCCATGACGGCGCCGTCGGCCTGACGGGCAACCTTGCCGGTCTCGAGGACGAGCTTGCGGCCCGCCCAATCCAGTTCCTTGCGGAACACTTTGAACATATCACTCATTTTTCCATCTTCCTTTTCCTACACGATCGCCTGCCCCCGTCTGGCTGCGATCGCCCGCTGGCGCCCTTGCACCAGCAGGACCGGGACAGACGTTTGCAACAGCCCCTGTCTTCCCGGTTACTGCGATGTCGCATCCGCCGGCCGATGAAACGGGGACCGGACAAGACGCGACGCGAAACGGCCCCGTCGAATGGCGGGGCCGGGTTTGTTAGCGCCTAAGACCCAGGCGCTCGATCAGGCTGTCGTAGCGCTTGCTGTCGCGCGACTTGAGATAGTCGAGCAGACGGCGGCGCTGGCCGACCATCTTCAGCAGGCCGCGGCGCGAATGGTGATCCTTCGCGTGGCCTTTGAAGTGACCGGTAAGGTTGAGAATGCGTTCGGTCAGGATCGCGACCTGGACTTCCGGCGAACCGGTGTCGCCCTCGGCTTGAGCATACGACTTGATGACCTCAGCCTTGCGCTCGACTGTAATCGACATCGGGTTACTCCATGACTTAAAGGTTGAAGACGCGCACCGGCTTGATCGACGTACCGTCCGACTGGACGAGAGCGACAAGCTTGCTGTCGAGTTCGGCGCGAACCAACGCGCCAGACAGCGGTGCGTCCCGGGTCAAGAGAACCGGCTGGCCGTGGCGCAACCGATCCGCTTGGGTCTCCGTCAGGGCCAGCGCCGGGATGTCGTCCAGCGCGGTCGCGACAGGGGCCAAGGCCCCGAGAAGCGCGGGAATATGACCGAGGGCCTCCAGTTTGGAAAGCGAAATGGAGGCCTCTTCGCGAAAGGGTCCGCAGGCCGTCCGACGCAGTGCCGACAGGTGTCCGACGGTCCCCACCGCCAGTGCCAGGTCGCGACCGAGGGACCGGATATAGGTGCCCTTGCCGCAGCCCACCACGAAATCGGCATGGTCGGGGTCGGGGCGCCCCAAAAGCTCGAATCGGTCGATCTGGACCCGGCGCGGCTTCATTTCGACCGCTTCGCCCGCGCGGGCGAGGTCGTAGGACCGTTTACCGTCGATCTTCAGGGCCGAGAAAACCGGCGGGACCTGGTCGATATCGCCCACAAACCGGGGAAGGGCTGCCCGCAGGGCCTCATCGGTCGGCCGGTCGCCACTGGTGGCCGTGACCTCGCCCTCGCCATCCTCGGTCGAGCGGGCCTCGCCGAAGCGCAGGGTAAACCGGTATTCCTTGCTGCCATCCATGACGAAGGGAACGGTCTTGGTAGCCTCGCCCAGGGCGATCGGCAGAACGCCACTGGCCAGCGGATCGAGCGTGCCGCCGTGGCCCGCCTTCTCGGCATTGAACAGCCAGCGCACCCGGCCGACCGCCGTGGTCGAGCCCATGCCCAGCGGCTTGTCGAGCACGACCCATCCGTCGACTTTTTGCTTCTTGCGGCCCATCGGCGTTAAAGGGCGCTCACTCGTCCTCGTCGATGTCGCGCGCCACGTCGGGGCGGCGCAGCAGCGCGCCGATGCGATCGGCGGCATCGAAGGAGCGGTCGAGCTCGAAGCGGATTTCCGGCGCGTGGCGCAGCTGGGCGCGCTCGCCGACACGGGCGCGGAACCATGGTGCCGCCCGGCGCAAAGCCGCCAGCAGGCGCTGCGCATCGGCGCCGCCCAGCGGCATGACGAAGGCGATGGCGTTGCGCAGGTCGGGGCTGGCATCGACGCTGGTCACGGTGATCGAGCTGCCGCGCAACTCGGGATCGCGCATCTCGCCGCGCTCGATCAGCTCGGCGATCAGGTGGCGCAGTTCCTCGCCCACGCGCAGCTGACGCTGGGTGTGGCTCCGACCCGCGTGGTCGGAGGAAGAGGTGCGGCGCCGGGGCATCGTCCGATCTCCGCTCGGCCTAGAGGGTCGGCTTCATTTCCTCGATATCGAAGCATTCGATCACATCGCCGACCTTCATGTCGTCGTAGTTCTCGAAGGCCATGCCGCATTCGAAGCCGTGCTGGACCTCGCGGACTTCGTCCTTGAAGCGGCGCAGCGACTTCAGCGTGCCCTCGTGGATCACGACGCTGTCGCGCAGCAGCCGGACCTTGGCGCCACGCTTGACCATGCCGTCGGTGACCATGCAGCCGGCGACGTTGCCGGACTTGGTGACCTTGAAGATCTCGCGGATCTGCGCGTTGCCGATCAGGGTTTCCTTGTAGGTCGGGTCGAGCAGGCCGAGCATCAGGGCCTGCATGTCCTCAGTGACCTTGTAGATGATGCTGTAGTAGCGGATGTCGATCTTGTCGCGCTTGGCGATCTCGCGGGCCTGCGGATTGGCGCGCACGTTGAAGCCGATCAGCAACGCACCCGAGGCCTTGGCCAAGGTGATGTCGGCCTCGCTGATGCCGCCGACGCCGCTGTAGACGACCTTGGTCTCGACCTTGTCGGTCGAAAGACGCTCGATGGCGCCCGCCAGGGCCTCGGCAGAACCCTGCACGTCGGCCTTGATAAGGACCGGCAGCTCCTTGGCCGTGCCCTCGCGGATGCCCTTCATCATTTCTTCCAGCGTGCCGCGGCCGCCCGCGACCTTGGCCAGCTGGGCCTGACGATCGCGACGCACGCGGAAGTCGGCGATCTCTCGCGCGCGCGCTTCGCTCTCGACCACGTGGAATTCGTCGCCGGCCTGCGGCGTGCCGTCGAGTCCCAGGATCTCGACCGGGACCGAGGGAGCCGCACTCTGGATGGCCGTGCCATGATCGTCGATCAGGCGGCGGACGCGGCCCCACACGGCGCCGGCAACGAGCACGTCGCCGACCTTGAGGGTGCCGCGCTGGACCAGCACCGTTGCAACGGAGCCACGGCCCGGATCGAGCTGGGCTTCGATGACGACACCGTCGGCCATGCGGTCCGGATTGGCCTTGAGTTCGAGCACTTCGGATTGCAGCAGGATGGCTTCCTCGAGCTTGTCGAGGTTCATCCGCTTGGTGGCAGATACTTCGATCGACTGGATGTCGCCGCCGAGTGCCTCGACCTGAATTTCCTCGCGCAGCAAGTCGTTCTGCACGCGGCTCGCGTCGGCGCCCGGCTTGTCCATCTTGTTGATGGCCACGATGATCGGCACGCCGGCAGCCTTGGCGTGGGCGATGGCTTCCTTGGTCTGCGGCATGACGCCGTCGTCGCCTGCGACCACGAGCACGACGATGTCCGTCACCTTGGCGCCGCGCGAGCGCATGGCGGTGAAGGCTTCGTGGCCCGGCGTGTCGAGGAAGGTGATCTTCTGGCCGGAAGCCAGCGTCACCTGGTAGGCGCCGATATGCTGCGTGATGCCGCCCGCCTCGTGCGCCGCCACGTCGGTGGCGCGCAGAGCGTCGAGCAGCGAGGTCTTGCCGTGATCGACGTGACCCATGATGGTGACCACCGGCGGTCGCGACACGCGGATTTCGTTGGGGTCGACTTCCTCGACCAGACCGGTCTCGACGTCGCCTTCGGTAACGCGCCTGAACTTATGGCCCATTTCCGTCACCACCAGCTCGGCGGTGTCGGCATCGATCGCCTGGTTGATGGTGGCCATCACACCCATGCGCATCAGCGTCTTGATGACGTCGGCGCCGCGTTCGGTCATACGCGCGGCGAGATCCTGCACGGTGATGGTCTCGGGGATCGTGACCTCGCGATAGACCTTCTGCTGGCCGTCATCGTCGTTCTCGCGCCGACGGTCGCGCTCGAGGCGACGGCGCATCTGGGCGGCTGAACGGCCCCTGACGTCGTTCTCGCCCTCGACCGCCTTGTTGACGTCGATCTTGTCGGAGCGGCGCTTCGGCGCCTCGCGGCGCGCGCCCGGCGGCTGCGGCAAACGCTTGGCGATGGTCGAACGCGTCGGTGTCGGCGGCGACAACGGACGGCGCACGGCCGCACCCGGCGACGAGGTCGTGCTCAGCGGACGGCGAAGCGGCGAAGTGGAATTGACGGCCGGCGCGACGCCGGTGCCGATTTCCTGGGCCTGACGCGCCATCGGCGTCTGCGGCGCGGCAGCGGCCTGATCGAGGCGCCTCTGCACCAGGACATCGGCCTTGCGCTTGATCTCGTCCTCGGCCTTCTTGCGAAGCTCTTCCTCGGCCAGGCGCTTCTTGTGTTCCTCGTCGGACTTCTGGCGGGCCGCATCCTCGGCGGCGCGGCGAATGGCGTCGACGGCGGCGCGTTCGCGCGCGATGACGGCATCGCGGTCGGCGCCGACCAGGGCGCGGGCGCGGGCGACCTTCTCTTCCTCGGTCAGGGTGCGCAGCACGATGCCGCGATTGCCGGCCGGACGCGGCGGCGTGTTCGGCCGAGGCGGCGGGGCGCTGGACGACGGAGCGCCGGACGACGGGGCCGACGCACCGCCGAGCTTCAGCGTGCGGGCGGTGGGGGCGGGTGCCGCCCGCGCGGCGACCTTCACCTCGGGCACAGGGGCCGGAGCGGGCGCCGCTGCTACAGGCACAGGGGTGGGCGCGGGCGCAGCACCGGGCGGTCGCTTGACGGGCTTCTTGACCTCGACGGTCACGGCGCGCGTGCGGCCATGCGAGAATTTCTGACGCACCTGCGTGGCATCGGCCTTGGCCGCGGCACCGGCACGGTTCGCGGAAAGTGACAGAGGCTGCTTGGTCGTCTTGGCCTGTTCTTCTTTTTGTTCGGTCATATCGGTCTTGTCCTTGGTCCGCTCCGGCCCGTCAACCGGCGCTATGCCCGCGAAAGGCGCGCCAACGCGCCGCTCCGCCTGCAATTCTCTCAATGAAATGCCCGCCCGCGTCGTCGCGCGAGATGGCAACGTAAACCGCCTGGTCGCGTCCGAAGACGCCCCCCAGGGCCTCGGCGTCGGCCAGCCGTTCGATCGGCAGCCCGCTCGCCCGCAATTTCGACAGGCCATCGCCATCGGCCTCGCTGGCCACCACCAGCAATCCCGCCTGGTTACGCCCAACCGCCTGCTCGACCTTGACGAAGCCGGCCACCGCACGGCCCGCTCGTCGCGCCCGGCCGATCAGGGCCAGCGCGCTGTCCAGCATCATGCGTTCGATGCGATCCGCCAGATCGTCGCCGGCATGGACTTGCGCCCGCGCCGCCTTCGAAAAGGCCTTCTTGGCCATTGCCTGTTCGACCAGCTTTCGCTCGGCCGTCACCCAAATGCCTCGTCCCGGCAGGCAGCGCGCCAGATCGGGCACCACCTCGTTGTCCGGGCCGATGACGAAGCGGATCATCAGTTGCGGGGCGCGTTCCTCACCCGTCACGATGCACGTGCGCACAGGACCGGGCGCGACAGCGTCCAGCTCGGCGATCACTCGTGTCGTTTCGAATGCGGCTTGCACCGTTTTGGCGCCTCCTAGGCTTTCGCCGCGTCGGTGGCCGGAGCCACCTCGTCGGCGAACCAGTGTTCACGTGCCTTCATGATGATGGCGTTGGCCATATCGTTATCCATGGCGCTCTCGCCCACGATCTCGCGCAACTCATCCGAGGCGAGGTCGGCGAGATCGTCGCGCGTCTTCACGCCCTTCTCGCCCAGCGCCACCAGCATCGCCAGAGTCAGGCCCTCGACCGAACTCACTTCCTCGCTGATGCCGAGGCCGGCAAGGCGGGAGGCGAGATCGGCGTCGCGCTTCTCGATGAACTCGCGGCCGCGGCGCTGCAGTTCGCCGGCGATGTCCTCGTCGAAGCCTTCGACGGTCGCCAGGTCTTCCACGGCGGCATCGGCCACGTCCTCGACCGAGGCATAGCCTTCGGCGACGAGCAGATGGGCAATGACGTCATCGACGTCGAGCGAGAGCTTGAACAGCTCGGTGCGCTCGCGCGTTTCCTTCTGGCGGCGCTCGCTTTCCTCGGCCTCGGTCATGATGTCGATTTCCCAACCGGTGAGCTGGGAGGCGAGCTTCACGTTCTGGCCGCGGCGACCGATCGCGAGCGAAAGTTGATCGTCGGGCACGACGACCTCGGTCTTGTGCTTTTCCTCGTCCATCAGCACCTTGCTGACTTCCGCCGGCGCCAGGGCGTTGACGATGAAGTTGGCGGTGTCGGACGACCACGGAATGATGTCGACCTTCTCGCCCTGCAGCTCCTGCACGACGGCCTGGACGCGGCTGCCGCGCATGCCGACGCAGGCGCCGATCGGATCGATCGAGCTGTCGTG
>JBBRFD010000029.1:0-34256 GCA_038224985.1 Reyranellales bacterium
GGTGACATGCAGGAGGCCGTCGACGCCGCCCAGGTCCACGAAGGCGCCGTAATCGGTGATGTTCTTGACGATACCGTCGAGGATCTGGCCTTCCGACAGCGCGCCCATGAGACGGGTGCGGTCTTCGGCCCGGGTCTCTTCCATGACGGCGCGGCGCGACACCACGATGTTGCCGCGGCGGCGGTCCATCTTGAGGATGGCGAACTGCTGGGCCTGGCCCATCAGCGGGCCGACGTCGCGCACGGGGCGCACATCGACCTGGCTGCCAGGCAGGAAGGCCACGGCGCCGGAGAGGTCGACGGTGAAGCCGCCCTTAACGCGGCCGAAGATCGTGCCCATGACCCGCTCCTGGTCGGTGAAGGCCTTCTCAAGGACGGTCCAGGCTTCTTCGCGGCGCGCCTTGTCGCGCGACAGAACGGCCTCGCCTTCCTTGTTCTCCATGCGGTCGACAAAAATGTCGACGGTGTCGCCTTCCTTCACTTCGGGAGCGGAGGCGCCATTGGAGAACTCACGCAGTGCGATGCGGCCTTCGGACTTGAGGCCGACGTCGATCACCACGAAATCGTTTGCAATGCGAATGACGCGGCCCTTTACGACCGTGCCTTCGAAGCTCAGCGAGCCGCCGAACTGTTCGTCGAGTAGTGCCGAGAATTCAAGCGATGCCGCATCGTCGGCGGTTTTGCGCAGGGCGCTGCCCTTGGCCATCAGTAACCTTCCTCTTCCTCGATCCCGGGCGAAACGCTGCCGCCCGTCGGCCAACCGGTTAAGTCCGGCGGATCCAATGCCTTTGAAAACTCCGACAGGCGAGTCACGGACTCGTCTGCAGTCGCCGCTGTCTGTCTTCGGCGCGCCGGCGGCGACTTACGGCCCAGCGCGTCGAAAGCCCTTGCGCGCCACAAAAGCCAAAGCGGCGGCGAAGGCCGCGTCGGCATCCATGTCGCTGGTATCGAGGTGGAAAGCATCGGGTGCGGCTTTAAGTGGTGCAGCCGCCCGTTCGCTGTCGCGACGGTCCCGCTCCGCCATCTCGGCAAGAACGCGCGGTTTTATAGTGTCGAGACCCCGGCCGCGCAACTCCCCGAACCGCCGCCCGGCCCGTGCCTCGGCGCTGGCCGTCACGAATAATTTTACATCTGCATTGGGGCAAATCACCGTGCCGATGTCGCGCCCGTCCAGAACCGCCCCCGGCCCCGTCCGCGCGAATTCCTGCTGGAATTTCAACAGGTTAGCGCGCACCTCGGGGATCTCCGCCACTTTCGAGGCCAATTGGCCGGTGGCATCGGTCCGAAGCTCCGGATCGGTCAGATCTTCGGCGATCAGACTTTCCGCTATTTGGGCAGGTGCCTGGCCCATCCTCTCCGCTTTCAGACCGACGGCCCGGTAGAGCAGGCCGGTGTCGAGATGGGGCAATCCGAAATGCGCCGCCAGGCGCTTTGCCAACGTACCCTTGCCGGCCGCCGAAGGCCCGTCGATGGCGATGACGAGCCTGGGGCTCACGCCGGCCCGATCTTGGCGCCGAGGCCATTCAGCAGCGCCGCAAAGCCCGGGAAAGACGTGTCGATGGGCGAGCCGTCATCGACCGCCACGCCATCGCGCGAGCCCAGGCCCAGCACCAGGAAGGCCATGGCGATGCGATGGTCGAGATGCGTCGCCACCGTGCCGCCGCCCTGCGGTTCGGCGCCAGTGCCGTGGACGGTGAGCGTATCGGCGCCCATCTCGTGCTTCACGCCATTGAGCTGCAGCCCGGCCGAAACGGAGGCCAGGCGATCGCTCTCCTTGGCGCGCAATTCGGCCAGACCCAGCATGCGCGTCGTGCCCTCGGCGCAGGCCGCCGCCACGGCCAGGATCGGATACTCGTCGATCATCGAGGGCGCGCGCTCGGGCGGCACGGTGACGCCCTTGAGGCCGCCACCCTTCACATGGAGATCGGCCACCGGCTCGCCGCCGACCTCGCGGGCGTTCTCGAAGACGATGTCGGCGCCCATTTCCTTCAGCGTCGTATAAAGCCCGGCCCGCAAGGGATTGACGCCGACATTCTCGACTGTGACGTCGCTGCCGGGGCGGATGCAGGCGGCCACCACGGCGAAGGCCGCCGAGGACGGATCGCCCGGCACGACGATGTCCTTGCCCTTCAATTCCGGCCAACCGACGACGGTGATGCGCTTGTCGCGGCCTTCTCCCGCCACGACGCGCACCTCGGCGCCGAAGTGACGCAGCATGCGTTCGGTATGGTCGCGCGTCGCCTCGGGCTCGATCACCGTGGTCTCGCCCGCGGTATTGAGGCCGGCCAGCAGGATGGCGCTCTTCACCTGCGCCGAGGCCACCGGCAGACGGTATTCGATGGGCACCATCTCGTCGGTGCCGATGATGCAAAGCGGCATGCGGCCGCCCTCGCGTGCCTGGAAGCGCGCGCCCATGCGCGACAGTGGCTCGATGACGCGCTGCATCGGCCGCTTCCGCAAGCTGCCGTCGCCGGTCATGAAGCTGGTGAAGGGCTGGCTGGCCAGAATGCCCGAGAGCAGACGGGCCGAGGTGCCGGAATTGCCGAGATCGAGCACATTGTCGGGCTCGCGCCCGCCGCCGACGCCAAAGCCGCGCACGCGCCAGATCCCGCTCTCTTCGTGCACGATCTGAGCGCCGAGCGCCCTGAGCGCTGCCGCGGTGGCCAAGACGTCCTCGCCTTCCAGCATGTCGGAGATGGTGGTTTCGCCCAGCGCCAGGGCGCCAAACATCAGCGCCCGATGGGAAACCGACTTGTCGCCGGGGGCGCGGACGCGGCCTTCCAGGCGGTCGACGGGGCGCGAGATCAGCTTATGGGCAGAGGATTTTGACAACGCGAGGCACTCCCTGCGGCCGGACCCCGCCGCGGGGCCGTCCTACCATGCCGGAATTTGGTTTTGACAGGGTGAAAGCTGCGTGACATACGCCCTGCTCCCGCGGCCGAAGGTGGTTGCGGGCCTGAATCCTTGCGTATTTTCCGGGAGATCGAGCGTGGTCAAGCCGACCTGGGGCATCAAGCGTACCTGCCAGAGCTGTGCAGCGCGCTTCTACGACCTGAACAAAGCCCCGATCAAATGCCCGAAGTGCGGCCGGGAACACGATCGCGAGGACTTCGTGAAGGTCCGTCGCGGACGTGGCGGCAGCGCGGCGGCCGCCGCCGCAGCCGCGGCCACCGCCGCTGCGGCGGCCGCCAAGGCAGCGCTCGCCAAGAAGAAGCTGGAGGATGCCGATTCCGACGGCCTGCCCGATGCGGAGGGCGACGAGGCGATCGACGATGCCGACGCGCTGGACGACGACGAGGAAATCGAAGTCGTGGTCGAGGACGACAAGGAAGAAACCTGAGCCGAGCACGAAAGACACGAAGCGCAGTTGCTATCCGGCGGGACCGAACCTAAATTCCCGCCGCACATTCCAGGATTTCGGGGCCATAGCTCAGCTGGGAGAGCGCTACAATGGCATTGTAGAGGTCAACGGTTCGATCCCGTTTGGCTCCACCAACCACCAAGGGCTTAGTCGGAAACGACTAAGCCCTTTTGGTTTTATACTTGGCTTCACGCTGGACTAACGCGCGCAGGAACTCCTAATGCGCACGGCGCGCCGACTTGGCGTGCACAATCAAAGTGTGGAGTAGCGTTCAATGAGCATCCTCTCGCGCGGCCTGCGTATCGCCGCCGGCGCCTTCGTCTTAGCCGCCGGTCTTTCCTTCGCCGCGATGGCCGACGATTTCATCAAGGAATGCAAGATCGGCAACCCCGGTGCCGACGCCGACAAGATCTGCAATTGCATGAACGGCAAGATCACCGGCGCCGACCGTCCCGACGTCATCGAGGCCATGAGCAAGACCAACACGGCCATGGCCAAGGGCGCGCAGGCCGATCCCAATACCATGACGCCCAAGGTCATGAAGGGCATCGAGACGGCGATAACCGTCCAGATGCAGTGCATGTAGTCGCCGCCGAATTGCGCGACGACGAGGCCCGCCGCCCGCAAGGGTGGCGGGCTTTTTGTTGCGCGCCGCCGAGGGCGTGAGATCATGGAGGGATCGATGCGTTCATCGCGTTCCTCCGTGAGATCAATCGAGGAGAAGACGGCGTGACCTTTCAATGGACGGTTTCCCACGAGGCGCGGCTCGTCACCGCCACGGTGAGCGGCGAGGTCGGGCTCGGTGACTTTCCCGCCTTCTTCACCGCCATCGCCGAGGCGGGCGCGCTACCCTATCGCAAGCTCGTCGACATTCGCTTCGCGACGCTGGAATTCCATCTGGCCGATATCAAGGCCTTCGGCCAGACCATCGACGTGGCGAACCGCAGCGTGAAGGCCGGTCCCACCGCCGTCGTCGCCAAGTCCGAACTGGCGCAGGACTTCGCCCATACGTACGAGGACCACACCCATCTCGACCGCCCGATCGGCATCTTCGTTACGATCGAGGAGGCCCGGTCCTGGCTCGACCGGGTGGCGCCCGTCACCAGGAGTTGAACCGGCGGGCGTTGCGTCCTTCCCCGCACTGAGGCAGCTTCCCAGCCTATGAACAGGTTGCTCTCGCGTCGAAGCGCACTCGCCGGACTCGCGGCGGCGGCCTTGCCGATACTGCCGGCGCGCGCGGCGAGCATGAACCTCTCGATCATCTACGTTTCGGCCAAGGATTGCGGGCCGTGCCAGGTCTTCAAGGCGCAGGACCTGCCGCAGTGGAGCAAGTCTCTGCTGGCGGCCTCCGTGCATCTGATCGAGATCGACGCGCCTTCCGTCAGCGTGGCCTTCCAGTCGCGCTACTGGCCCGCTGCGGCGCGGCCGTTCCTCGCGGCGGCGTCCAAAATCCCGATCGTACCGACCTTCATCCTCGTCGACGGCCGCGACATCGTGAAGATCGGCACGGGAATCGGTGGCTGGCGCAACCAGGTGCTGCCTCAGATCCCCGGCATGTTGAACGGCGAGTGGTTCCGCGGTTACCAGCGACTGGGTTAGTCGAAGCGCCCCCTCCAGTGCTCGGCGATCTGGCGGCGGGTGGCGAACCACGCGCCGCTCTTCGCGCGCATGTGATTGACGATGCGGTCGAGGGCGGCGATGCGGCCGGGACGGCCGACCATGCGCAGATGGAGACCGATCGACATCATCTTGGGTGAGCGCTCGCCCTCGGCCCACAGCGTGTCGAAAGCATCGCTCGTGTAGTCGGCGAAATCGCGCGCCGTCACGAAGCGGTGGAAGCCCTGGTGATAGTGCATGTCGTTGGTGTCGAAGCTGTAGGGCAGCACGAGGTGCTTCTTGCCGCTTTGCTCGACGAAGAACGGCAGGTCGTCGGAATAATCGTCGCTGTCGTAGAGGAAGCCGCCCTCTTCGACGAGCAGGCGGCGCGTGTTGGGCGAGGGTGTCGAGCGCGTGTGCCAGCCGACCGGACGCGTGCCGGCGATCTTCGCCAGCGTGGCGACTGTCCTGGCGATGGCGTCACGCTCGGCCGCCTCCTCCATGTCGGCGTGCTTTTCCCAGCGCCAGCCGTGGCAGGCGATCTCGTGGCCACGCTTGACCGCATCCTCGATCAGCCAGGGCGAGAGCTCGGCCGCCCTCCCGCAGGTGCTGACGGTGGCCGGCACACCGAGGCGCTCCAGCGTATCGGCGATGCGCCACCACGCGGCCTTGGTGCCGTATTCGAAGTGCGATTCCATGCAGCGGTCGGGCACGCCCGTCACTTCGTCGGTGACTTCGTAGACCTTCTCGTTGAAGCCATCGCCCGAGGACAGCGACATCTCGGCGCCCTCCTCGAAATTGATGACGAAGGACACCGCCACGCGCGCGCCGCCTGGCCATTGCGGATCGGGCGGGGTGCGGCCGTAGCCCTTCAGGTCACGCATCGCCCCTCACCGATCCTTGTGCCCGATCACATCGGCCAGCGCCTGACTGAGGCCGGTCGAGTCTTTCGCTCCCGGACGGCGGTAGGTGCCGGCGGTGGCCTTGCGCGGATTGAGGCGAACCAGGCCCTCGGCCATGGTGACCGCCGCCTGGATGCCGTCGACCAGCGGCACCGGCACGCGCTCGCGCAGCTTGGTGGCGAGGCCGGCCAGCGGCGCGCCAGCCAGGATCACCACGTCGGCGCCGTTATGACTGACGACCTTGTTGGCGAGATCGACCAGCAGTTGTTCCTTCTCGTCGGCCACGTCGTTGATATTGCTGAAGGCGCTATCGAGCATCTGGATGGCAGCGCATCTTCCCGACAGGCCGTGCCAGTCGACGATCTCCGCGAACCACGGCTCGAGCGCCTTGGCGAAGCTCACGATGGCGAATTTGCGACCGAGCGTGCAGGCGACCAGCATCGCGGCCTCGGCCATGCCGACGATCGGGAAATCGAAGAGCTCGCGCGCGCCGCCGAGGCCAGGATCGCCGAAGGCGGCGCAGATCGCGGCGTCGAAGGTGCCGCGCTTTTCGGCCAGCATCTCCAGCATGACGGCGCTGCCGATCGTCGCCTCGGCGCGGGTGGCGATATAGGGCACGCCGCGCGGCGCGGTCATCGGCAGCAACTCGGTACCGGGACTGGCGACGAGCCGGCCGGCCATCACCAGACGGTCGGTGACGCCGGTGGAGGTATTGGGATTGGCGACCAGGATTTTCATGGCGACAGTGTAGCCTAGAAGCGCTCCTCAGAAGTCAGCGAGCTTGCGCAGTCCCACCAGGCGGTCGCCGGCGATCAGGACGAGGATGGCCAACATGACCAGGCCGGCCGAGATGGCGGCGATGGTCGGGTCGGGATTCTCGTCGACATATTGCAGCATCTGGATCGGCAGGGTCTTGGTCCAGGCATCGGTGAAGAAGATCGAGATCGGGTAATTGTCCATCGAGGCGAGGAAAGCGAACATCCCCGAGGTCAGGAAGGCCGGGCCCAGCGACGGCACCAGCACGCGGAGCAGCGCCGCCGGATAGGAGCAGCCCAGCGTACGCGCGGCATCGATCAGCGAGAAGTCGAAGAGCGAGAGCGCCGCTACGACGGTGCGCACGACATAGGGCAGCGTGATGACCACGTGGGCGATGAACAGGCTGCCCCAGATGTCGCGCAGGCCCATGGCCTTGAAGCCCTGCAGCATGGCGATGCCGACGACGAGCCCGGGCAGCATCAGCGGCGAGACCAGGAAGGTGGCGATGGCCTCGCGACCGGGGAAGCGGCCACGCACCAGGGCGATGGCGCAGAGCGTGCCCAGCACCATGGCGATGGCGGTGGAGACGGCGGCGACCTGGACGGAGACCAGCAGTGCCGGGAAGAGACCGCGCGTATTGGCGAGCTTGTGGTACCAGCGCAGCGACCAGTCGGGCGGCGGCAGGGTGAAGACCGTCGAGGAGCCGAAGGAGACGGCTACGGTGACCAGCAGCGGCGTCATCAGGAAGACGACGGTGAAACCCGCCGCGAACCACATGACGTAACGGGCGGCGCGTTCGGTGGCGGTCATATGCTGCCGCCCCTCATGTACTTCCCCCCAGTTTGCGCGCCAGCCAGGTCGAGCCGACGACGATGCCGACGGCCAGCACCAGCAGGATGACGGCGGTGGTCGAGCCGAGCTGTTCGTTGCGCATCAGCAGGAAGGAACGGCCGGTCAGCGTCGCCAGCGTCTGGAAGCGGTCGCCGATCAGCAACGAGGGAATGACGAACATCGACACGCTCATCGAGAAGACGAAGGCGATACCCGAGACGACGCCCGGCAGGGTGAGCGGCAGCGTTACGCGCGTGAAGCGATAGAACGGCGTGGCGCCAAGGGTCGCACCGGCCTCGCTGAGGCGCGGGTCGATCAGCTTAACCACGGAGTAAATCGGCAGGATCATGAAGGGCAGGAAGATGTTGGCGGCACCCAACACCAGGCCAGTCTCGGTGAAGAGCAGCCGCTGCGGCGTGTCCCAGATGCCGATGCCGACGAGGAGCTGCGAGACCACGCCGTCGCGGCGCAGCACGATCTGCCAGGCGAAGGCCTTGACGACGGCGCCGATCGACAGCGGCAGGATGATCGAGACCAGCATGACGATCTGCACGAAGGTCCCGGCACGCGCCAAAGCGAAGGCGGCGGGATAGCCGATGACGAAGCAGACCACGGTGACCCAGAGCGCCACGCGCAGGGTATTGCCGACGACGCGCCAGTTGAACGAGTCGCTCAGGAACGCGACGTAGGGCTGGAGGGTGAGACCGCCCGGTCCTGTGACGCTCTTCATCAGCAGCAGGAGCAGCGGGAAGGCGTAGACCGCCAGCAGATAGATCACCGCCGGCACCGCCAGCAGCGCCACCGGATCGCGCCACGGCGATGCGCCCGCCGTCGCTTTGGGCGTCGTCATGCCGGGTAAACAAGGGTATCGGCCGCCGCCCAGCCGAGCTGCATCGCCGTGCCGGGTGCGGGCACCCCGCTGGCGAGGTCAGCCGTCTCGACCAACAGGTGATCGCCTTCGGTCGCCGCGAAATGCAGCTGAACCTTGGAGCCCTGGAACACCGCATCGCGCAGCGTGGCGTTGATGCTGTTGTCGCCCGGGCGGCCGACATGGACGCGCTCGGGCCGCATCGCCATCAGCACCTCGGCGCCGGCGACGAAGCTGCCGCGACCCATGACCTTGCCGACGGACGTCTCGACGGCGATCAGGCCGTCACCGGCAGGACCGATCACCTTGCCCTTAAGGCGCGACGACAGGCCGACGAATTCCAGCACGAAGGCGGTGCCGGGCGTGCGATAGACGATTTCCGGCGTAGCGAACTGCTCGATCGCGCCCTTGTTCATCACCGCGATGCGGTCTGACATGGTGAGCGCTTCTTCCTGATCGTGCGTCACGAACACCGCCGTGGTGCCGAGTTCGCGCAGCAGGCGCTTCAGCTCGATCTGCATGGTCTCGCGCAGCTTGCGGTCGAGCGCCGAAAACGGCTCGTCGAGCAGCAGCAGCTTCGGCCCCACCGCCATCGCACGCGCCACGGCGACGCGCTGCTGCTGGCCACCCGAGAGGGCGCGCACGGAACGATCGGCAAAGGCCGTGAGATGGACCAGTTCGAGGAAGCGGCCGACAGCGGCCTTGATCTCGGCCGCGCCCTTGCGGCGCGCCTTGAGGCCAAAGGCCACGTTCTCCGCCACCGTCAGATGGGGAAACAGCGCGTAGTTCTGGAAGACGACGCCGACATCGCGGCGGTGCGGCGGCTTGGCGGTGATGTCCTGGCCGTCGAGCTTCACCGAGCCGCGGTCGGCCGCCAGCAACCCGGCCACGATGCGCAGCAAAGTGGTCTTGCCGCAGCCCGAAGGCCCGAGCAGCGACACGAACTCGCCGGCGGCGACCTTGAGGTCGACGCCGCCCAGCACTGTCGCCGCGCCAAAAGCTTTCTCGGCGCCCTGAACGTCGAGAAAGGAGTCGCTGGCCATAACGCGTTAGAGCGCCATCTCACGGTCCCAGCGCTGCACCCAGCCGGCGCGGTTGGCGGCGACAAATGCCCAGTCGACGGTATGCACGGTGGCATTGGTCGGCATGCCGGCGGGAACGGCGGCTTCCTTGTTGGTCGGCAGCGAGGATGTGACCGCGGCGAGCTTGGTCTGGACCTCGACGCTCAGCATGGTGTCGATGAAGGCTGCCGAGAGTTCGGGCTGCGGCCCGCCCTTCACCAGCGCCACGCCCGACGGCATGGAGAAGATTCCCTCCTTCGGGACTGCGATATCGACCGGCGCGCCGCTGGCCTTGCGGTCGAGCGCCACCTGCGAGATCGCGCTGGCGATCATGAAGCCCTCACCCTGCTCCAGCAGATTGTAGGCCTGCGGCATCTGCGTATAGGCCGTCAGCAGGTTGGGCTTGAGCGTCGCCAGCTTCTTGAAGGCGGCGTCGATGTCCTTCTGCGCCTCGGGCATCGGCTTGCCGGTGGCAAGGTGGGCCGCCATGAACAGATTGGCCAGGCCCTCGGTGTTCTGCAGCGACGGCAGGATGATGCGGCCCTTGTACTTGGGATCGTAGATATCGCCCCACGAGGTCGGCGCAGCGGCCATGACCTTCGGATTGTAGGCGATGCCGAGCCAGGGCTGCAGGTAGTTGCACCACATGCCGTCCATATGGATCGTGCCGGCCTTGAGCGAAGCGAGGGTGGGGATCTTGGCAGGTGTCAGCTTCTCGAGCAGGCCCTCGGTCACCGCCGGGATCATCACCGGATCGTCCATCATGACGACCGAGACGTACTGCTTGTCCTTGTTCTTCTGCATCTTCTCGAGATTGACCAGCGAGCGCGTGCCCTCGAAGACGACCTTGGCGCCGAGCTTCTTCTCGAAGACCGGGGCGATGACGTTGTCGACGAAGCTCTTGTGGCTGGCGGCGCCGCCGACGACGATTTCCTTGGTCTGGGCGCGCAGGATGCGCGGCGCGGCGAGGGCCGCCGTAGCGGCACCCGCGGCGGCCAGGAGGACGCGGCGGTTGAAGGCGCCCCGGATAAGAGTTGTGGTTTCGGTCTTGGACATGGCTGTTCCCCCGTGGATCAGATAGGTGATTGCAAGTTCCGTGCCGCTCCCGCGAAGGTCCCTCGCTTCAGCGCGGGAATTACCCCGCGCGACTCGGGATGACAGGATGTTAGGTTTGCGTCAACGCAGCATGGAGTAGTCATGGCCGAGTACGATCTCGTCATCCGCAACACCACCATCGCCACCGCTTCAGACGTTGTGAAAGGCGACATCGGCATCGTCGGCGGCCGCATCGTGGCGCTGGGCGAGCGGCTCGACAAGGGCAAGAAGGAGATCGACGCCACGAACCTGATCGCCGTGCCGGGCGGCATCGATGCCCATGTCCATTTCGACCAGGACACCGCCGACGGTTCGGTCTTCTGCGACGATTTCGAGAGCGGCAGCCGCGCCGCCGCAGCGGGCGGCACGACGACGATCATTCCCTTCGCCTACCAGAACAAGGGCCAGCCGCTGCGCGATGCGGTGAACAAGTATCACGCCCGCGCCGAGGGCAAGTCGCTGATCGACTACGCCTTCCATGTGATCCTCTCGGACGCCAGTTCCAAGATCATGGGCCAGGATTTCACTTCCCTGGTCGCCGACGGCTATACCTCGTTCAAGGTCTACATGACCTATGACGACGTGAAGCTGACCGACCGCGAGATACTGGATGCGCTGGCCGCGGCGCGCCGCGAGCAGGCCATGCTGATGATCCATGCCGAGAATTCCGACTGCATCGCCTGGCTGACCGAACGCCTCGAGCTCAAGGGCATGACGGCCGCCAAGTTCCACGCCACCTCGCGGCCCTTCATCATCGAACGCGAAGCCACGCACCGCGCCATCTCTCTGGCCGAGCTTTTGGACGTGCCGATGCTGCTGGTGCATGTCTCGGCCAAGGAGGCCATGCACGAGATCCAGCGCGCCCAGGCGCGAGGCTTGCGCGTCTATGGCGAGACCTGCCCGCAATACCTCTTCCTGAGCGAAGAGGACTTCGACCTGCCGGGCGACGAAGGCGCCAAATGCGTCTGCTCGCCGCCGCCGCGCGGTACCGAGAACCAGGAGCACATCTGGACCGGCCTCGCGGCCGGTACTTTCCAGGTGCTGTCGTCGGATCATGCCGCCTTCAAGTACGACGACGTGCGCGGCAAGAAGCTGCCCGGCGCGGCGCAGAGTTTCCGCAAGATTCCCAACGGCGTGCCCGGCGTCGAAACGCGCCTGCCGCTGCTCTTCTCCGAAGGCGTCAACAAGGGCCGCATCACCCTGCAGCAGTTCGTCGCCATCAGCTCGACCAATGCCGCCAAGATCTACGGCTTGCATCCGCGCAAGGGCACGATTGCCGTCGGTGCCGATGCCGACATCGTGCTGTGGGATCCGACGCGCAAGGTGAGCCTCACCAACTCGATCCTGCATCACAATTGCGACTACACGCCCTACGAGGGCCGCGAGCTCACCGGCTATCCGGTGATGACGCTGTCGCGCGGCGAGGTCGTGATGGACGAAGGCAGGATGAGCGGCGCCGCCGGACGCGGCCAGTTCCAGCGCTGCGACCGCCCCGAAGCCGCCCGCCCGCGCGGCCGGCCGATCATCGATCCGTCTATCTTCAACTAGGGCTTCACCTGAGCATGGCGCGCGTGAGCGGCACCGAGGCCTATGGCGAGACCGCCGACACGCTGGTCGAGCGATACGAAAGCCTGACCTTCGAGCATGTCCATCGCCACACGCTGGCGCTGATGCCGGCGCCGCCCGCCCGTGCGCTCGATATCGGCGCCGGCACCGGCCGCGATGCGGCGGCCCTTGCTTCACGCGGCTACACGGTCGTCGCCGCCGAGCCGACGCCGGAAATGCGGGCGCATGGCCAGCGCCTTCATGCCGGTTCGGCCGTCGAATGGATCGACGACGGCCTGCCCGATCTCGCCGCGGTGCGAGCACGGCAAGCGCCCTTCGATCTCGTCATGATGACCGCCGTCTGGATGCATCTCGACGCCGGCCAGCGCACCCATGCGATGCCGGCCGTCGCGGGCCTCGTGACGCCTGGCGGCGTCCTGATCATGAGCTTGCGCCACGGCCCCGTTCCCGAAGGCCGCCGCATGTTCAATGTCTCGGCCGGGGAGACGATTGCCCTGGCCAAACCTCATGCCTTGGACGTCCTCCACCACACCGCCCGCACCTCCGTGACCCGCGCCACCGACGTGACTTGGGACATCCTCGCGTTTCGCGCCAAGGGCGGTTAGTTGAACCGATCCATCGAGTAGGCGCCGACCGGCAGGCTGGTCGATTTGCCGGCCAGCAACTCCGCGGTCAGGCGCGAGAGAACCGGTGCCAGCGTATAGCCGTTGGAGCTGACGCAGTTGTAGAAGCCCGGCAGGCCGGGGACTTCGCCGAGGATGGGGGCGCGGTCGATGTTGATGTTCATGCCGGCCCAGATGCGGATGGCGTGGAGGTCGGCCAGGGCAGGTACAGCTCTCGACGCAATCCAGAGATTGCCTTCGACGCTGCCGCGCAGCGCCCGCGACAGTTTCTGCTGCTCGTCGAGGCCGGCGGTCCAGCCGCCGCCGATCATGAAGGCGCCGGAGCCCATCTGCTTCAGCGTGAGATGGCGCGACGCATAGGCGACGAGGCGCTGCAGCGTCGGCGCCGTCGGTTCGGTAACGATCATCTGCAAGGGTGCTGCGCGCACCGGGATGGTGACACCGACCATGGAAGCAATCTGCGCCGCCCACGGCCCCGCGGCGTTGACGATGCGCTTGGCCTTGATCTCGCCCCGGCTGGTGGTGACGCGCCAGCCGATGCCGTCGCGTTCGATGGCGGTGACGCTGCTGCCGCGCCGGAAGCGCGCCCCCAACGCCTTGGCCCGGGCAACGACGGCATAGGTACCCTTGAGCGGATTGATCTTGCCCTCGCCCGGACACCATTCGGCGGCGAGGGCGACGTCGCCGATGCCAGGCTCCATGGCGCGCAGCTCGTTGGCGCCGATCAGCTCGGCCTCGATGCCACGGCTCTTCTCCAGCGCGATTTTTCCTTTGAGGAATTCGACGTCGCGCGCGCTCTCGGCCAGCATCAAACCGCCGCAGACCTTTACCTCGAGATCGACGCCGCTGTCGCGCTGGATTTCCTGCCACAGCGCGATCGACGGCGGTCCGAGCGGCAGCGTGTCGGCGGCGCGGTTGGCGACCGGCGTGTCGAGCGAGAAGTCGAAGGCCAGCAATTGCACGTGCAGCGATCCGGCATTGGCGCCGGAGGCTTGCAGGTTGACGTCGTCGCGCTCGACCACCATGGCCTCGATGCCCTCGCGCGCCAGCCAATAGGCAACGCAGGAGCCGGCGACACCTCCGCCGATCACGAGCGTATCGACGCTCTCGACCGGCAGCGGCGCGATATCGCGCTGGCGCGACATGTCGGGCGCGGTGAAATCGGTATGGCCGGTCCATTCCGGCTGCTCGACGCGCAGCGTATGGATCGGCACCGGCTTGGCCGGCGGGCGCGGCGCAAAGAGGCCGAACTCGCCCACCTCTTCGCTGTTACAGAGCCGCGCTACCGTAGCGGCACAGTAACGGCCCTGGCAGCGGCCCATGCCGACGCGGCAGGCGCGCTTCAGCGAGGCCGGCCGGTCATAGCCGGCGGCGATCTTTTCGCGCAATTCGCCCGCCGTCACTTCCTCGCAACGGCAGACGATGGCCTCGTCGGCGATGGCGGCGGGATCGAAGGGCGGCGCCTTGAACAGGCTCCAGAGCGCGCTCTGGAAACGCGCCGCGCGGGCCAGCGCCTTGCCGGCTTCGACGGGCTTGGGCACGACGCGGTGCAGGTCGCCGCAGATCGCCGCCGCCGCGATCTCGCCCTGCGCCTGCGCCGCCTGCGCACCACCGAAGCGGGCGCCGTCGCCGATGGCGAAGACTTCGGGGATGCTGGTGCGGCCGTCGCCGTCGGTCACGGTCTCCATCGAGCCGCTGCCACGTGTCACGAAGCGATGGCGGCAACCCAGCGAGCGCGCCAGTTCCGACGACGAGGCGAAACCGTAGCCCAGTGCCACAATGTCTGCGTCGATGGTCACTCCGCCGACCTCGACGCCACGCACACGATCCTCACCGAAAAGGCGCGTCACGCGCTGGCCCCAGCGCATGCGGTCGCCGAGGCGGCGCGTCATGCGCGCGCCGTTGAAAATCAGCGCAGGGTCGGCCAGTGCCGCCGCCATCACGTCCTGCCATTGCGCGAGACCGGGGCGTTGCGCCGCCTCGATTACCGCCACGACATTGGCGCCGCCCTCGATCAGCTCGACGGCAGTCTGCAGGCAGAGCGGGCCGTTGCCGGCGACGACGATGCGCTCGCCCGGCGCCACACGATACGACCGCGCCAGAGTCTGCAAGCCCCCGACGCTCATCACGCCGGGCAGCGTCCAGCCCGGCACCGGCCAGGATTGTTCATAGGCGCCGGTCGCCAGCACGAGGCGCCTGGGCCGGAAGATCGTCGCTTTGCCCGCCACGACGGCGGCAACCTCGGTGGCCGTGAAGGCGGCCCAGACCGTCGTCTCGTTGAGGATGCGCACACCCGCAGAAAGCGCCGATTCACGCAGCACGGCGCCGTCGCGGAACTGCTTGTCGAGCGCGTCCGTCTCGGCGCTGTGCGACGCGGCCAATGGCTTGAAGTATTGCCCGCCGGGATGCAGCCGCTCGTCGACCACGATGACATCGAGGCCGGCCAGCGCCAGACGCCGCGCCGCCGACAGGCCCGCCGGGCCGGCGCCGACGACAAGCACATCGCAGGCCTGCTCGGCAGTTTCCACGGCATATTCCGGCGGCACGCTGCCCGGCACCGGCACGGAACGGACCTCCATGCCGGCGGCGACCTTGGTCAGGCAGGCGCGCTGGCTCGGGCGGCCGTCGACGGTGACGAGGCAATCGAAGCACACACCCATGCCGCAAAACGGCCCGCGCGGCGCGCCCGAGCGGGCGCTGCGGGTGGCGGTGATGCCGGCGGCGCCCAGGGCCGCGGCGATGGTCTCGCCCGGCAGGGCGTCGATTTCACGGCCGTCGAAGGTGAGACGGACGGGCGCGGCGGCCTGCATGTGCGGATTTTTGAGACGCATGATATGACAACACTACCCCGTCGACTGGAGTTTGCGATGAAGAAGTTTCGCGGCACCTACACCGTCCTGATCACGCCCTTTACCGCCGACGGCAAAAGCGTCGACGTGCCGGCGCTGAAGCGCCTGGTCGATTTCCAGATTTCCGAGGGCATCCACGGCCTGATTCCGCTGGGCAGCACCGGCGAGTTCCTGAGCGTGACGCCCGACGAGCGCCGCACCGTCGTCGAGACGGTGGTCAAGCAGGCCGCCGGCCGCGTGCCGGTGCTGATCGGCACCGGCGCCGAATGGACCGACGAGGTCGTGCGCACCAGCCGCGAGGCCGAGTCGATGGGCGCCGACGGCGTCATGATCATCCCGCCCTTCTACAGCGTACCGACCGACGACGAGCTCTTTGCGCATTACAAGAAGGCCGCCGAAGCGATCTCGATCCCGGTCATGGTCTACAACAACCCGGCCACGGCCAATGTCGACATGCAGCCCGAGCTGATCGCGCGCATCGCCGAGATTCCCAATTGCCTCTACGTCAAGGAATCGACGCTCGACCCGACGCGCGTGCGCGACATCATTCGCCTGGCTGGCGACAAGATCACGGTCTTCGCCGGCGTCCTGGGCTACGAGTCGTTCTGGCTGGGCGCCGAGGGCTGGGTCGCGGTCTGCTCCAACGTGCTGCCACGCTGGTCGGCCGAGATGTTCAACCTGGTGGCCGACAAGCGCGACAGGGACGCGGGCCTGGCGCTCTACATGAAGCTGACACCGATCCTGCACTGGGTCGGCGGCCCCCGTTACGTTTCCGGCACCAAGGCCGCCGTCGAAATGATGGGCATGCCGATGGGCCCGCCGCGCGCGCCGCGCCTGCCGTTGCCCGAGGCGCAGCGTCCGGCCCTGCGCAAGGTGCTTCAGGAGATGGGCGTGCTGGCCGACGAGAGACTCAAGAAGGCGAGCTGAAACCTACCGGTCATCCCGCGCGAACTGCTTGCTGGTGTCGATGACGGCGCCATAGGCCTTGCCGTAATACGCCTCGATGCGGCGCTGGACGAAATCCCAGCAGGTCGTCATGGCGAGGTAGAGAATGGCCACGACCATGAAGACTTCCAGCACCTGAAACTTGGTCTGCATCAGGATCTGGCCGCGCCGTAGCACCTCCTCCATGGAAATGACCGAGGCGATCGAGGTGGTCTTCAAGAGGCCGTTCACCGAATTGCCGAGCGGCGGGATGATGACGCGGAGCGCCTGCGGCAGCACGATCTGGCGGAAGATCTGGAACGGCCTCAACCCCAGCGCGCGGGCGGCTTCGGTCTGGCCCTTGGCGACCGAGAGAATGCCGCCGCGCAGGATTTCAGAGAGATAGGCCGCCTCGTTCAGCGCCAGACCCAGCAGCGCCGATTCGAGCACGGAGAAGCGCACCAGACCGAGTTGCGGCAGGCCGGTATAGATAATAATGAGCTGCACCAACAACGGCGTGCCGCGGAAGATCCAGATGTAACCCTGGGCCGCCCGCGACAGCGCCTTATGCCTGGAAAGCCGCATCACCGCCAAGGCAAGGCCGATGATGCCGCCGAAGATGAGCGTGTTGATCGTCAGACCGATCGTCCACAGCGCGCCTTCGAGAAGGTAGAGGTTGGTGAAGTACCCCCAGAAGCCTTCCCAATTCCAAACCGTCATGCTTACGCGGGACCCTTATGCCGGGCCGGGTCCGCTGATGGCGAAGGGCGCTTCGACCTTCAGCACGCCGTACTGGTCGAGCAGCTTGTCGTAGAAGCCGTCCTTCTTGGTGGCGTTCAACACATCGACCACGGCCAGCGCCAGCGTCTTGTTGGCGAAGGCGAAGCAGGCGGTCTGTGGAAAGACGCCGGCGATGGCGCGGGTGAAGTCGCCGCGCGTCTGCATGAACATCGCCGTGGCGTCGATCGAGGTGGCGGCATCGGACTGTCCGGCGCGCAAGGCCTGGAAGGCCTCGGCGAAATTGTTGAAGGTCAGCACCGTGACGGGCTTCAGGCCCTTGTCGAGAAGGATCTTGGCGACCTCGCGGGTGCGCCGCTCCTCGATGCCGCCCAGTTCGACGGAGATCTTCTTGCCGGCGAGGTCGTCGATCGACTTGATGCCCAGCGGATTGCCCTTGGCGGCGAGAAAGCTGATGGCGGCCTGCTCGTAGGGCACCATGTACATTAGCTTCGAGCGCTCTTCGGTGAAGAAGATGCCGGTGTTGATCATGTCCCAGCGCTTGGCGGCGAGGCCGGGCACCATGGTGGCGAATTCAGTGCGGATGTACTCGGGTGCGAGGCCCATGCGTTTGCAGAGTTCGTTGGCGAGCTCGACGCGCATGCCCTGGAGCTGGCCCTTGTCGTCGACGAACTGCAGCGGCGGCAGGGTCGGGTTGATCGACATGATCAACGTGCCGGCCTTGACGATATTGGGCGGCGCGATCTTGGCTTGGGCGCGAGCGGGACCCGGCAGCGCGGTGGTGGCAGCGACGGCGGCACCCGCCTGCAGAAGAGTGCGGCGACGAATCGTATTCATTGAAATCTCCCTAATGGTCCCCGAGCAGTATGCAATTTTGAAGCCGAAACCCGACCGGCGCTAGGACATACCGCACCAGCGCTCGATGATCCGGGCCACGACTTGCACCGCACGGCGATAATCCTCGACGTCGATCCACTCGTCATGGTGGCCGTTCTGCGTCAGGTCGCCACCGAGGGGACCCAAACCGACGGTCGGCATGCCCATCTGGACGATGGGATTGCGGATGTCGCTGGCGGTATGGAGCGGATTGACGTGAGGCTGTTGGCCGGTCACGGCGACGATGGCCCCGGCGACGGTGCGATAAAGCGGATGATCGAGCGGCACCTCGGCGCCGGAGACGCCGGACAGCCACTCGAGCCGCGCACCCTCTCCGACGGCCTGCTCGACCGCTGCCTGTACGGCTTTCATGTCTTCCGAGGGCAGCAACGAAAAAGCGCCTTCCAGGATGCCTTCGGTCGCGACCCGCGTGTGAATGCCCGGCGCGCCGACGCTGATATGCGAGATCAAGAGGTTCGATGCGTGGTCGAGAAGCGGATGGCTGAGTGTGGCAGCGCGGCGTTCCTCGAAGTCGCGCAGGCGGCCATGGATCGCGGCCAGCGCATCGGCGGGATTCGAGGCCTGATGGGTGAAGGCGAGATGGCTGATCTCGTTGGTCGGCGGCGGCTTGCCCGGCACGGTGATGCGGAAATCGAGCTGGCCCAGGCAAAACGCCTTGATCTCGCGCATGCCGACACCCGATTCGGCCGGGTGGAGATAGACCGCCGCATCGGCTTTCAAGCCACCATGCAACAACGCCGAGACGCCGCGCGCGTGGCGCTTGCTGGGCGTGCTGGCGAGGATCACGTCGCCCAATGGCGTCTTGCCTGACGCCAGCGCGGCCCGCAGCCCCTCGATCATGATGGCGACGCCCGACAGATCGTCGGCAACGCCCCAGCCATGGATGCGGCCGTTATCGACAATCCCGCCGAAGGGATCGCGTTGCCAGGTTTCCATCCTGACCAGCGGCTCGCCATCGGGGTGGGCGAAGAAGATGACGCTGCGGCCTCCTCCCTTGCCTCTAAACGTCGCTACGACGCTTTCGCGCTCGCCGGCATCGATGGCCCGGGCGCTGGCGAATTCGCCGACCATCGGCACGTCGCCCGGCGCGTAACGCACGGTCTCGACCGAGCAGCCCAGCGCACGCGCCGCCTCGGCCACGACTTTCTGCACGGCCGCCTCGCCGCCTTTCTGGGCGCGGATCAATTCCTGCAGGAACGCGACGCTCATATGACCACCCGCGCGAGGCGACGCTTCAACAGACGCATCAGACTGAAGGTGGTGTAGTCGACCGGATCGCCCAGGCCAACTGCGCGCCCCCCCAGCCGCAGCGTCGCATTGCCGGCGGCGGCGTAAAGGTCGAGTTCGTGCGCTGTCTCGCTCAGCGCCGGATCGGCCACCAGCTCGGCTTCTGTACGGTCGAGCCCGAGGCCGGCCAGCGCCACGCCGACCGAGGTGTTGAGATTGTCGGGGAAGTGCCTTGCCACCGCGCGGACGCTGCCCTTGAAGAACACGGTGCGCTCCCGGAGGGAGTCGAGATCGGTGAGACTCGCCGCCGGCGTCAGCTGCCACATCGCCGGTGACTTGAGCTGGCGATAGACGACGCGCTCGAGCCCCTCCTCGCGTGCGATGGCCAGAAGGTCGAGCGATCCCATGGCGCCGGGCGCGATTTCCAGCCGGCCCGGGCCGTGTGCGGCGGCGTCCATCAGGCGGCGCTCGACGGCTTCGTCGGCCAAGGCCGTCAGCGACAGCGGCACGAGGTCGATGCCGGCGGCGAGCACCGTCGCACCGTGTTCGGCCAGCCACGCGCGCGAGGCGCATTCGATGGCGATGGCGGGCTTCTTCGCGATGAACTCCGCGAGGCTTGTCGAGCGGGTCAGCGTGGCGACGAGCGGAGGCGCGTCGCTCGCCCCTGCCAGCCTTGCCGCTACTCGCCGTCCGATTTTGCCGAAGCCAATAAGGCCGTATCCGCTCATGCCTTGCGAAGTCTATCCGTCGCCAGCTGATCGACAAGGTTATTCGCGATGACGACGCCGTAGTCGCGCCTGGCCGTCTCGACCGAGACAAGCCCATCCAGAACATCGTCCAGCACATTGGCGGCATCGCGTTCGAGCGGGTTGCCGTAGCCGCCGCCGGCGGGGCCGTAGCAGACGAAGCTGCCGTCCTTGGCGATGTTCATGTGCGGCACCTTCGAGGGCAGGGCGCGGTCGGGCTTGCCCGGCGTCATCAGGTCGAGCTTGGCCGGCATGCCTTCAGCTCCGCCGAGGAAGCCCCAGGGACGGTAGCGATGGCCCTCGCCCTCGACCGAAGCGCCGCCGTCGCTCAGGAAAGCGAATTCGCGGATCGAGCCCAGCCCGCCGCGCCACTTGCCGGCGCCGGCCACGTCTTCGCGCAGCTCGTAGCGCAGGACGCGCAGCGGCAGATGCGTCTCGATGTCCTCGATCGGGTTGTTGCGGGTGTTGGCGTAGAGCGTGTCGACGGCGTCCATGCCGTCCTTGCCGAGACGGCCGCCATAGGAGCCCTCGAAGATCTCCATATGCACCCAATGCGTCTCGTCCTTGAGGCCGGAGAAGGCGATGACCTTGAGGTTGCCGATGCCGGCCGAGACATTGCCCGGCATGGCGCCCGACAGCGCCTTCATCACCGTGTCGGCGAGCTGATTGCCGGGGCAGAAGCGCGCGATGGTCGGCGCCGGGAAGGTCGGATTGGCGAGGCACCCCTTGGGCGCGATGATGGTGATGGGGCGGATCAGGCCGGCGTTCACCGGGATGTGGCCGTGCACCTCGGTGTCGAGCAGGACAGAGCGGATGGTCAGCCAGATGGCAATATCGGCGGTGCCTTCGAGCGGCATGTTGATCGGCCGGTCGGGCACTTGCGGCGCTGTGCCGGTGAGATCGACGACCAGCGAGTCGTCCTTCTTGGTGATGGTGACGACGATCGGCAGTTCCTTCTTCGACGGATCGTCCGAATCGAGATAACCGTCGATCGCCGTCTCGGCGCGATAGACGCCGTCGGGGAGTTTGGCGATGGCTTGGCGCATCAGGCGCTCGGCGTGATCCATCAGCGCCTCGCAGGCAAGATCGAAGGTCTCGATGCCATAGCGCTCGACCAGCTCGACCAGGCGCTCGGCGCCGATGCGCGAGGCCGCGACCTGAGCATCCATGTCGCCGACCACGAGGTCGGAGGCGCGGATATTGTCGCGCACGATCTGCCAGACCATGTCGTTCTTGACGCCGCGGTCGTAGACCTTGATGGCCTTGAACTGCAGGCCCTCGGCATAGGCGTCGATGGCCTCGACGATGCCGCAGGAGCCGGGCGAAAGGGCGCCGATATCGAGGTGGTGTGCCGTCGTCGCGGCATAGGCGATGATTCGACCCTGTACGAAGACCGGCACGACGAAGGCGACGTCGGGGCCGTGGCTGGCGCCGGCATAGGCGTCGTTATGCATGATGACGTCGCCGGGACGGATGACGTCGCCGCGATCCTTCAGTGTCTTCAGGATGCCGCGGATGTAACCGGGGATCGGTCCCGACTGCAGCGGCGTCGACTGCGCCGATTCGGCGAGCCCCCTGCCCTCGGCATCGACCAGCGCCGCGCCAAAATCCTCCGACTCGCGGATGATCGAGGAGTAGCTCATGCGCATCAGCTTGTAGCCCATCTCGACGGCGATGTTCTCCAGCGCGCCCTGGATGACGCTGGTCGTGATCGGGTCGATACGGTCGGGCTTGAGTTTTGGTTGGCGAAGAGGCGCGGTGCTCATGAAACCCTCCGGATGATGAGGTTGCCGGCTGAATCGGCTTCGAAAGTATGTTGCGGCGGCACGACCGTGGTCGAGTCCATCTGCAGCACGATGGCGGGACCGGGGATGCGCTCGCCGAGCGGCAGAAGATCGCGGCGATAGAAGTCGGTCGGGTAGTCGGCGAGCTGGGCGCCGACGCGAAAGGTGCACAGGCCGCTGCGCAGCTTGGCGGCGGCCAAGGAAGTGCCGGCGACCGGCTGCGGCTTGGCGATCTTGGCCGCACTGGCCGCGCCGACCAGCCGCAGGTTCACGATCTCGATGGCCTGGTCGGCGAAGTGATGGCCGTATTCGCGCTTGTGGACCTCGTGGAAGGCATCGAAGGCCGTGGCCATCGCCGCATCGTCGAGCTTGCCGTCGGGGAAGGTGACGCGCAGCTCGTAGCCCTGGCCGACATAGCGCAGGTCGCCCCGGCGCTCGAAGGTGACTTTCGACAACGCGATGCCGTCGGCAGTGAATCGACCGGCCAACTCCTCGGCCATAGCCGCGAAGTCGGCATTGACGCGTGGCAGGTCGACGGCGCCCGAGACCTGGAACGAGGTGCGGATGGCATCGTAACGCAGGTCGCTGATCAGCAGGCCGACCGCCGAAGTGATGCCGGGATGCGGCGGCACGATGGTTTCGGGAATGCCCAGCATCTCCGCCACTTCGGCGCCATGCAGCGGGCCGGCGCCACCGAACGCCACCAGCGTGTAGTTGCGCGGATCGATGCCCTTCTGGACGGTTCTGGAGCGGATGGCATTGGCCATATTGGCGTTGATCACGGTGATCACGCCCTCGGCCGCCTCGCGATCCGTCATGTTGAGTTCGCGTGCCAGCTCGCCGATGACGCGGCGCGCCGCCACTTCGTCGAGCGACATGCTGCCACCAAGGAAACTGCCGCGATCGAGACGGCCGAGCACGACATTGGCATCGGTCACGGTGGCGCGCGTGCCGCCCCGTCCATAGGCCGCCGGTCCCGGCACCGCGCCGGCCGAGCGCGGGCCGACCTTGAAGGCGCCGGCTTGATCGACGAAGGCGATGGAGCCACCGCCGGCGCCGATCGTATGCACGTCGATCATCGGCACCAGCACGGGGAAGCCGGCGATCCAGGTGTCGCGTGCCGTGGCTTCGCCGAAGCCGCCTTGGGTGACGATGCCGATATCGGCCGAGGTGCCGCCGACATCGAAGGTGATGAGATTGCGCTGGCCCGACAGCCCGCCCGCCCAGTCGCCGCCGATCACGCCGGCCGCCGGACCGGAAAGCAGCGTCAGCACCGGCCGTTCGGCCACCATGCCCGGCGTGGCGACGCCGCCATTGGAGGCCATGATGCGCAGCTCGGCCTTGAAGCCATTGGCCTCGATCTCGGACTCCAGACGCGTCACGTAATTGCGCACCTTGGGGCCGACGAAGGCGTTCATCGCCGTCGTGGTGAAGCGCTCGAACTCGCGGAACTGCGGCGAGACCGAAGACGAGGTCGTGGCAAAGCAGGCCGGGTATTCCTCGCGCACGATTTCCATCGCGCGCTTTTCATGCGCGCCGTCGAGATAGGAAAACAGGAAGCAGATGGCGATGGCCTCGACGCCCGCCTCTTTGAGCTCACGAACGGCCTGGCGGACGCCCTCCTCGTCGAGCTCCTCCAGCACCTCGCCGCGCGGCGGGATTAGGCGTTCCTTCACCGTCTTGCGATGGCGACGCTTGACCAGCGGCCGATCCTGCCAGGGAATGTCCTGCATGATCGAGTAGTGCTGCGGCCGCTGATGGCGGCCGATATGCAGGATGTCGCGATAACCGCCGGTCGTGATCATGCCGGTCACGGCGCCGTCATGCTCGAGCACGGCATTGGTGGCGATGGTGGTGCCGTGGAAGACCGTGTCGATGGTCTCGCGCGGAATCTCATATTTGTCGCAAAGCGCCATCAAGCCGTCGACGACGCCGCGCGAGGGATCGTCCGGCGTGGTCGATATCTTGTGGACCGCGGTCTTGCCCGCCTCGGTGTCGGCATAGACCAGGTCGGTGAAGGTGCCGCCGACATCGACGCCAATCAGTCTCATATGCGTACCTGTTCCCTTGCCTGTCCGTCCGGAAGTGCAGAATGTCGAGCAAGAGCCGCGCCAACAAGGCTCTCGTACCGGCAACCGTCGGCACGGAATTTGCAACCGCGCGTCTTGCATGGCCACCCCGCCCAATATCGAACTGGTCCACCTGACCAAGCGTTACGGCGAAACCGCCGCCGTCGATGCCATCAACCTGCGCATCCCGGCCGGCACCTATTGCTGCCTGTTGGGCCCGAGCGGCTGTGGCAAGACCACCACCCTGCGCATGATCGCCGGTCACGAGGAAGCCACCGAAGGCGATGTCATCCTGGGCAGCGACAATATCACCGGCCTGCCGCCCGCCGCGCGCGGAACTGCGATGATGTTCCAGAGCTACGCCCTCTTCCCTCACCTCGACTGCACCGACAACGTCGCCTTCAGCCTGAAGATGCGCGGCGTCGACAAGATCGAGCGGCGCAAGCGCGCCCGCGAGATGCTCGACCGCGTGCAGATGGGCAGTTTCGCCGGCCGCCTGCCCGCCCAGCTTTCCGGCGGCCAGCAGCAGCGCGTAGCGCTGGCCCGCGCGCTGATCACCGATCCGCAGGTCCTGTTGCTCGACGAGCCGCTGTCGGCGCTCGATCCCTTCCTGCGCGTCAAGATGCGCGAAGAACTGAAGAGCCTGCAGACCCGCCTCGGCATCAGCTTCATCCACGTCACGCACAGCCAGGACGAGGCCATGGCGCTGGCCGATACAGTCGTAGTGATGAACGCCGGCAAGATCGAGCAGACCGCGCCGCCGCGCGACGTTTTCAAGCGTCCGGCCACGGCTTTCGTCGCGCGCTTTATCGGCGGCCACAATGTCATGCCGCAGGGCGACAGGATGATCTCGGTACGCGCCGACCGCATGGTCGTGCAGCCCGGAACGGAGGCCACCAACGGCCAGCTCAAGGGCGTGGCGCGTTCGGTCGAATATCTCGGCACCACGGTGCAGGTCGGCGTCGACGTGCCCGGTCTCGAATCGATTGCCGCGACGGTGCCGGAAGCGCGCTTCGATGCCCAACCGGTGGCGCCTGGCCAGCCGGTGATTCTGTCATGGACACCCGAAGACGTGCACGTCCTCGGGAATTGAGGGGAGACGGCCCCCGGCCGTCGCAAGCGAGAGGAGAGGATATAGACATGACGAAGAAGAACAGCAGCGGCGTCGGACGCCGCAAATTGCTCAAGGGCGCCGCCGGCGTCGCCGGTGTCGCCATCGGCAGCGGCGCGGTCACCGGCTTCCCGATGATCTGGGCACAGAACAACAAGAACATCGTGCTGCGCCAGTTCGGCACGGGCGTGTCGAACCTCAACGAGGTCGCCGAAAAGTGCAAGGCCGATACCGGCCTGACGATCCAGATGACGGCGCTCGATTCGGACGCCTGCGTGCAGCGCGCGGTGACGCAGCCGAACTCCTACGACGTTGCCGACATCGAATACTGGATGATCAAGAAGATCTGGCCATCCAAGGTCCTGCAGCCCTTCGACACCAAGAAGCTGACCTACTACGACAAGATCGTTCCGCTCTTCAAGAACGGCAAGCTGAAGCCCGACAGCGTCATCGCGCAGGGCACGGCGCCGCACACCGTCGGCTTCGTCGAGAAGCAGGACGCCACGACCTTCGCCAAGAGCGAGACGCAGTGGTTCACGATGGTTCCGACCATCTACAACGCCGACACGCTGGGCATCCGCCCCGACCTGGTCGGCCGCGAGATCTCGAGCTGGAAGGACATCCTGGACCCGAAGTTCAAGGGCAAGACCTCGATCCTCAACATCCCGTCGATCGGCATCATGGATGCCGCGATGATCTGCGAGTCGGCCGGCATCGTGAAGTACGGCGACAAGGGCAACATGACCAAGGCGGAGATCGACAAGACCATCGACTTCCTGATCAAGACCAAGAAGGAAGGCCAGTTCCGCGCCTTCTGGAAGACCTTCGACGAATCGGTCAACCTCATGACCTCGGGCGAAGTCATCATCCAGTCGATGTGGTCGCCCGCCGTCGCCGCCGTCCGCTCCAAGGGCGTCGCCTGCAAGTATCAACCGCTCAAGGAAGGCTATCGCTCGTGGGGCGACGGCCTGGCCATCGCAGCGCACCTCAAGGGCGCGCAACTCGACGCCGCCTACGAGTACATCAACTGGTACCTGTCCGGCTGGACGGGCGCCTTCCTCAACCGTCAGGGCTACTACTCGGCTGTCCTCGACACCGCCAAGAAGAACATGTCGGAAGACGAGTGGGGCTTCTGGATGGAAGGCAAGGCGGCCAAGGGCGACATCAAGAGCCCGCAGGGCAAGGTCATGGAGAAGGCCGGCACCGTGCGTGACGGCGGCTCGTTCGACCAGCGCATGGGCGCCGTGGCCTGCTGGAACGCTGTGATGGATGAAGACCGCTATATGGTTCAGAAATGGAACCAGTTCATCGCCGCCTAGGGACTTGAAGGATCAGATGGGGCGCCGCCATCCGTGGCGGCGCCCTCCTTTCTCATGAAGCGCTTTTCAAGCTGGATTACCTACCTGCAGGTCGCACCGCTGGCGCTGGTGTTCCTGCTCTTTCTCGTCGTGCCGATCGTCACGATCGTCGTCGTCAGTTTCTTCGACTACACCACGACCTCGATCATTCCGACCTTCATTCTCCAGAACTACGAGGAGCTGTTGTTCTCGGAGACCACCTGGAGAACCTACCTGCAGACGCTGCAGTTCGCCGCCATGGCCTGGGCGCTGACGCTCGTCATCGGCTTCACCGTCGCCTATTTCGTCGCCTTCCATGTCCGCTCGCCGACGATGCAGACAGTGCTGTTTCTGATCTGCACCATCCCGTTCTGGACCTCCAACGTCATCCGCATGATCTCGTGGATCCCGTTCCTCGGGCGCAATGGCCTGGCCAATACCACGCTGATCGAGATGGGCCTGATCAATCAGCCCCTGGAATTCCTGCTCTATTCCAACTTTTCCGTCGTCCTCGTCTATGTCCACCTCTACACGCTGTTCATGGTGGTGCCGATCTTCAATTCGATGATGCGCATCGACCGCAGCCTGCTCGAAGCGGCGCGCGATGTCGGCGCCTCGGGCTGGCAGACGCTGGTCAATGTCATCCTGCCGCTGTGCAAGCCCGGCATCGCCATCGGCTCGATCTTCGTCGTCACCATCGTCATGGGCGACTTCGTCACCGTGCGCATGATGAGCGGCGGCCTCTCGGCCTCGGTCGGCCTGATGATGGCCAATGCCATGTCGCTGCTGCAATACCCCGCCGCCGCCGCCAATGCCGTGGTGCTGCTGCTGCTGGTGCTCTTCGTCGTCGCCGCCATGCTGCGCATGGTCGACATCCGCAAGGAGCTGTGACGTGCAGCACGGCAAGCGCGGCCCCGCCTTCTGGTGCCTCGGCGCCTTCTTCGCCCTCTTCGTGCTGTTCCTCTACGGCCCGACGCTGACCATCCTGGTGCTGTCCTTCCAGGGTCCGTCTGGCGGTCTCACCTTTCCGATGAATGGCGTCTCGGTTCACTGGTTCAAGAACCTGTTCGAGGCCCAGCTCGTCGGCGACTTCGCCGGCTCCTTCAAACGCTCGATGATCCTGGGAGTGCTCAGCATGCTGGTGACGGTGGTGGCCTCCTTCTCGGCCGGCCTCGCCTTCCGCTCGCGTTTCCGCGGCTCGGGCATCGTCTTCTATCTGGCCATCGCCAGCCTGATCGTGCCCTCGATCCTGATCAGTCTCGGCATCGGCCTGTTGTTCCGCGTGCTCGGCTGGGACCCCACCTGGTACACCTCGGCCTTCGGCGCGCATCTCACCTGGACGCTGCCCTTCGGCCTCTTGATCATGTTCGCCGTCTTCAACCGCTTCGACCGGCGCTATGAAGAAGCCGCGCGTGATCTCGGCGCCACGCCGTGGCAGACGCTGCGCCATGTCGTGATCCCGATCCTGCTGCCCAGCCTGATCGGCGTCGGATTGTTCGGCTTTACCCTGAGCTACGACGAATTCGCCCGCAGCCTCTATACTGCCGGCACCTTCAACACCTTGCCGCTCGAGATCTACGGCATGACCACCAACATCACGACGCCGGTGCTCTATGCGCTCGGCACCGTGACCACGGGCGTGTCCTTCCTGGTGATCGCCCTCGCACTTGTCTCGGTGAGCTGGGTGCAGCGCCGCCGCGCCCGCCACGGCAGCGACGCCGGCAAGGCCGCCTGATGGCGCGCCGCGCCTCCGTCCTGCGCCTGCCGACGGCGGGACCGGGCGACACCAGGGCGCTGGCCGCCGCCATCGATGCCCGGCAGGTCGATCCGGCCAGGATCATCGCCATCATCGGCAAAACCGAGGGCAATGGCTGCGTCAACGACTTTACCCGGGGCTACGCGACACTGGCCCTCAAGCTCCTGTTGTCGGAGCGCCTCGGCGTCCCGCTGTCGGACATCGAACGCCGCGTCGCCATCGTCATGTCGGGCGGCACCGAGGGTGGGCTGTCGCCGCATCTGCTGATCTTCAGCCGCGAGGAAACCGCGGAAGTATCGACGTCCCCGCGCTTTGCCATCGGCATCGGCCAGACACGCGCCTTCACGCCGGAGGAAATCGGCCGTGCGGCGCAAATCGAGGAAACCGCCGCCGCCGTCACCATGGCGATGAAAGACGCGGGCATCACCTCGCGGGAAGAGGTGCATTTCGTCCAGATCAAATGCCCGTTGCTGACCAAGGAGCGCATCGAGGAAGCCGCTTCGCGCGGCGCCACGGTGGCGACCGAGGACACCTACCATTCGATGGCGCTGTCACGCGGCGCTTCGGCGCTGGGCGTGGCTCTGGCGCTCGGTGAAGTGAAGGATGCGCCGGAAGCTGCGATCTGCAGCGACTGGTCGCTCTATTCGAAAGTCGCCAGCACCTCCTCGGGCGTCGAACTGTTGCGCAACGAGATCGTCGTGCTGGGCAATGCGCCGGGCTGGGCCAGCAATCTGCTGATCGACCATGACGTCATGAAGGATGCCATCGATGCCGAGGCCGCGCGCCGCGTGCTCGATCGTCTCGGCGTCACGGGCGAAGAAATCGTTGCCGTTCTCGCCAAGGCCGAAGCCTCACCGACGGGCCGGATTCGCGGCCGCCGCCACACCATGCTCGACGACAGCGACATCCACTCGACGCGCCACGCCCGCGCCCTCGTCGGCGGTGTGCTCGCCGGCGTCATCGGCGACACCCTGCTCTACGTTTCCGGTGGTGCCGAACACCAGGGCCCGCCCGGCGGCGGCCCCGTCGCGATCATCGCCAAGGCGTAGCTCTGCTCAGGGTGTTTCGACCTTCCCTAGTATGAAATTTCAGCTACCGACCATAAATCTGGTGGCCCGCCGGAATCTTTGGGAGTAGGCTTTTGGCGTAAGAGAAGGAGGTAGCTCATCCGTTTGAGGACACAGCGCCCCGACGGAAATTGGTCAACCGGTGGACCACCCGCCGCGTTCTCCTGCTGCTTCTCTTCACTTGCAGCCGATTGCCAACGCCTCCGCTCGCGGGGGCGTTTTTTATGGGCATCATCGGTCCCTTTGTCCCCGCTCATGATACCGGAGTAACGCAATGGCAAAACGCGCCGCACGCCGCGCCAAGCTTCATGCCGTCGATACAGCCCGCATCCACAATCTGGTGTTCGACAAGACCACTCCGGCGAACGATCGCGACCAAAGCTACATCCGGAAAATACGCCCGCGCAGCGACAACCAGCGCATATTGATGGAAGCCATCGAGGCCAAGCCGCTGACCGTGGCGCTGGGACCGGCAGGCACCGGCAAGACCTATCTCGCCATCTCCGCCGCCGTCGAAGCGCTCGATTCGGGTCTGGTTTCCCGCATCGTGCTGTCGCGACCCGCCGTCGAAGCCGGCGAGAAGCTGGGCTTCCTGCCCGGCGACATGCGCGAGAAGCTCGATCCCTACCTCCGCCCACTGTGGGACGCGCTGAACGACCGGCTGGGCGCCAAGCGGCTCAGCCAGTTGCTCGAAGACGGCACCATCGAGATCGCGCCGGTGGCCTTCATGCGCGGCCGCACGCTCAACAACAGCTTCGTGCTGATCGACGAGGCGCAGAACTGCACCTATGGCCAGCTCAAGATGCTGCTGACGCGGCTCGGTTGGCATTCGACCATGGTGATGACCGGCGACCCCGATCAGACCGACCTGCTGCCCGAGCTGTCGGGCCTCGCCAACGTCGCCAAGCGCCTCGACGGCATGGACGATGTCGCCGTCGTACGGCTGACCGACGGTGACGTGGTGCGTCATCCCCTGGTCGGACGCATGCTCTCGGTGCTCTGACGCGGGACAATTACCCACAGATCGCAGCGCGGGAGACGAACGGATCGAAAAGGGAACAAATCGATCCGCCAGCGAATTGTATCAGGCTTGCACAAGCCGAATACAGAAACAAAAACAATGGGTTGGCAGCCACGCGCGAGCTGCCTGCCACCGCGTAATCTTCCCGTCAATACGATGACGGAAAAGTAACGCCAACAAGGCTGCGGGGTTCTTCACAGCTTTCCCCACAAGCTCCGTTCGCCCTCGAGCGGTAGGCAAAGCGTCAGGTCGAACGGCCGCTTGTAGTGGACGCGGTGCGGCGACATTGTGCGGCCCGCCCCAGGCACACAGCATGACGACCGACCCAGAAACCGACCCCACAGCAGACGGCGAAACCGACGCTCCGCCGGCCGAAGGCACGCTGGCCGACGGCACGCGGATCATCGGCGAATTCGTGCGCACACTGCCGCGCAAGCCCGGCGTCTACCGCATGATCGCGGCCGACGGCGAGGTGCTCTATGTCGGCAAGGCCAAGTCGCTGCGCAGCCGCGTTGGCTCCTACACGCAGCCGACACGGCTTTCGACGCGCCTCATGCGCATGGTCTCGGCGACGGTGAACATGGAGTTCTCGATCACCGGCAGCGAGGCCGAGGCGCTGCTGCTCGAGAACAATCTCATCAAGCGCTTCCGGCCGCGCTTCAACGTGCTGCTGCGCGACGACAAGTCGTTTCCCTATATCGTCATCCGCCGCGACACCGACTGGCCACAACTGGCCAAGCACCGCGGCACGCGCGAGCCGAGCAATGAGTATTTCGGCCCCTTCGCCTCCGCCACCGCCGTCAACCGCACGCTCTACGCGCTGCAGCGCGCCTTCCCGCTGCGCTCCTGTTCCGACGGTGTCTTCTCGGCGCGCACGCGGCCCTGCTTGCAGTACCAGATCAAGCGCTGCACGGCGCCCTGCGTCGGCCGCATCGACAAGCCGGAATACGATTCGATCGTCGACGACGTGCGCGGCTTCCTCGGCGGCCGCAACCGCGAGATCCAGCAGGCGTTATCCAAACGCATGGAGTTGGCCTCGGGCAATCTGGAGTTCGAAGGCGCCGCCATCCTGCGCGACCGCATCCGCGCCCTGACGCAGATCCAGTCGCATCAGTTCATCAGCCTGCATTCGATCGACGAGGCCGATATTTTCGCGGCACACGCCGAGGGCGGTCAGATCTGCATCCAGGTCTTCTTCCTGCGCGCCGGGCAAAACCTCGGCAACCGCGCCTATTTCCCGGCGCATGCCAGGGAACTCGACGAGCCCGAAGTGCTGGCGGCCTTCATCGGCCAGTTCTACGAAGCGCGTCCGGCGCCCAGACTCATCCTCACGAGTCACGACGTGCCCGAGCTCGACGTGCTGCAGGACGCGCTGGCGATCTCGGCCGGCCAGAAGGTCGAAATCCGCCATCCCAAGCGCGGCGACCAGAAGGATGCGCTCGACCAGGCAGTGAACAACGCGCGCGAGGCACTGGCGCGCCGCCTCGCCGAGCGCGGCACGCAGCGCACGCTGCTCGAAGGCGTCGCCCGGGTCTTCGGACTCGATGCGCCACCGGAGCGCATCGAGGTCTACGACAACAGCCATATCCAGGGAACCAACGCCGTGGGCGGCATGATCGTCACCGGGCCCGAGGGCTTCATCAAGAACAGCTACCGCAAGTTCAACATCAAGACCGAGGGCGCCGCCGGCGACGACTTCGCCATGATGCGCGAGGTGCTGACGCGCCGCTTCGGCCGCGCGCTCAAGGAAAACCCCGATCGCCAATCGGGATCGGGTGGGGAGCATTGGCCCGACCTCGTGCTGATCGACGGTGGCGAGGGCCAGCTCGGCGTGGCGCGCGAGGTCATGAGCGAACTGGGTCTCGAGGACATCGCCCTGGTCGGCATCGCCAAGGGGCCGGACCGCGATGCCGGACGCGAGCGCTTCTTCATGACCGGCCGCACGCCCTTCCTGCTCGAGCCGCGCGATCCTGTGCTCTATTTCCTCCAGCGCATGCGCGACGAGGCGCATCGTTTCGCCATCGGCACCCATCGCGCGCGGCGCTCCAACGAGCTCACCAAGTCAGCGCTCGACGAGGTGCCGGGCATCGGCGCCGGCCGCAAGAAGGCGCTGCTGCATCATTTCGGCAGTGCCCGTGCGGTTGCCGTCGCCACCATCGAGGACATCAAGGCGGTGCCGGGAATCTCCGGCGCGATCGCCCAGAAAATCCATGACCACTTCCAGAGTGGCCGGTAAGGTGGCGCGCCCATCATGATGCTTCTCAACACCGCCAATATCCTGACGCTGTCGCGCATCGCCGCGATTCCGCTGGTTGTCGCCTGTTTCTGGCTCGATCGCGGCTGGTCGCAATGGCTGTCGATGATCCTCTTCGTCATTGCCGCGGTTACCGACTGGTTCGACGGTTACTTCGCGCGCCGTTATCACCAGATCTCGCGCTTCGGCCGTTTCCTCGATCCCATTGCCGACAAGCTGCTGGTTGCTGCCGCCCTGCTGATGCTGGTCGACATGGGACCGCTCCGCGGCATCCATGTGCTGGCAGCCCTTATCATCCTCGCCCGCGAGATCCTGGTGTCGGGACTGCGCGAGTTCCTGGCCGAGCTGCGCGTCGGCCTGCCGGTGAGCCAGCTCGCCAAGTGGAAGACCGGCGTGCAGATGACCGCCATCGCCTTCCTGCTGGTGGGCGATGCCGCCTTCCCCATGGTCACGATGCTGGGCCTCTGGCTGATCTGGATCGCCGCTGCTCTGACGCTGATCACCGGCTACGACTATCTGCGCACCGGCCTGCGTCACATGGCCGAAGAGCCGCCGAAAGCCGGTGAATGAAGATCCGTTACTTTGCCTGGATGAAGCGCATCGTCGGCGTGCCGGAAGAAGAAGTGACGCCGCCGGCCGAGGTAAAGACCGTGGGCGATCTTGTGGCCTGGCTGCGCGGCCGCAGCGCCGGCCATGCCGAGGCGCTGGCGGAAGGGGCGGCCTTCGGTGCCGCCGTCGACCAGCGCACCGCGACGATGGACGTCGTGCTGGCCGATGCCCGCGAGGTCGCTTTCTTTCCGCCCTTCACGGGCGGCTGACGCCATGACCGTGCGGGTGCAAGAGGCGGACTTCGACATTGGCGCCGAGCTTGAGGCGCTGACCAAAGGCAACAAGCGTATCGGCGGGCTGGCCACCTTCGTTGGCCTGGTGCGCGAGATGCATGTCCGCGAAGGCCTGCACCGCGACCGTATCGATGCGCTGACACTCGAGCATTATCCCGGCATGACCGAGACGGCGTTGGAGGCCATCGAGGCCGAAGCCCACAAGCGCTGGCCGCTCGAAGCCACGCTGATCGTCCATCGCACCGGCCGCATGGAAGCCGGCGAACGCATCGTCCTGGTGGCTGTCGGCTCGCCCCATCGCGAGGCCGCCTTCGAGGCCTGCGCATTCCTCGTCGACTGGCTCAAGACCAAGGCGCCGTTCTGGAAGCTCGAAGAAACGCCGGCCGGTGAGCACTGGGTCGGTTCCCACGAGGGCGACGACCAGGCCGCCGCGCGCTGGGAGAAGAAGTAGCCCGCGTGCTCAGGCCGGAACCAGATGCGTGGCTTCGCCGAAGCCTTCGCTGTCGGGCTCGCGCACCAGCTTCTGGAAGTCCTCGATCAGGGCGCGCGATACCGGGCCTGCCTGATAGTGATGTTTGTCGATCGAGCCCACCGGAACGATCTCGGCCGCCGTGCCGCAGAGGAAGACCTCGCTGGCGCGGTCGAGATCGGACGGCGGCACGGTCCGTTCGTCGACGGTCATGCCGCGCTTCTTCGCCAGGCCCATGACGGCGCGCCGCGTGATGCCGTCAAGAAAATTGTCGGGCACCGGCGTCACCAGCTTGCCATCGATCACCAGGAAAAGGTTGGCGCCGGTCGATTCGCAGAGGTCGCCCTTCCAGTCGAGCATCAGCGCATCGTCGAAGCCGGCCTTGAGCGCGCGGTCCTTCTCGATGCCGCAGATGATGTAGAGACCGGCGGCCTTTGCCGTGCCCGGCGCGCTCTCGGCCGAGGGGCGGCGGAACCTGGCCATGGTGACGTTGATGCCGGCATCGCG
>JBBRFD010000030.1:0-33637 GCA_038224985.1 Reyranellales bacterium
GCAGCGCCAGGCGCAATTCGAGCGCCAGCAGGCGATGCTGGCCAAGGAGATGAAATTCATCGAGCGCTTCAAGGCGCGGGCGTCGCATGCCGCGCAGGTGCAGAGCCGGGTGAAGAAGCTCGACAAGATCGAGAAGGTGGACCCGCCCCGGCGTCGCCAGTCCATCCAGTTCGAGTTCCGCAGCCCGCCGCGCTCGGGCGACGACGTCGTGAGCTTCAAGAACGTTCACAAGGGCTATGGCTCGCAGCCGATCTATGCCGGGCTCGATTTGCGCTTGCGCCGCAAGGAGCGCTGGTGCGTGCTGGGCGCCAACGGCGCGGGCAAATCGACCCTGCTGAAGCTGGTGGCCGGCGCGACCGAACCCGATCAGGGCACCATGACCCTCGGCGCCAGCGTCAAGATGGGCTACTTCGCCCAGCACTCCATGGACCTGCTGGACGGCGCCGAGACGGTGTTCGAATCGCTGGACGGGTCGTTCCCGCAGGCTGGCACCGGCGCGCTGAAGTCGCTGGCCGGCTGCTTCGGCTTCTCCGGCGACGATATCGAGAAGCCGTGCCGGGTGCTGTCCGGTGGCGAGAAGGCGCGTCTGGTCATGGCCAAGATGCTGTTCGATCCGCCGAACTTCCTGGTTCTCGACGAACCGACAAACCATCTCGACATGGCCACGAAGGAGATGCTGGTCTCAGCCCTGGTGGAGTTCGAGGGCACCATGCTGTTCGTTTCGCACGATCGCCACTTCCTGGCCGCGCTCTCGAATCGGGTGCTGGAATTGACGCCCGAGGGCGTTCATCAGTTCGGCGGTGGCTACACGGAGTATGTCGAACGAACCGGCCAGGAGGCGCCGGGCCTTCATCCCGGTTAGAGCCTATCCAGCTTCTTTTCGGTCGCCGGACCGCTCGGCATGGCTGCTATCGCGGGCAGGATGTCCTCGAACCGGGTCACGAAGGCCACGTGGTCGAGGTAACGACGATCGGCGAAACCGCCCTCCACGACGCGCGTCAGAAGTGCCTTGAGCGGCTGCCAGTAGTCCCCGTGGTCGAGGATGACGAGGGGCTTGTTATGCAGCCCCAGCGTCCGCCACGAGAGGACCTCGAAGAATTCTTCCAGCGTGCCGAGCCCGCCCGGCAGGATGATGAAGCCTTCGGAGCGCTCGAACATCTGCAGCTTGCGCTCGTGCATGTTGTCCACGACCACGGTCTCGGTCAGGGCGGGATGGCCGGCCTCGCGTTCGAGCAGGAAGCGCGGAATGACGCCCACGACCTTGCCGCCGGCGGCCAGGGCCGCATTGGCCACCAGACCCATCAGGCCCACGCCGCCGCCGCCATAGACCATGGTGATGCCGTTGTCGGCCAGAAGCTTGCCGACGGCCGGGGCCATGTCTCGATTTGTCGGATCGGCACCAAAACGGGCGCCGCAGTAAACACAGAGGGAGGAGGGCAGGGACACTTAAACTTCTTTATAGGAGGCAATCCGCAGGGTTCGCCGGGTGCCGGGGCATGTTATCATGTGGCATCGGGAAAGTGGCGACGCAACCGGCTGGGGAGCAGGGGACGTTGCAAGGGGTCATATGTCTCGTACCGTGATCGGATTGGTGGCTGTCGGTGTCGCGGTGTTGGCGGCGGCGCTGGGCTTTGGCTGGTACGCCAAGCAAAGCGAGCAGGCAGCGATCGCGGAAGCCGCCAAGCCTGCCCCGGAGTCGGCCACCGCCGCCAAGCCCGCGGCTCCCGGCGATCCCGCCAAGACCGAACCGGTGAAGCCGCCGCCGGCCAGTGCCGACACCGTCATGGTGCCGAGCTTCGACGTGGTCCGGGTGGGGCCCGATGGCCGCGCCGTGATCGCCGGCCGGTCGGCACCCAAGGCCCGCATCGTCCTGCTCGATGGCGGCAAGGAGATCGCCAAGACCGATTCCGATGCCCGCGGTGAGTGGGTGATCCTCGTCCAGGATCCGCCGCTGGCGCCCGGGCAACACGAGCTGCGCGTCGTCCAGCATCTGGAAGGCCGTGCGCCGGTGACGTCGGAGCAGTCGGTGATCGTGGTCGTGCCGCCGCCGGCGGTGGCCGGTACCGAAAGACAAGAGGCGCTGGTCGTGATCGACCCGCCGAGAGGGGGCACCACTCTGGTGCAGCCGCCCACGGCGGCCGGCGTGGCGCGCTCGGGCGACCTCACGGTGTCCACGCTCGACTACGACGAGCGCGGCCAGATGACCGTGTCCGGACAGGCCAATGCCGGCAGCAACGTTCGCATTTATCTCGACGGCAAAGCCGTGGCCGAAGGCAAGGCGGGGGCGGATGGTCGCTGGCGCGTGTCGCCGGAACAGCTCGTGAGCGTCGGACAGCACATTTTGCGGGCCGAGCGGCTGGCCGCCGACGGCAAGCCGGCGCAGCGCCTCGAGATGACCTTCGAACGCGCCTCCATGGCGGCCGGCGGCGACGGCCGGCGTCTGCACATCGTGCATGGCGACAACCTGTGGAGCATCGCCCGCGCCCATTACGGCGAAGGCACGCGCTTCACCGTCATCTTCGAGGCCAACAAAGACCATATTCGCGATCCGAATCTGATATACCCCGGCCAGGTTTTCAGTCTGCCGAAGTCCAACTGAGCGGACGGCGGCCTCGAGAGGGCGTCCATGCTGGCCAATTTCTTCATTCCGATCCTCGATGACGGCTGGCGTTTCATCTGCATTTTTGCCGCCCTGACGTTCGTCGGGGCCCTGACCGGCGCTGCCTGGGTGTTCTGGCCGCTGCTGATCGTGACCCTGTGGTCGATCTACTTTTTCCGCGATCCGCCGCGCGGCGTGCCGCAGGAGGACGGGCTGCTGGTGGCGCCGGCCGACGGCCTCGTGCAGATGGTCGTGCCCGCCGTACCGCCCGCCGAGCTCGGCCTCGGCAGCGACCCGTTGGTGCGGGTGTCGATCTTCCTCAGCGTCTTCGACGTCCATATCAACCGCGCGCCCTGCGCCGGCACGATCGATGTCGTGGCCTACCGGCCGGGCAAGTTCCTCAACGCCTCGGACGACAAGGCGAGCGACGATAACGAGCGCATGGCCATCGCCCTCAATCGCGCCGACGGCAGCCGCATCGGCTTCGTGCAGATCGCCGGCTGGGTGGCACGGCGCATCGTCTGCTACGTCAAGCCCGGCCAGAATGTGGTTGCAGGTGAACGTTTCGGCCATATCCGCTTCGGCAGCCGCACCGATCTCTATTTGCCCGCCGGCGCCCGGCTGCTGGTCTCGCCAGGACAGCGTATGATCGGCGGCGAAACCGTGATGGCCGAACTCGCCCCGGCGGCAACCGGCGAACCGCGCGCGGCGTTGGAGTTCTAGGGAGACTTGCCCATGGACAACGACCTCAATCCTCGCCGCGGCGGCTTGCGCGGCTTCTCGATCAACCGGCTCATCCCCAATGTGCTGACGCTGGCGGCGCTCTGCTCGGGCCTGACGGCGATCCGCTTTGGCCTGCAGCACGAATATAAGTTGGCGGTGATCGCCATTATCGTGGCGGCGATCTTCGACTCGCTCGACGGCCGCGTGGCGCGCCGGCTGGGCGTCGCCAGCCGCTTCGGCGCCGAACTCGATTCGCTCTCGGATTTCCTGTGCTTCGGCGTGGCGCCGGCGCTGGTGCTCTATCTCGCCTCGCTGAACGAAGGTGGCGCTCTGGGCTGGGTCGTCACCCTGATGTTCCCGATCTGCTCGGCCCTGCGGCTTGCCCGCTTCAACACCGCGCTCGATGCCGACATTCCGCCGCCGGTCTGGACGGGGGCTTATTTCACGGGCGTGCCGGCGCCCGCGGGCGCGCTGCTGGCGCTGATCCCGCTGGTCGTCAGTTTCGAAGTCGAATCGGGCTGGGTACGGCATCCTCTCGTCGTCGGCACTGTACTCCTGGCGATCGGCGGTCTGATGGTGAGCCGCCTGCCCACCTTCTCCTTCAAGAAGGGGCGGGTGCCGCGCCATATGGTGCTGCCGGGCCTGCTCGGCGTTGCGCTGGTGATGGGCCTGCTCGCCACTTCGCCCTGGATCGCCCTGTCTTTGCTGGGCCTGACCTATGCCTCCCTGATCCCGTTCAGCGTCATGGCCTACCGCCGGCAGGTGAGGGCCGATCAGCAGGCCACTTCCGTCGTGCCGCTGCGCGCCGTCGAGCCCGGGGCGCCGCCCTCCACCTGATGGCGCGCCGCTAGTGCTCGATCCGCTGCTGCGGCGCGTCGTCGATCCGCCACTCGATCGTGCTGGTGCCTGGCTGGCCAGCAAGGGGCTGGGAGCCAATGCGGTGACGCTGGGCGGTTTGGCCGTGGGCCTGCTGGCCGTGCCGCTGCTGGCTCATGAACAATATCTGGCAGCGTTGGGCATCATCCTGCTCAATCGCCTGCTCGACGGCCTCGATGGCGCCGTCGCCCGTCATGCTCATGCCGGTGCTACCGACTTTGGCGGCTATCTCGATATTGTCTGCGACATGCTCTTTTATGCCGCCGTGCCGCTGGGCATGGGCCTGGCGCGGCCGGAGAACGCTATTTGGGCAGCGCTGCTGCTGGCAACCTTTGTCGCCACCTCGACGTCTTTCCTCGGTCGCGCGGTGATCGCAGCCCAGCGCGGCGAGAGCGACGGCGGGGCGCGGGGCCGCAAGTCGTTCTTTTATGCCGCGGGCCTCATCGAAGGCAGCGAGACGGTCCTGGCGCTCGTCCTCTTCTGCCTGCTGCCCAGCGCCTTTGCCTGGTTGGCCGGGGCATTCGCCTTTCTCTGTCTCTGGACAGTTCTGGGCCGCCTGCTGGAAGCGGCGAGGTCGTAATCTCAAATTTATACTTTTCGAGATTTAGTGATGACCTTTGAAATCTACCATACTGGTTGGGTGTGGTGATCAGAATCACTAACTAATTCATATAGTTATAAAGCGACATTGCATTATTTTTTTAATTCCATTTGACCTCATAAATGAGTTTAAGTAAGGTAGCTAAACTGGAGCGAAGATTTTTCCTTTATGAATTTTTCGGAGACTGAAATGCTGTCCCTCTTCCGTCGACTCATGAAGAATACGCAAGGTGCCACGGCGATCGAGTACACGCTCATCGCCTCGCTGATCGCGGTTGCCGCCATCGCTTCGATGCGCACCGTAGGCGGCAAGGTCACCAACGTGCTGAGCAACGTCGCCAACTCGATGACCTGAGCGGCAACGTCGCCATCGATCAGTTTCGCACGGGCGATCCAGTAATGGGTCGCCCGTTCTTTATGCTAGCTTCCGCGTATCGTCGCCGAATGGGTGTTGGATGTCGTTGCTGCTGAGTTTCCTTCAGACAGCTTGCCTGATCGTCTTCGCCGGCCTGCTTGTCGCCGCGGCGTGGCAGGACATGCGCACGATGCGCATCGCCAATGCGGTTTCCATCGCCGTTGTCGCCGTCTTTGCCGTCTGGGCGCTGGCGGGACTTGCCTCGGGGCGCATGACGCCTGTCGGCCTGGGATGGGCCCTCGCCTGCGGCGTCGGTGTCTTCGGCGCGGGCGCGCTGCTCTTCGTCATCGGCGCCTTCGGCGGCGGCGACGTGAAGCTTCTGGCCGGCGCCAGCCTGTTCGCCGGCCCGGCCTTGTTGATCGATCTGCTGCTCGTCATGGCCTTTGCCGGCGGCGCGCTGGGCTTCGCCATCCTGTGCGGCGTGCCGATCGGTCCGGCGGCGCCGGGCAGCGGCAGCACGGTTGCCGCCCGGTTGCGTGGCGGATTGCCCTATGGCCCGGCTATCGCCGCCGGCGGCCTCTGGACAGCCTTCAGCCTGATCGCGGGCTAGTCAGCCCTGCACGGAATAGCCGCCATCGACGGTAATGGCGGAGCCGGTGACGAAATCCGAGGCCGAGGCGACGAGGAAGACCGCGATGCCCGCGAAGTCGTCGGGCGTGCCCCAGCGGCCTGCCGGGGTTCGCTTCAGCACGTTTTCGTGCAGGCCTGCGACTTCCGTGCGCGCGCGCTGGGTGAGCGCGGTGTCGATCCAGCCCGGCAGGATGGCGTTGACCTGGATATTGTCCTTGGCCCAGGCCGTGGCCATTGCCTTGGTCATTTGCACGATGCCGCCCTTGCTCGCGGCATAGGCGGTGGCAAAGGAGGCGCCGAAGATCGACATCATCGAGCCGATGTTCACGATCTTGCCGCCGCCGCTTTTCATCATCTCGGGATAGGCGGCGTGGCTGCACAGGAAGGCGCTGGTCAGGTTGCTGTCGATGACGAAATGCCATTCGGCGGCGGTGTAGTCCTGCGGCTGCTTGCGCACGGAGGTGCCGGCGTTGTTCACCAGGATATCGAGGCGGCCATACTGCTTCATCGTGCCGGCGATCAGCGCGCGGCAGGAGTCCTCTTTCAAAACGTCGACCGGAATGGCGACGGCCTTGGCGCCCATGCCTTGCAGTTCCTTGACCGCGGCGGCGTTCTTGACGGCATCGCGGCCCCCCACGACCACCGTGGCGCCCGCCGCCGCCATGCCCCTCGCCATGCCGAGGCCGATGCCGCCGTTGCCGCCGGTCACCACGGCCACGCGGCCGGAAAGATCGAAAAGCTTCATGTCATTTCGCTCCCATTTCATTCCAATTAACTGGCCTGATCCTGCATGATGACGGCGGGAAAGACGACAGGTAGAAATTTCGCATGAGACTTTGGCGCGTCGCTCTCGCAACAATGCTGTTGGCCCTGCTGGCATCGCCCGTGACGGCCGATCAGATCCGGCTGCTCTCGGCCGGCGCCATGCGTCACACGGTCGAGAGGCTTGCCGAGGATTTCAAGAAGCAGACCGGTCATGAGATCGTGCTGGCTACGGGCACGGCCGGCGAGTTGGTCCGACGCCTGGCGGAAGGCGAAGTCGCCGATATGGTCATCGCTCCGCCGACAGCGCTCGAGGCCATGGCGCGTGACGGCAAGGTCGATATCGCAACCCGCACCGACCTCGGTCGCGTACTAATTGGCCTCGGCATGCGCAAGGGAGAAGCCGCGCCCGACATCTCGACACTAGCCGCCTTCAAGAGCACCATCCTGGCCGCCAGGAAGATCGTCTACAGCCACCCGTCGTCCGGCGCCTCGAGCGGCATTCACTTCGCCAAGGTCGTGAAGGAGCAGGGGCTCGAAGCCGAGCTGGCGCCACGCACGGTGTTTCGGCAGGGCGGCACCGCCGTGATGGATGCGGTGGCCAAGGGCGAGGGTGATCTCGGGATCACGCAGATCAGTGAAATCCTGCCGGTGCCCGGCGTCTACGTCGTCGGACCGATTCCCGCCGAGATCCAGAACGTCACGACCTATTCGGCCGCCATCGCCAGCGGTGCCCGCTCGGCCGATCTGGTCAAGCGCTGGATCGCTTTCCTCACGCGCGACGAGTCGCGCGCGCTATTCCGGCAGGCGGGGTTTGAATAGCCTTTGAGCGACCGCTACGCTCATCGCCAACATAGGGGCAATACACATGCGTATTAAGAGTATTAATCGTCGCTCGGCGCTGGCCGGCGGTGCGGCTTTGACCGCGGCATCTCTCATCCGTCCGCGCGAGGCGCGCGCGGCCAAGGGCCTGACGGTCGTCCTCGAGTCCGAAGTCACGATCTTCGATCCGCATTTCACCACCGCCGCCATCACACGCACCTTCGGCCTGCACATCTTCGACACGCTCTTCGCCATGAACGAGAAGGGCGAGATGAAGCCGCAGATGGTCGATAGCTGGGACAATTCGCCCGACAAGCTCACCTGGAGCTTCACCCTGCGTCCCGGCCTCAAGTGGCATGACGGCACGCCGGTAACGGCGGCCGATTGCGTGGCCTCGCTCAAGCGCTGGGGTACGCGCGATGCGCTGGGCAAGCTCCTGCTCGCGGCCAGCGGCTCGATCGAGGCGGCCAACGACAAGACCTTCAAGATCGCGCTCAAGGAGCCGTTCCCGCTGATGCTCGAAGTATTGGGCAAGCCCAATGCGCCGCTGCCGGTGATGATGCCGGCCCGCATCGCCGCCACGCCGTCCGACCAGCGTATTCCCGAGCCGATCGGTTCCGGGCCGTTCCGTTTCCTCAAGGACCAGTGGCGCAACGGCAATACCATGGTGCTGGCGCGCAACGCCGATTACGTGCCGCGCAGCGAGGCGCCTGACTTCCTGGCCGGTGGCAAGAAAGTGAAGATCGATGAACTCACCCTGCGTGTGTTGCCCGATCCCTCGACCGGCGCCAATGCGCTGATGGCGGGCGAGATCGATTACATGCAGTACCTGCCGTTCGACATGCTGCCGCTCCTTGAGAAGGACAAGAACATCAAAATGGTGGGCTTGGGCGGCATCCATCAGTTCCAGGGCAATTTCCGCCTGAACCACGCGGCTCCGCCGTTCGACAATCCGGCGATACGCAAGATCCTGTGGAAGCTGGTCGACCAGGATGCGACGCTGACGGCCATCGGCGTGCCCGAGCGCTACCGCTCCAAGACCTGCTCGTCGTTCTGGATGTGCGGTGCGCCACTTTCGACCGACGCCGGTGTCGGCAACAACAAGTTCGACATGGCGGCGGCCAAGGAAGAGCTCAAAGCCTCCGGCTACAAAGGCGAGCCGGTCATCATCCTCGAAGTGGCGGGCTCGATCAGCCAGACGGCCTCGCGCCTGCTGGTCCAGAACATGCGCGACATCGGCTTTACCATCGAGCAGCAGCCGCGCGACTGGCCGACCGTGCTGGCGCGCCGCGCCAAGAAGGACGGCTGGTCGATGTTCCCGGTCTACTCTAACGGCACCGACATGTTCTCGCCGCTGTCGCACTTCTACGTCGCCAATACCTGCAGCCCCGATTATCCCGGCTGGTCCTGCGACGCGCGGATCCCAACGCTGATCAAGGCGTTTACCCAGGCAGGCACTCTGGAGGAGCGCAAGAAGATCTCGGCGGATATCCAGGCGGTTGCTTATGAGCTGACGCCGTCAGTGATGTGGGGACAGTTCACGATCCCCGCAGGCTACCGGTCGGACCTCAAGAACCTGATCCAGTCGGATTATCCCATGTTCTGGGAGGTCGACCGCTAAAGAGGAGAGAGCGCTTGGACGACGTCAGGCATAACGAGGCGGAAAGCCGTTACGAACTCGATGCCCCGCACGGCTTGGCATTTGCTGTCTATCACCAGCGCGGCAACCAGCTCATCTTCACCCATACCGAAGTCCCCGCGGCCGATGAAGGCCGCGGGATCGGCGCCAGGCTTGTGAAGGCTGCACTGGACGACACGCGCAAACGCGGCTTTGGAATCGTCCCGGCCTGCAGCTTCATCGCCGCCTATATCCGGCGGCATCCGGAGTACATGACGCCTATCTGAGCGCGGGTATCCGACAGACGACAAGCGTCGCCGCTGCTGTCGCGAACATGCCCCAGGCGATGTCGACGACGGTAATGGTCACCGTCCAGCCGCGCAGCGTGGCGAGGTTGGTCAGGTCATAGGTAGCGTAGGCGCAAAGACCGAAAAACGCGCCATAGACGGCAGCCGGTATCCAGGACGAACTGGGCAGCGCGAGCTGTACAGGGAAGGCGACGATTCCGGCGGCATGGACCATGTAGAACAGGATGGCCGCGGCCCAGATCGGGCTTGGCAACAAAAGCGCGCCGACTTCTTTTTGATAGAAGCCGATCGCGACCACGCCCAGCCAGAGCCCATCGAGAACGAGGAGCGTGAGCAGGGCTACCAAATAGCGACCAACGAATTTCACCTGAAGCCAAACCACCAGACAGCCGACAACGCCGCGAGGGCGCCAAACGAGGAAATGAGCAGAACGGTGATTACCCGTCCACTGATAACGCCGGAGCGGGCCTCGTTGGGGGTAAGTTCGCGTTCCATGAAACACTCCCTGTCTGTGTTGGAAACAACGCATCAGGCCGCCATGCGGTTGCTGGTTCGCTAATTGCAGGCAGCGGGAACCTCCACTCGCGCCTCACGTTGATGACTCAGGAATTCACAAGGAGGCACTTCAAAATGTTCTATCGTCTCGCCGCCGTCGTTCTGGCGGGCAGCCTCGCGGCCGCCTGCAGCACCTACGAAACCCGCACCGTCGTCGTGCCGGCCCCCACCGAGGATTCGTGCACCGTATACGGCTATACGCCGGGTACGGATGCGTATCGCATGTGCGCCGATCGTGAGGCCGGCTACCGCCGTGCCGGCCGCCTGTCGCGCAACGACTACACACAGGCGCGCGTCGTTGCCGACTCGCAGGAAGCCTGCTCGTCATATGGCCTGTCGCGCGGCTCCGAGCGCTACGAGCGCTGCGTCCAGCGCGAGACGGCTTACCGCACCCCGGGCTGATCCACCGTCCTAAACTGAACGAAGAGCCTCCCCGCTTAAAGGCGGGGAAGCTCTTCCGCGTCTGTGAAGCATTGGCGCAGGCGTTCGCGGGCGTCGTTGCCGGCGGTCCGATCCCAGCAATTGACGATGGCCACCCGGAAGCCACCGGGCGGCATGGCGTGCCTGTCGGGAGCGAGATCGGGATGGAAGGTGACCTGTAGGCTCGACAGGCCCTTCATTGTCCGCATGTCATGCAGCAGCCGGTCGGGTGGCGACCGGTAACGCGGACCGTGCGGCATGAACAGCACGACACTGTAGCCGGCACGACGGTCGATCTCGTCGAATTGCCATTTGTGGTGTTCATACAAGCCGACAAGCGCCCGCACCCAGGGATCGCCGCCGTAGAGATCCGGCCACTGGTCGGCGAAGCGCAGATGGCACTCGATGATATGCCCGCCAATGGTCTCGAGATTGACCATGCCGGTATAGCCCTTGAGGTGTTTTTCGCACCATTGACCGCACCACGACTCGACGGCTGCGTTGGCTTCCGCGCCAACCTCCCAACAATCGAAGGTACCGTCGCCGCTGGCCTGGCCGCGGGCATGGCGCCACCAGCAGGGAGCGCCATCGACGATCGCGAGGTCGCTGCTGATGTGATCGCCTTGGAGCAACGTCGACCACATGTGTCCCGCGGTTTGCGCCGCCGACATTTCCTTGGCCGAGGAGATCGTCCGACTGCCGATACCCATGCCCTTGAGGTTGTAGATCGGCTTGGAGAAGACCGGAAAGGAAGCGGGCGCCACGCCATGTGGCGCGGCAGCGAGCCCCTGACTCAGCGCAACTGCAAGCTTGTCGTAAACCCAGCGGTGCTTGGGATTCCACAGCCATGCGTCGCTATCCTCAGTCGGAATGTGGATATGCGCGGGGCAGGGCACGTTCACGAAGTATTGCGTCCGCCATGGGTCTATTTCGCAAATCGGCACGTAATCTTCCTCTGATGATCGATCGCCAACAATTACCACATAAGTGTTAGGCGACGGGACGCTTGCAACCGGGTATCGTCTTGAACGTTAAAAGCCGGTGCGGAGGGTATCGGTGTCGAATCGGGAGTACCGTGCGGATACGCACGTAACATCGGACGCACGGCGTTTTCAGTCGGTCCGGGCCTTTACGGAAGATCTTGCCGCACCCTTGTCGGCTGAGGATCAGACCGTTCAATCCATGGCGGACGTCAGTCCGACAAAGTGGCATCTCGCCCATACGACGTGGTTTTTCGAAACCTTCGTGCTTCGTCCGCACGGCGCCGGTTATCGCGTCTTCGATCCGGCCTACGAGTATCTCTTCAATTCCTATTACGAAGCTGTCGGTCCGCGTCATCCACGATCGCAGCGTGGGCTGCTGTCGCGTCCTGGCGTTGACGAGGTCATGAGCTATCGCCGCCATGTCACCGAGGCCACGACGAAGCTGCTCGAAAGCGGCGCAGGTAACTGCGAAGCCATCGTCGAACTCGGCCTGCATCATGAAAAGCAGCATCAGGAACTGATCCTGATGGACATCAAGCATGTACTGTCGATGAACCCGTTGCGGCCGGCGTATCGCTCGCCAATCGTCGAGGCGACCGAGGCGGCGCCTCCCCTCGCGTGGCTGCCGTTCAAGGGAGGGATCGTCGAGATCGGCCACGAAGGCGATGGATTCAGCTTCGACAATGAAGGTCCGCGGCATCGCGTCTGGCTCGATCCCTTTGCCATTGCCTCGCGTCCCGTGACGAACGGCGAGTATCTCGACTTCATCGAGGACGGCGGCTACCGCCGGCCCGAGTTCTGGCTATCGGCGGGTTGGGACTGCGTGAAACAGCGCGGCTGGCAGGCGCCGCTCTATTGGGAGAAGAAGGACGTCGCCTGGTCGATCTTCACTCTAGAGGGGCTGCAGACGTTGCGCCCGGATAAGCCTGTATGCCATGCGAGTTTCTACGAGGCGGCGGCTTTCGCCAAATGGGCGGGCAAACGCCTGCCGCGCGAAGCGGAGTGGGAGACCGCGTCCGCTTTGCTGCAGGGCGTCGGCACTGTCTGGGAATGGACCGCCAGTCCCTATGTCGCCTATCCCGGCTATCGCGAGCCCGATGGCGCGATCGGCGAATACAACGGCAAGTTCATGGCCAACCAGATGGTGCTGCGCGGCGGCTGCCGCGCCACGCCCGGCCATCTCCGCAAGACCTACCGCAACTTCTTCCCGCCTGATGCCCGCTGGATGTTCGGCGGCCTTCGCCTCGCAGGGGACGGTTCATGAGCGACTCGGTAATCGAACTCGATGTCGTCGATGCAAGCGACCGCGAGGAATTCGGCCGCGCCGTCCTGGCCGGCCTCTCACGCAACCCGCGAGCCATTCCCGCGCGCTTTCTCTATGACGCGCAGGGCTCTGCTTTGTTCGACGAGATCTGCGAGCTGCCGGAATATTATGTCACGCGTACCGAGATGGGCATTCTGCGGGCCCATGCCTCCGATATCGCGCGGCTTTCCGGGCCGGATTGCACGCTGATCGAATTCGGCAGCGGCTCCAGTATCAAGTCGCGCCTGCTGCTCGATGCCATGGGCGATCTTGCGGCCTATGTGCCGATCGATATTTCTCGCACGCATCTCGATATGTCGGCGCAGCGCCTGCGCGAGGATTATCCCGGCCTGCGCGTCGATCCGGTCTGTGCTGACTTCATGACGATCTCGGCGCTGCCCTCGACCGTGGGCTCGGCCCGCCGTCGCGTCGGCTTTTTCCCCGGCTCGACCATCGGCAACCTGGAACCTTGGGAAGCCACCGGCTTTTTGCGCCGCGCCCGCCGCCTGGTGGGGGACGACGGTGCCATGGTGATCGGCGTCGACCTGAAGAAAGATCATCGGCTGCTGCACGAGGCCTATAACGATGCGGCCGGCGTCACCGCCGCCTTCACGCTCAACCTGCTGCAGCGCATGAACCGGGAACTGGGCGGCACCTTCAGTCTTGCCGCTTTCGAGCACGAGGCCTTCTACAATCCGGCCGATGGCCGCATCGAAATCTACTTCCGGTCCTTGCGCGATCAGCTGGTCACCGTGGCCGGACGAACCTTCGCCTTCAACGAGGGCGAGCGGGTCCATACGGAATATTCCTACAAATACGACCCCGCTCAGATTGCCGCGACTGCCGCCGATGCCGGCTTCCGGCTGGCCCATACCTGGACGGACGAGTCCGGCCTTTTCGCCGTGACTTGGCTGGTCGCGAGCTGAATTTCCGCCCCGGAGAAGGGGTGGTGAGAAAGTGAGAAGAATCGCGGGGAGTGTCGATGCCATGGGCATCGGAGGCTTCTCACCGGTGTGAGAAGATTGTGAGAAACCGCATGAGAAACAGGGGTTTTCCAAAGAAGTGAACCCGCCCCCGGGGTGCCGGGGGCGGGTTGTAACGGTCGGCCGGATGGAGGCTTCGCAGAGCGGGGGCAGGGCGAAGCCAAGCCGATCGTGCCCAAATAACGCCGTCCCATGCAGCAGGTTGCGCGGGGTTCCGTCGATTTTTGCAGCCGGAACGAGTGGCCGCATCCGCCGTTGAAGAGGGACCCTCTCTTAGGAGAATCTCCATGGAAAACGCCACCAGCCTGATGAGCAAATTCCACCTCGGCGTCAGCGCCGACGGCCGCGAATGCCTGATGGTATTCGTCGATGAAGAGCAGAACGCCATGAAATGCGTCGCCCAGTTCTCCGAGTTCCGCGCCTTCGTCCAAAACCTCAGCGAGATCGCCAACGAGATGGCCCGGCGCCAGACGCAGGGGGAGGGGCCGGCGGCACTGCCGCGCCAGATGGTCGACGTCGCCTCGGGCGCCTTCTGCCATGACGGCGAGGCGGGACGCATCACCGGTGCGCTGATGGATTCGAACGGCGATTTGATGCCGGTCCGCATGTCGCCAGAGGTCGCCTCGCAGCTCTGCCGGGCGCTGCTGATGGCCTCGCCCGCCGCCTTGGCGAGTTAGGCCTTCGCTTCGTAGCCGCGCAAGACCGCCGAGAGTTCGGCGTGCACGACATCGTCCCGTAAGCGCGGCAAGAATTCGCGCAACCGCGCCATCACCGTGGCGCGGTTGTTTTCGTCCGCAGCGGCGAGTTCGCCGAGGAAGGCCTTGATCTCGTCCTTGCCGGCGAAGCCCATGTACACATCTTCGGCCTCGCCGGCGGCACAGGCGGGCGAGCTGAGTTCCGGGCCTTTTGTCGCCATCAGGTCGGGTGCCACCACTTGCCGGCCAGCACCACGCCGGCCGAGAGTAGCCGCTTGTCGCCCATCATTTTTTCGCCGATCGAATCGGCGTAGTCGAACTGGCCGCTCTTGATGTCGATGATCGTGGCTTCGCCGATGCTGCCGACCTTGAGTGTGCCGAGGTCGGGCCGCTTGATCGCCGCCGCCGCATTCGAGGTCGAGAGCTTGATGACGGTCGGCAGGTCGACGCCGAGGCAGAGGAATTTCGACATGGTGGTGAGCAGATCGTAGGCCGGGCCCTCGATCGAGATCACATGCACGTCCGACGAGATCACGTCGGGCAGGAAGCCCGCCGCCAGCATCTTCTTCGTGGTGCCGAAGCCGAAGGAGCCGCCGCCATGGCCGATGTCGAAGATCACGCCGCGCGCACGGGCGGCCAAAATCTCCTCGCGCACCCGGCCATCGGCGCGTACCGGCGCATTGGGGAAGGGGCGGAAGCAGTGGGTCAGCACGTCGCCCGGGCGCAGCCGGCTCACCACCTCGTGGCGCGACGGTGGCGGCGCGTCGAGATGGGCCATGATCGGCAGGCCGACTTCCTCGGCGACGTCGAGGGCGATATCGAGCGGCATGATCCCGCTGTCGCCGCTGGCCGACTTGCCGACGCGCACCTTGATGCCCAGCACCAGGTCCTTGTTCTCGCGCGCCACGCGGGCGCATTCGCGCGGATCGAGCAGGCGCATGTCGGCGGCTTCGCCCACCATCACCGTTTTGGAGAAGGCAAAGATGCCGGGGAAGGCAAGGTTCAGATAGGGCAGGATGCGGACCGGCGAGGGCTCGATGACATGGGCACGGAAGCCGTGGAAGTTGCCCGGCCCGGCGCTGCCGGCATCGATGAAGGTCGTCACGCCACCGGAGCGCGCCAGCAGTTCGGCGGCGACGCCGAGCGAGGTGCCGCCCCAATAGACATGGGTGTGCAGGTCGATCAGGCCGGGCGAGACGACCTTGCCCGAGACGTCGCGCATGTCGGTGCCCGAGAGATTGTCGCCGATCGCCGCCACCTTGCCGCCTGCAAAGGCGATATCGGTCACCTTGTCGAACCCCTGCGCCGGATCGATGACGCGGCCGCCCTTCAACACCAGATCGTTCATTCCAGGCCCTTCCAGATTTCAGACGCTACCTTAGCCTTTTCATGCCGCTGCCGCCCAGCCGCTCGAGTCCCAGCCAGTTGGCCATCAGTCGCAACTCATCGCGCAGCGGACCGGCGACATCGGCTGCTTTCACACCCGTTTCGTAGTGCACGGCATGGACCAGCAACTGCCCGGCGACACGATCGGACTTGAGATCGACCCGTCCGACCAGCCGGTCGCCCAGCAGGAAGGGCAGCACGTAATAGCCGTATTGGCGCTTGTGCACCGGCGTATAGATTTCGATGCGGTAATGGAAATCGAAGATGCGCTCGGTGCGGTCGCGCTCCCAGATCAGCGGATCGAAGGGCACCAGCAGGGCACGGGCATCGACTTCGCGTGGCTGGCGTGCCGCGGGATCGAGATAGGCGGGGTAGCCCCAGCCTTCGACCGTGACCGGCAGCAGATCGCCTGCCTCGACCAGTTCGGCCAACCGCGCCTTGGTATCGGCGACGCCGAGGCGAAAGTAGTCGCGCAGATCGGTCGCGGTGGCGACACCCAATGCCCGCGCCGACAGCCGCAGCAGCTCGCGTTGCGCCTCCTCGGCCGAGGGCGTCGGCAGCGCCATGATCGAGGCCGGCAAGACGCGCTCTGTCAGATCGTAAACGCGCTCGAAGGCGCCGCGCCGCGTCGCGGTGGTCACCTCACCGGCAAAAAACAGCCACTCCAGTGCATACTTGGCGTCGCTCCAACCCCACCATGGCCCGGTCTTGCCGGTGCCGCTCGCCAGATCGGACGCGGCCAGTGGCCCTGCCGCGCGAAGCTGGCGGCGCACGTCGTCGATGAAGGCGGCCTTCTCACGGCGGAAGATATGCAGCTTGTTCTTGCCGTCCCCGTTCGCGGCGGCGGCGCGTTCCATGCGCCAGCGCCACAGCGGATGGCTCGAGGCCGGCAACAGCGAGGCCTCGTGTGCCCAGAACTCGAACAGCCCGCGCTTGCTCTTGCGGCCCCAAGCGATGCTGTCGAGATGCTCGCTATCGTAATTGCCCAGCCGTGAGAACAGCGGCAGGTAGTGCGCCCGGGTCAGAACATTAACCGAGTCGATCTGCAGCAAACCGAGCCGGTCGATCGCCCGCTTCACATGACCGGCATTGGTTGCGCCCGCTGGTCTCGCGCCGGCAAAGCCCTGGGCCGCGAGCGCGATACGGCGGGCGGCGGAGTCGGAAACGTGCTGTCGCTTCATCTCGCGTCGTCGATCCGCGCCAGCGCCTTCTCGATCCCCGATGCCTGGCGCTCGGAGAGATGGCCGTTCTTCTTATAGTCGCTGCAGATCTTGCGCAGGAATGCGCTGTGCCCGGCATTCGCCTCGGCGCGTTGCATCAGGATCTCGTGGACGTGCCGCGGGCCACGCTTGGGTGGGAAAAACCGCCGCCGAACGAGTCGTGCGACGACCGCGAAGAAAAGGCCGAAGCCAATGGCGATCAGGAGTTCGGTCGAGAACATCACTGGACAAGCGCCGTTTCCGACCGCTGCGCCATGGCGAGAAGGGGACGGTCGTGCAGCCGCGGCGCTACGATCTGCAGGCCGACCGGGAGATCGTCGCGGCCCAATCCGCAAGGCACCGAGATGCCAGGCGTCAGGGCAAGGTTGAACAGCGGCGTGAAGGCCGCATGGCTGCGCGGGCCCGCTTGCTTGTTCTCGATGATCTTCGGGTAGGCCTGTTCGAAGGGCCAGGCGACGCAGGCTGTGGTTGGGGTGATCAGGTAATCGTATTCGGTGAAGAACTGTGCGACGGCGCGGGCGCAGGTATCGGCGAAGCGGAAGGCGGCGACCACATCGGTGCCGGGGATGGTGCGGCCGCGCTGGATCAGGCCGGTGACATTGTCGCCGAACAGGTTTTTGTCCTGGTCCTCGCGCTCGCCATAGAGCAGCGCCGAGGCGGCTGCGTTGACGGCGCTAAAGGCTCCTTCGTTCGTGCCTTCGGGCCAGACAATATCGGCGGCCTCGATGCGCCAGCCTGCCGCGCGCAGCCGGGCGACACTGGCTTCCACCGCCGACATCACATCGGCATCGACGGCGACGTTGAGACCAAGGCGCGGGCTATAGGCGATGCGCGGCATGCTGGGCGGCGGCATGTCGAGCGTCGCCACGGAATGAGGGTCGCGCGGATCGGGGCCGGCCATGACCTCGAATGCCACCTTGGCGTCGGCCACGGTGCGGCCCATTGGTGCGACGACGCCATAGAGCGGGCCATAAGCGCCGCCGAAGCCAAAGGGCGAGGGAATGGCGCCGGCGGAGGTCTTAAAGCCGACGACGCCGCAATGCGAGGCCGGTCGGCGGCCCGAGCCGCCGCCATCGGTGCCGAGCGCAATCGGCGTGAAGCCGGCGGCCAGAGCGGCTGCTGCGCCGCCTGACGAACCACCGGGCGTCATCGCCGTGTTCAGCGGGTTGCGCGAGGGGCCATACACCTTGTTCTCGGTGTGACCCTTGGCGGCCATTTCGGGCGTGTTGGTCATGCCGAGGAAGATGCCACCGCCGGCCTTGAGGCGCTCGACAGCGACGGCGTCGCGCGGCGGGATGAAATCCTTGTAGAGCAGCGAGCCGTTGGTGACGCGCCGGCCGGCGACCCAGGTCGTATCCTTCACGGTGTAGGGCACGCCCAGGATCGGCCCGTCGAAGCCCTGCTTGCGGCGGGCATCGACGGCATCGGCAGCGGCGCGGGCCTCGGCCGGGTTGAAGTCGACAATGGCGGTCAGGTCCTTGTTGCGTGCCTCGACGCGGGCGATGACCATCTCGGCCACGTCGCGCGCCCTGGCCTTGCCCGTCCGTACGGCGGTGGCGATGGCCGCAGCACCCTGGTCCAACAACTCGCTCATACGTTTTCCTTTCGCTCGATACTGTAGCGCGGCACCAATGGGGGCAGCACGTTGATCGGTGTCGCCAGCAGTGACGGGCGGCTCTGATGGCGCTCGTACAGCGCTTCCAGCTTCGGCCGTCCGCGCCACGGCAGCACGCCGCGCGTCTCGCAGAAAGCCAGGGGGCAAATAAGGGCAATATCCATGATCGAGAACCAGCCCGGCGCGAAGCCCTCGTCGGTTACCCGGTCTTCCAGCCAGTCGAGGCAGTGTTCGACGCGTGTCTTTTGCCGCGCGAGATAGTCGGAATTCGCCGGGGTGATGCCATCGCTCTGCATCAGGCGCAGGTTGACGATGCTGCCGGCACAGCTCGCGATGGTCGCCAAGATGGTCATGTCCTGCCAGTGGTGCTCGGGCCGGGCCAGCCACGGAGACAGGGGCGGTTGCGGGACATTGGCCGGATGCGGTCCGGCATCGGGATAGGTGCGTAGCAGGTAGTCGACGATCAGGTCGGATTCCCAGATGGTCACGGCACCGTCTTCGAGGACGGGAATGGCCATGGCCGGCGACGGGAGGCTCCCGGGTGAGCGCAGGCCGTTGTCCAGGTCTCTGTCGAAGGCCAGGGCCTTTTCGGCCAGAATGATGCGGACCTTCCGCGCGAAGGGCGAGCCATTGCTGAAGTAGAGTTTCATGCCGTCCGTTATCGCCCATGCCGTCCATAGCGTCACCCACAGGCGGACATGATACGGTGGATGGGGATGTCGTTGGAGAGTGACCTCTACGCGCCGGTGAAGGCGCTGCTCGAAGGCCAGGGCTATAGCGTCAAGGGGGAGGTGCGCGGCTGTGACATCGTCGCGGTGCGCGGCAACGAACCGCCCGTGATCGTCGAGCTCAAGCGGATCTTCAATCTCGGTCTGGTGATGCAAGGCGTCGACCGGCTGACGCTCACCGATCTGGTCTATATCGCCGTGGGCGCCTGGCCCAAGCAGATGAAGGGCGTGAAACGTCTCTGCCGCCGGCTCGGTCTTGGCTTCATGGTCGTGGCCGGCGAGCGGGTCGACGTCGTGCTCGATCCGGTGCCCTACCAACCGCGCAAGAACACAAAGAAAGCCGGGCGAATGCTGGGCGAGCATGCCCGCCGTGTCGGAGATCCCAATCGCGGCGGCTCTTCGACACGGGTGCCGATGATGACCGCCTATCGTCAGCAGGCGCTGCGCTGCGCCGGACTGCTGGCGGCGAACGGGCCGATGAAGCTGGCGGCCATGCGGGCCGCCGCCGATGTGCCCAATGCCGCCGCCATCTTGCAACAGGATGTCTATGGCTGGTTCGAGCGCGTCGAACGTGGCGTCTATGCGTTGACGCCGGCCGGCAAGCAGGGCCTGGCGCTTTTTGGCTGGGCGCCCAGCGCGGCCGAAGCTGCAACCTTTTGATTATTTCGCCGTTAAGGTCCCCTCATGCGCACCCTCGAAATCGTTCACCGCACCCGTTACGAATATTCCGAACCGGTGACGCTGGGCGAACACCGCCTCATGTTTCGCCCGCGCGACAGTCATGATCTGCGCTTGCTGTATACTGGATTGACCATCGAGCCAGCGGCCAACATGCGTTGGATCCACGATGCCTTCGGCAATTCCATCGCTATCGTTTCCTTCAAACAGCCCGCCCTTTGGCTCGAGGTTGTGAGCACGATCCGCCTGGAGCATTACGGCGGCCGCACCGACGTGCCGCCGATCGAGGAATATGCACGCAAGCTTCCCTTTAGCTATCTAGCCGAAGAAGCTCCCGATCTGGCGCGTTATGTCGAGCGCCACTATCCCGATCCGAACGCGGCGCTCAGCAGCTGGTCCAAGCAGTTCCTCGAGGGCGAGGACGGTGCCGACACCTATTCGCTGCTCTCGCGCATGTGCTTGGCGATCAAGGAGTCGTTCAGCTACGCGGTGCGTTTCGAGCCCGGCACGCAGACGCCGGCCACGACACTGGAGACCGGCAGCGGCACTTGCCGCGACTTCGCGCTGCTGATGATCGAGGCCGTCCGCTCGCTCGGCCTCGCCGCCCGCTTCGTCACCGGCTATCTCTACGATCCCGCCCTCGACGCGGCGCCGGGCGTGGAAACCATGCCGGCCTTTCCTCATGCCTGGATCGAGGTCTATCTGCCGGGTGCCGGCTGGATGGAGTTCGATCCGACCAACGGCATTGTCGGCACGGATCGCCTGATTCGCGTCGCCGTCGCTCGCGATTCCGAGCAGGCCATGCCAATCAAGGGCTCGTTCACCGGTGTGCCGGGGGCCTGCATCAACACGATCGTCGACGTTCGGGTCCATACCTTGGAGCCGGTGCCCATCGCCAAGCCCGCGCCGGTGGCCAGCGCCGCCTGAGGCGCCTCACGAAATCGTAACCGGGCGTGTCATGGTCCCGCTCCATCATCCGAAGGGGAAGATGCATGACGGCGATTCGCCTCATCGCTTTCTTCACGGCGCTTGTGACATTTGCCGTGGGTGCCGCCGTCCATAACGCCCCGCCGACGCGGCTGCGCGGCGCCATCGAGGCTGCCTCCGGCAACGTCATCACCATCAAGAATGCGCTCGAAGTTCTGGTTTTCCCCGAGGCGATGCGCGGGCGCGGCGAAGGCCATTACGACGGGGACCTGATTCCGGAGAGCAAGATGACCAACGCGGCAGTCACGGCGATCGTCGAATCGAGCAATGCCCAGACGCTGACGCTGACCTACAACACCGGTTCGCAGACCATCAACGTCAAACCCGTTACCGATCGTGACCTTAGAGCCGGGCAAGCGCGAAGACGCCAAGGTGGACGCCAAGCTGCTGGTGACCGCGACCAAGGCGGCGACGGCAGCCTGACGGCAGGGGGCATGGCGGTCGGCAAGGACGTCTTCACGCAGCCGATGTAGTTTCGGCTTTCGCCAGCAGCGGACGCAGGTCGAGCGTGGAGTAGGGTTTGACCAGATAGATCGTGTCGGCCGGCAACGTCTCCTCGGTGCGTCGGTCGCGATAGCCGCTGGCGATGGCGATCAGCATCTTCGGATAGAGTTTCTTTGCCTCGATGGCGAGATGCGTGCCGCTCATGCCCGGCAAGCCGATATCGGTGATCAGGATATCGAACGGGCCTTTGCCGGCCAGCATCTCGAGCGCCTGTTCGGCGCTGCCGGCGACTTCGACCTCGCAACCCAGCCGCTTCAGCGCATCGGCGGTCGACATGCGCACCAGGACTTCATCCTCGACCAGCAGAATGTGCTTGTTCGCCGGCGGCTCGACGGGAGCCGACGTCCGATTGGTTGCTGTAGGCGTCGGTGTGTCTGGTTCCTGCCGGGGCAGTGCGGCGGCGAGGGCGGCGCGCAGGCGGGTGGCAAGATCCTCGCGTCTGAAAGGCTTGCTCAGCAGCGTGGCGCCTGCCGGCAGCCGGTTTTGCTGAAGCGCCGCGCTTTGCGTGTAGCCGGACATGAACAGGATCGCGATGTTCGGATGAAGTTCGCGGGCCGCAGCCGCCAGCTCGACGGCGCCCAGGTCGCCAGGCATGACAACGTCGCTCAGCAAAAGGTCGAACGCCGGCTCGGTTTGCAGCAGCCTCAGGGCATGGTCGGGCCGGTCGGTGCTGGTCACCCGGTAGCCGAGCCCGGACAACATCTCGACGACGGAGCGGCGGACGTTTTCGTTGTCCTCGACGACCAGCACGCGTTCGGTGCCCTGGAGATCGACCGGCAGCGCCGCCGGCTGGTCGACGACGTCGTCGTGGGTGCGCGGCAGGTACATCTTCACCGCCGTGCCCTGGCCAAGCTCGCTATCGATCCGCACATGGCCGCCGGACTGCTTGATGAAGCCATAGACCATGCTGAGGCCGAGGCCGGTGCCTTTGCCTTCTTCCTTGGTTGTGAAGAAGGGATCGAAGGCCTGTTCGACGACATCGGCCGCCATGCCCTGGCCGTTGTCGGTGACCGAGACCATGACGAATTCACCGGGCTCGATGTCGTCGCTCCGATCGGCGGCGACACGGTCGAGCACGATATTCGACACCTCGATCGTGACCTTTCCGCCGTCCGGCATGGCGTCGCGGGCGTTGATGGCAAGGTTGATGATCGCATTCTCGAGCTGGTTGGCGTCGATCCTGGCGTTCCAGGTTCCCTTGTCGACGTTGCAGGCGACTTCGATCTTCTCGCCCAGTGAGTGGTGCAGCAGGTTGGACATGTCGAGGACGAGGCGGCCGACATCGATGGGCACGGGCTCGAGCGGCTGGCGGCGGGCGAAGGCCAGGAGCTGACGGGTCAGGCGCGCGGCACGCTGCGCACTCTCCTTTGCATTCTCGACACGGGCGGCGGCTTCCGGATTGCTCGCGACATCGTCGGCCAGCAGGTCGAGGTTGGTATGGATAACCTGCAGGATGTTGTTGAAGTCGTGTGCCATGCCGCCAGTGAGCTGGCCGATCGCCTCCATCTTCTGGCCGTGGCGCAGAGCGGCGTCGGCCCGCACCTTGTCGGTCACGTCGAGGCAGGTGATGACCACGCCGCCATCGGGCATGCGGGCAATGGCGATCTCGTAGTCGCGGCCCTCCAGTGCCACGCGCTCGTCCTGCGGGCCAGCCGCCAGCGTCGACTGATGGTGCGCCAGCACGGTGCCGAGGAGTGCCTGAGCCGCCGGATAGTGCTCAGACAGGAGATCGGTGCGGGTGAGGCGGGCCTGGTCGGTCGGCTTCCAGCCGATGGCGCGGCTGAAGATCTCGTTCCAGGCGACGACCGCACCCTGCGCGTCGAGCACGACGATGGCATCCGGCAGGTTCTCGATGGTTGCCTGCAGGAGCCGCGACCGCGCCGCAAGTTCTGCCTCGGTCGCCGCCAGATGGCGCACGCCGCGAAAGCTGAGGGCGAGCGCGATCATGAGGCCGAGCAGCGATCCGCCGAAGGTCGTGGCGGCGATGACGGTGGCGCGCCGCTGGTCGTCGCGCAGGGCGTCGATGCGCCGGACCAGCAGCATCTGCTGCTCGCCAAGGAAGGTCGACATCTCGGTGCGGACCGAAGCCATGATGCTCTGGCCGACATCGGTGTCGATGGAGACGGTCGCCGCCGCGAGGCCGGCCTGGCGGAAGAGAGAGATCGCGTTGTTCAACTCGTCCATCTTGCCGGCGGCGAGCGAACGCAGCGTGCGCACCCGGTGCGCCTGCTCCGGGATATCGCCGACCAGCGCTTCGAGCTGGGAAACCAGCGCTTCGAGGCGCAGCCGCGCCTGGTCGTAGGGTGTGAGGTAGCTCAGCCGGCCCGTCAGCAGATAGCCGCGCTGGCCGGTTTCGGCATCCTGCAGCGTCGACATGATTTGCCGGCCGACATCGAGGACTTCGTAGCTGTTGACGACGAGTTGCTGGCGCCGCTCGGCCGAATCCCAATAGCGATAGGCCGTGCTCATGCCCACGGCGATCAGCAGGATGATGGCGGCAGCAGCGATGAAGCCGGCGCCTCGAATGAGGCGGCGGATGCGCGGCCGTTCGCGGGCTCTGGCGGCCGTCGGCACGGCGCTTTAGGCCGGCGCCAAGGGTGGGGTGACGGCCTTGCGCACGGGCGTCTCGTGGAGATGATCGTGGCCGAACTCGCCGTAGGCATCCTCATCGCGCGGCCGCAGGATGGTGACGCGATGGCGGTCGATGCTGACCAGCCCGCGACGCTTCAGCACGCGCAGCGTCCGGCTGACATGGACCGAGGTCAGGCCGACCGCATCGGCCAGCTCGACCTGGGTGATGGGCAGGTCGAAACTTTTGCCGTCGCGCTCGCCGACGGCCGAGAGACGCAGCCACAGCTCATAGAGAATATGGGCGATGCGCTCTTCCGCTGTCCGCCGTCCGAGGCTGAGGACGCGCTCCCGCAGCATGGCTTCTTCCTGCAGGCCGCTCTTCCACATCGCTGCACCGAGGCGGGGATGCTTCTCGAACAGGCGGGTTATGGCGTCGACGGGCACGTGATGGACGACACAGGGCATGATCGTGCCAATCGAATGGTCCGACTTGGCAAGCAGGAAAGCGCAAAGATCGAACATGTCGCCTGGCAGCAGGAAGTTCATGATCTGCCGGCGCCCGTCTTCGAGAGTGCGGTAGCGGATTGCCCAGCCTTGCTCGAGAATGACAGCGTTCTTCAGCCGCTCGCCCTGGCTGACAATGTCGCGATCGGCCTCGATTTCTTCCTGATCCTGCAAAATGCCAGTCACGGCCGCGCGTTCGGCCGGGCTCAGCCGGCCGAAGCGCGCGAGCTTGCGCAAGAACGGATGGGAATCGCTTTTCCTAGGAGCGGGGTTCATCGCGCTTCTCCTGATTGGGCATTGGAAAATTGTCGGAAGGCGGAGCGGGCTTTGAGAAACGGACACGCACTACTGTGCCGCCGGCGGGCAAAGGCACGATTTCGAGCGTGCCGCCGAGTTGCATGGCCAGGCCCCGGATCAGCATGACGCCAAGGCCATGATCGTCGTCGTCGATGTTGAAATCGGTATCGAGACCGGTGCCGTTGTCCTCGATGCAGATTTCCATGTCCGCTCCGATCTCCTGCGCGGAGATGCGGATTTCCGGCTGCTCGACACCGGCGAAGGCATGCGCGAAGGCATTGGAGACGGCCTCGGTTACGATCAGGCCGACCGGGATGGCGGTATCCGGGCCGACCGCCCAGACCGGCGCCTTGATGCTGAAACGAACGTCCGGCAGGTCGTTGCCGATGCGGTTCGACGACAAGTGGCGCACGAGGTCGTTGATATAGGCCTGGAAATCGACGGATGACCAGTTCGAGCGCTCGTATAGATGGCGATGCAGGATGGACAGGGTCAGCAGGCGATTCTGGGCGTCGCCGAACAGGCGCAGGATGCGCGGCGAGCGGATCTTCTCGGCCTCCAGGCTGAGCAGGCTCGAGACCATCTGGAGGTTGTTCTTCACCCGATGATGGATCTCGCGCAGCATATGCTCGCGCTGCCCCAAGCTCGCCTGGAGCTCGGCCTCGCGCATGCGGATGGCTTCGGCCATGGCGAAGACGTCGTCCGTGAGCGACTGCATTTCCGGTGTGGTCGACCCGGTCGGTCGCGGCGGCATCAGATCGCCACGCGCGACGGCGGCGGCGGCTGCCTGGATGGGCTTTAAGGGTCTGAGGCACCAGCGCTCGGCGGCGACCCACAGGGCGCCCAGGCCGGCAAGCGACGACAGCAGGATCAGGCCGACGTCGGCCCACAGGCCCAGCATGGCGCTGCCGTGGGCCGATACCGGGACGGCGGCGATGACCATCATGAAGCCGTAGCGCATCGGCGCGATGCGGTAGTCGAATTGTTCACCGTTGCGGGCGAAATCGCGGAAGCCGGCCTGTCGCGAGGTGACAGCTTGGACGATGCGCGCCTGACGAGGCAAGGTAGCCGCACTCTCGACCGATGCCGCCATCGTCTGGCCGCTGGCATCGACGAGTGAAAGTGAAACGGGCATCGTCTGGCTGGCCAGTTCGGAAAGATTGGCGAACCAGTTGAGCGAGACGCCGACGGTGACGACGCCCCGGAATTTGCCGTCGTGCATGATCGGCACGGCAGCTGGCTGTATGTTGAGTGTCGCGATGCGACTGGCGATCAACCCACCGACGAAAAACTCCGGGGTGTCGCGCAGTCGCTGGAAATAATCGCGATCCGCGAAGTTGATAGTGCGCGCGCTTGCTTCACTGGAGCAACGTCCGGCGCCCTTTTCGTCCATGACAACGATCGCCGAGTATTCGGCGCGAAAGTGCCGGAGCACGCGCACGAGCTGGGCGTCACAGTTATCGGCATAGTCCGCGGGCACCGGCTGACCGGCTGCCCAGGGAGACAGTTCTTCGTCCTCGGACAGTGCGAACAGCAGTTGTCGCGTGCCTTCGATCACTTCCCGCTGGCGCGACTGCGCGATCTCGATCGCGGACGATGCCGCCATCAGGTGGAGCGAGGACGCCTCCGTGAGCTTCTCGCGGGCTCGCACTGCGCCCAGCGTGACCGCCGGGGCGAGGGCGAGAGTCAGTACCAGCAACAAACGCGCCTTGAGTGTCAGCGGTCTCATTTTCCGTCTCTCGGGCGTATTAGGACGCCCGACGCCGAATTCACACCACCACCGAATTCAGCGCATGGGCCATCGCTGTCTTCAGCATGTCAGGATCGAAGGGCTTGGTGATGACGAAGGCGGGCTCAAGCCCGTGCCCGGTCAGCAGCCGTTCCGGGAAGCCGGTGACGAAGATGACGGGGGCCGACACGGCCTTGAGGATCTCGCGAACCGCAGCAATGCCGCTGTCGCCATCGCGCAGCTGGATGTCGGCCAGCACCAGGTGAGGATTGTGCTTCTTGGCAAGATCGATCGCCGCCCGCTCGGTGGCGGCGATGCCGACCACCTGATGGCCGGCGTTGCGCACGATCTTGGCGACGTCGAGCGCTATAACGGCCTCGTCCTCGATGACGAGCACGCGCACTGAAGCAACACGCTGCAGCTCGTCGCGGGCGCGCTTGAGATCGATTTCAGCCTCGGCTACGCCGAGGTCGAGGATTTTTGCCGCTTCCTCGATCGAGAATCCCTCGAGGAAAGTCAGCAGCAGGACCTGGCGCTGGCGCTGCGGAATGTCGGTCAGATGGGTCTTGAGGCGGGCAGGGGCGCCGGGAGTGTCATCGACCGCGGGCGTCTCGAGACCGCCGAACGGCTGTTGCAGCTTGTGGAAGACCGTGAAGATACCGGCCTTGGTCGTGGCTTCGGCCTCGAGCAGCTCGGGCTGCTGAAGCAGGACCTCGACGCAGATCCTGACCCATTGGTCGCCACGCGGCTGGCTCCCGGTTAGCGCACGCGCGTAGCGGCGCAGATACGGCAAGGTAGCGGCCGCTTCCTCCATCAAACCCTTCATGTCTTTCCTCTCATTGCCCCGCCAGTGCGTCTCGAACCCCGACTGCAACATAGGTCATCGGGTGCAGCAAGGTCTGCACCGAATTGCGTTAAGCCTGTTGCGCCTCGCGTACCACAGCCTGGTGACCAGACCTGCATTGTTTTGGTCGGGGAAGTCTGAATGAATGCCCGTTCCGCCAGTGTCTAATTGCGACGGATTACGCCGGCTACCGCGCTGACGAGGAAAAGGATCAGGAAGACGAAGAAGCAGATCTGCGCGAAGCCTACGGCCGTCGATGCGACACCGCCGAAGCCGAGAACGGCTGCGATCAGTGCGATCACGAGAAACGTAACAGCCCAGCTCAGCATGCCATCCTCCTCCAAGTTCCTGAACGCAACGCTTTTGGGGAGGGATAGTTCCCTTGCGGTTTCGAAGGCTGTAATAAAGCAAAAAGGCCCGTCCTTGCGGACGAGACCCTGTGTTAGCTGAATAGGGAAGCTCTGCTTAAAGTCGCGATTCCCAAGCCTTGACCTGCTTTTCAGCCTCGTCCTTAGCAATTCCGTAGCGCTCCTCGATGCGGCCCAGAAGCTGCTCGCGCTTTCCGTCGACGACGGTGATGTCGTCATCGGTCAATTTGCCCCAGCTCTCCTTCGCCTTGCCGGCAAACTGCTTCCAGTTGCCTTCGATGCGCTGCCAGTTCATCGCAAATCCTCCAGTTTGGGGTGCCCCGATTGGCTTCAAACACAACGCCGCCGCGTATTCAAAGGTTGCCGCGCCGGCGCCACCCGCACGATGAAGACATCATGGGGATGAAACTTCGTCGAACAGTCGCCATGTAATCGGTAAGAAGGAAATTGAATGGCAGCGGATCAACCTGCGGCAGGGCGTCCGTCGTTCAAAAGCGAACTGGTGGCGTTGCTGTCGGATTTGCGTGCGTTCAGCCGCTTCCTTTGCCGCGACCGCGTCGCGGCGGATGACCTCGTGCAGAATACCGTCGTGGTGGCACTGTCCAAGCAGGATCAGTTCGAACTCGGCACGAACCTGAAGGCCTGGTTGTTCACAATCATGCGTTCGCAATTTTATTCGGGACTGCGTTCGGTGCGTCGGCGGGGTGAAACCGCAGATTCGGGCGAGGCGGAAAATACGGCAGGCGTCGACAGCGCCGACCGCTCGTCGGGCTTGATCGACCTCTCCAAGGCCTTGTGGCGCCTTAATCCGGAATATCGCGAGGCACTAATGCTCGTCGGGGCAGGCGGCTTTTCCTACGAGGAAGCCGCGGTTCTATGCGAATGCTCTCTGGGTACAATGAAGGCGCGTGTTTCGCGCGCCCGCCGCCAGCTTTCCGAGATGATGGGATAGAGAACGGGCGCGGCGCGGAACTGCCCGTCATTCTTGGCGTTTTCTCCTCAATCCGTTCAACAGGAGAGAAAAAATGGCCGAACGTCCCAAAAGCGATAGCGCACAGAACGAAGGCGAAGGCAATCGCACCGCTGCTCGTCACTATAACGAGGCGACCAAGCGTTTCATCGATAGCGGAAAGGTCGATTCGGCCGCTCATGAAGCGGAAGAAGCGATAGCCTCAGACGAAGGAAAGGCCCTGCGCGACGCCGAAGCCAAAGGGAAATCCAAGGCGCGGCGTTAAAACGAAGTCTAAAAGCCATTATTTATCAATAGCTTGAGTGAAATTATCAAGGCGGCCGCATTTTGTTTGCGGTCGCCGGCAACCTATTCTGCGCGGCCGGTATATCCCTGGCAGAGGCCAATCAACGGAAACCGGAGCCAAGAATGTCCATTAGTCAGATTATGACCGGCGACTTCCATACCGACCTCAAGGCCATCCTGCCGCGTCTGCGGGTGTACGCTCTTTCTCTCACACGCGACCGTGACCGCGCCGACGATCTGGTGCAGGAAACCGTCGTGAAGGCGCTCAATGGCCGCAACTCCTTCCGTCCGGGCACCAACTTCGCGGCTTGGCTGTTCCGCATCCAGCGCAACGAGTTCGTTTCGGGCCTGCGCCGTGCGCGCCCGACGGTTTGCTTCGACGACATCATTTCGGCGACCCTCTCGCATGCACCGCATCAGGAAAGCGGCCTGATCATGCGCGAATTCCTCAAGGCGTTTCGCCACCTCTCCGACGGTCAGCGCGAGGCTCTGCTTCTCGCCGTATTGGAAGGCTATTCCTACGACCAGATCGCCGAGCATTCGGGCGTGTCGGTCGGAACGGTCAAGAGCCGCATCTCGCGCGCCCGGGCGACACTCGAGACGATGCTTACCGGTGAAGGTGTCGGCGATGGCAAACAGGAGACGGAAGGCCTCACGATCTCCGGCGATGTCGAAGGTCCTTCGGCCGTGCTGTAAGAGCACCGAAGCTGGCGGGTTTCGCAGGCAAGTGCTTCATGGTAATCTAGGTTAAGTCGGTGCGTCGAATGTTCGGCGCTCCGACTGGGATATTGTGACAGTGTAAAAATGGACGTGGCTTTCAAGCTTTTTGTCTCAGGCGCAAAGGATGTCCCTTGTGGCTAAGGAAGGGCGGCGACCGCCCTCAGAGGGCAAGGATGTGTCCGCTGCGAACGGGAAGCCTGTTGCGCGTATGAACCAACCCTTCGATCACTGGCTGCACAAGCAATTGCATGCGATGTACGATGACATTGCCAGCGAGCCGTTGCCCGACGATCTCTTGCAGCTGATCGATAGCGACGCCGATAAGACGGCAGAAAGTCAGCCAGACGAAGACTCGGCTGACGATCCAAATCGAGACAAAAACTAGCAGTCAGAAGGTTATTGGTCGCCCGCGAGGAGGGAGATCAATCCACTTGCAGCAAGACTGACGCCAAGCACCGTGGCGCCGGATTGCACGGCCAAGTCAGAATTCCAGAAAGTCGCGCCAACGCAGGCTGCGGCCAGCAGAAAACAACCCGTGCCGAGTGTAGCCGCGGTGAGGCTGGGATTTCGATTTTGGGGCGTGGCACGACTGGGGAAGTGCCTGTCGCCGGGATTGGTCTGGTCGGTCATGTCGCGCTCCGCGCGTTGTTATGGTTGATGACGATATTGATGCATGAACGGAGCGAACTTACGGAATTTCCGTCCTCGAGAATCCCCGGAACCGCTTTTCTTCCTAAGCGTTAAGCAGTGTCACCAATAGGAGACACTCGATGGCTATCGACCTTCCCGAACTTCCCTATGGCCTCAACGCCCTCGAGCCGTACATCAGCCTCGAAACCCTGACGCTTCATCACGGCAAGCATCACATGGGCTATGTGAAGAAGCTGAATGAGCTGATCGAAGGAACCGACCTGGCTTCGAGGTCCCTGGAGGAAATCGTCCAGGCGACGGCCGGTGACGCCAAGCGCGTCGCCATCTTCAATAACGCCGCCCAGGCGTGGAACCATTCGTTCCTGTGGCGCTCGATGGAGCCAGGAGCGACCGGCACCAGTAGCAAGGCCGTTGCCGATCGCATTCGCGCGGATGTCGGCGGACCGAAAGAATTCGAAGAGCAGTTCGTCAAGGCGGCGATGGGGCAGTTCGGCTCCGGCTGGGTTTGGCTGGTCGAGGACGGCGGCAAACTCAAGATTGTGGCCACGTCGAACGCCATAACGCCAATCGGCGACAAGAAGCTCGGTAAACCGTTGGCGGTCATGGACGTTTGGGAACATGCCTATTACGTCGACTATCGCAATCGGCGCGAGGAATATGCCTCGGCGTTCCTCAAGCATCTGCTCAACTGGCGCTTCGTCGATTCCAACCTTAGCGCCAGTGCGCAGCCCATGGCCGCCTAAGGGGGAACAAAACACCGACCGCGGCGTTTCAATCCTCCCAGCACAGTCGGAGGAGGACATCATGACTGCTGCAAATGTTAAGGAAATTCTCGTCAACCCCAGCAAGGAGTTCTCGCACCCCTCGCAGGTGGTCTCAGCACCAGATCTGTCTCACAAGGACAAGGTCAAAGCCCTGAAGCAATGGGAGCTCGACGCTCGCCTGCTTCAGGTCGCCTCGGAAGAAGGCATGAGTGGCGGTGAGCAGAACATGCTGGCCGACGTCAAGAAGGCCCAGGAAGAGCTCGGCGTCGAGAAGACGGAAGAAGGCGGCGTGTCGAACAAGAACGGCATGTAGTTCTTGCCCATAGACATCTGAATCCTATGAGGCCCGCGAACGAAGGTTCGCGGGCCTCTTTTGTTTTTACGTTTGCTGTGAGCGCAGAATGTGGATGGGTTTAAGTGCTTCTCTTGATGTCAGACAGCGAGCTTGCGAACAGTTGAAATTCGCTCCCGAGAGGAACTCCGGCCTCACTAAAGCGTTGAGCATGCGAGAGTTGGCGCAGCTGCAAGGATGAAAATGAACGACCTCATTGCCGCCGACGAAGTCACGGGCTCCGACGTCTTCAGTCCCGACGGCGAGAAGCTCGGGCGTATCGAGAAAGTCATGATCGACAGAGTGAGCGGCAAGGCGCTGTACGCCATCATGTCGTTCGGCGGCTTCCTCGGGTTCGGCAGCGCCCATTACCCGTTGCCCTGGGCAAAGCTCAAATACGACGACCGCATGGGCGGATATGTCGTGAACATCACCGCAGAGGCGCTTGCGGGGGCGCCGAGCTACGACTCCAACGTCAAGTTCGACTGGACGCTCGAGCAGGGCCGCGAAATCGAGAAATTCTACAAGACATCCTCGTCGTTCATGGACCAGAACTCCTGAACACGGGAATGATTTTTTTTGCCAGGAGGCCGCACGATGTCGAGTGAGACGCTACATGAAGATGCCGGCAAGTTGGGACCGGAGGTCATCGACCGCCACCGTGCCATCACATCGATCATGGAAGAGCTCGAGGCCGTCGACTGGTACGACCAACGTGCCAAGGCTACTGGAAACCCCGAGCTCCGCGCCATCCTCGAGCACAATCGCGATGAGGAGAAGGAGCACGCGGCCATGGCGCTGGAATGGCTGCGCCGCAACGACCCGAAGCTCAACGAACACCTGAAGACATTCCTGTTCACCGACGGTCCAATCACCGGTATCGAGAAGTCGAAGTTGGCGGATGGCCAACAAAAACTTGAAACCGATGGATCGGGCAGCCTTGGCATTGGCAGCCTGCGGGAGACGCCGAAATGAACCACCTGTTTCGGGAACTTGCGCCGATCTCCAAACCTGGCTGGGAAGAAATCGAGAAAGAGGCCAAACGCACCTTGACGGCGCTGCTGGCGGCTCGTCGCCTGGTCGATTTCGTCGGACCGCTCGGCTGGGGGGCTTCCGACGTGGAGTTGGGCCGCAGCGAACCCATTGAGGCGCCGCCGAAAGCCAAGGGCGTTCAGGCCCGCCTGCGGCGGATTCAGCCACTTGTCGAGCTGCGCATTGCCTTCGACGTTAGTCGGGAAGAGCTGGCCGCGATCGACCGGGGCGCCCGCGATCCCGATCTCGACACTGTCACTGCGGCGGCGCGGGAAATCGCCATTGCGGAAGACCGGGCGATTTTCCACGGCTATCCCTTCGCCGGCATCATCGGTATTTGCGAGGCCCAGGAAAGTGCCGCGGTTTCCCTGGGCTCGGACCAATCGGATTATCCCGCGGCCGTTGCTGCCGCGCTGAACAAATTGCGCGACGCCGGCGTCAACGGCCCCTTCGCTCTGGCGCTCAACGAGCAGCTCTACAAGGATCTGACCGCCCGTACAGATGGTGGCTATCCGATCCTGAACCATGTCCAGCGCTTGCTCGATGGGCCCGTCATCTGGGCCCCCGGTCTCGATGGGGCAGTGGTGGTCTCGATGCGCGGCGGCGACTTCGAGCTAACCGTGGGGCAGGACTTCTCGATCGGCTACCTCGATCACACGAGCGACAAGGTCCGTCTCTATATCGAGGAGAGCTTCACCTTTCTCATCCTGTCGGCGCAGGCGGCGGTGCCGCTGGTGAATACGGGGTCTGCGAAAGGCGCCAAGGCTCGCTGAGCCGAACCCCACGATCCGGTCGCAACTCTTGTTTGCGGGACCGGAACCTGCAAGGGCTAGCGGAGTTATAGATTCACACAGTTTCTCTGGAGGCTTTCATGTCTATCGGTAAGTACATCGTAATGTCGGCAATTCTTCTCAGTGCAACGGCCTGCGGCGATACCTGGGGCCAGCGCGCTGTCACGGGCGGAGCCATCGGCGCCGGTACGGGCGCTGTCGTTGGCGCTTCCACGGGCGTAGGCATTCTGCCGGGCGCTCTGATCGGCGGCGCTGTTGGCGCTGGCGTCGGTGCCGCGACTACCCCGGAACGCCGCTACTAGTTCCTTCGTCTAGTCCTGAAAACCATCAAGAAGTTTATGATGCGTAGGATCGCTCTCGTCATGATCGCCAGCGGCTTTGTCCTTGCCGCGCCGGTGGCTGTGACGCACGCTCAGACGACGACCACCAC
>JBBRFD010000031.1:0-32792 GCA_038224985.1 Reyranellales bacterium
GATCGTCGGCCGATAGGTCGCTACGCGTAATCGCCAATGCCATGAAGAGGCTCCCTCGCGATACCATCGCTCCAGGGAATCACATCCTCATCTCAATGCCGATTCACATCCGAGTCATTAGTTCTGACGGTTGGTATTAGCCTTCTCCGCACAGAATGAGACGAGGGGACGGAAACGGGGGCGCGAGCCCCCGTTTTTTCGTCCGGCCACCTGCATTTTCCGCGCAGCCCGACCGCAGCCTCTGGTGGTCGGTGCGACCAGTCCGACGCGATTTTCCGGACAGTTTCCGCCCACGACCTTCGGAACCCTTCCCCAAACCCCAATTTTCGAGCGCCGGTTCATCGCCTGGTCCCTAAAACGTCAATGAACGGGACGGGCTCTTCTCAACAGCAGTTGTCGCCCGCCTCCCGAGGTTAGCGGCGGCGCTGCCACCCGGCGGCGAAGGTCGAGACCGCGACGCCCGCCAGCACCACCATGACGCCGATCAATCGCCAGCCGCCGATGGGTTCGCCGACGAGAAAGGCCGCGAAGCCCAGCGCGCAGCACGGCACCAGCAGCGACACCGGCCCGACCTTGGCGGCGGGATAGGTGCGCAACAGCGTGCCCCAGATGAAGTAGCCGAGCCACATCGCCGGCACGACCGTGTAGAGCAGCACCAGCGTGCCGCGCCAGGTCGGCTGTAGCAGTGGCGCGAGCGTCGGGCCGACACCGTCGAGCATGAAGCCGGCTAACGCCAGCGGCAGTGGCGGCAACAGGCTCGCCCAGACGGTGACGGCGAACAGCGACACGCCGCGCGCGGCGCGGAAGAAGAGATTGCCGGTGGCCCAGCTGAGCGCCGACATCAGCGCAAGCACCACGGCAAAGACGGGCACGGATCCGTCGACCGAGCGGGCGATGACAAGGACGCCGCCCAGCGCGATGGCAAGCCCCAGCCATTGGCCGGGCGAGGCGCGCTCACGCAGGAAGAGTGCCGCCAATACGACGGTGAGCGGGCCCTGCATCTGCACCAGCACCGAGGTCAGGCCGGGAGGCAGGCCGGCCTGCATGCAGAAGAAGAGAAAGACGAACTGGCCGGTGAACATGAAGCCGCCGATGCCGGCCAGCGTGCCCCAGGAGATGGCGGGACGCGGCACGAAGAGGACCGGCAACGCGCCCAGCACGAAGCGCCAGGTGGCAAAGCCGAAGGGCGTAAACTCGTCGAGACCGAAGCGGATGACGGTGAAATTCAGCCCCCATATCGCGGCGATGAGGAGGGCGGCCGCGGCGTGAAGCGGCGTCACCTCAAAGCCAGATCCAGGGCCGCGCCGTCTTGTCTGCGGTTTGCCAGGCCGCGATCGTGTCGCCGTTGCTCAGGGTCTGGGCGATATCGTCGAGCCCGTTCAGCAGGGCGTGCTGGCGACGCGCATCGACCGTAAAGGAAATGCTGCGCCCCGTCGGCGAGATCACCACGCAGGCCTCGAGATCGACGGTGATGCGGGCATTGCCCGGCGAGGCCGTCATCTCCGCGGCCAGCCGCTCGACTTCCTCGATCGGCAGCGCCACCGGCAGGATGCCGTTCTGGAAGCAGTTGCTGTTGAAGATGTCGCCGTAATAGGGCGCGATCACCGCCTTGATGCCCATGCCCTTCAGAGCCCAGACCGCGCCTTCGCGGCTCGAGCCGCAGCCGAAATTTTCCGCGGCCAGAATGATCGGCGCGTCGCGATAGGGCTCCTGGTTGAAGATGCAATCCGGGTTCTCCGTGCCGTCCGGCTTGAGGCGGATCTGCTCGAAGCAATAGGGGCCAAGGCCGTCGCGGCCGACATTGTCGACCAGGCGGTCGATGCGGATGATCATGTCGGTGTCGACGTTCTGGCGCATCAGGGGCGTGGCGACGCCGGTGACCTTGGTGAACTTGTCCATGATGCGCTCCTAGATCTTGCGAACGTCGGCAATGGCGCCCTTGATCGCGGCCGCCGCCGCCATGGCCGGGCTGGCGAGATGAGTGCGGGCATTGGGCCCTTGGCGGCCGACGAAGTTGCGGTTGGAGGTCGACACGCTGCGCTTGCCCGGTGGCACGCGCTCGCCGTTGGAGGCGAGACACATCGAGCAGCCCGGCTCGCGCCATTCGAAGCCGGCCTCGAGGAAGACCTTGTCGAGACCTTCGGCTTCGGCCTCGCGCTTGATGCGCTCCGAGCCCGGCACGACCCAGGCCGTCACGTGATCGGCCTTGTGACGGCCCCTGGCGATGGCGGCGGCGGCGCGCAGGTCGGAGATGCGGCTGTTGGTGCAGGAGCCGATGAACACCCAGTCGACGCTGGTGCCCTCGATCGGCTTCCCCGGTTCGAGGCCCTGATACTGCAGGGCGGCGGCCCAGGCCGCGCGTTTGTCCTCGGGCCCGGTGGCGGGATCGGGAATGGCGCGGTCGACGGCGATGACATGCTCGGGACTGGTGCCCCAGGTGATCTGCGGCGCCACCTTGGCCATGTCGATGGTGTGCTCGCGGTCGAACTCGGCGTCGTGATCGGTGGGCAGCGTGCGCCAATGCGCGACGGCGCGGTCCCACATCGCGCCCTTGGGCGCGTAGTCGCGGCCGTTCAGGTATTCGTAGGTCGTGTCGTCGGGCGCCACCATGCCGGTGCGTGCGCCCATCTCGATGGTGAGGTTGCAGAGCGTGAGCCGTGCCTCTATCGGCAAAGCCCGTACGGCCGAGCCCGCGTATTCGACCGCATAGCCGGTGCCGGCGGCCGTGCCGACGTCGCCGATCAGATGGAGGATCATGTCCTTGGCGGTGACGCCGGTCCCGAGCGCCCCTTCGAAACGGGCGCGGAAGCACTTGGGCTTTCTCTGCACCATGGTCTGCGTCGCCAATGTATGCACCAGCTCCGAGGCGCCGATGCCGAAAGCCAGCGCGCCCATGCCGCCATGGGTGGAGGTATGGCTGTCGCCGCAAACCAGTGTCGTACCGGGCAGGGTCAGGCCGAGTTCCGGTCCGATGACATGGACGATGCCATTGCCGTCCTGACCGAGGTCGAAGAGCTTGATGCCGAACTTCGAGGTGTTCTCGCGCATCGACTTGAGGAGCGGCTCACCCGGCGGATAGGTCTTGTCGGTGCGGCCGGGCTTGGTCGACATGGTGTGGTCGGGTGTGGCGTAGATCAGGCGCGGCTGCGCCGGCGGATAGCCTTTCTCGACGGCTTCCTTCAGTGCTTTGCCGCCCGACAAGTCGTGCAACAGCGTGCGGTCGATATGCAGCAGCACGAAGCCATTGCCGAGATCGGTGACGACATGCGCATCCCAGATCTTGTCGAACAGTGTCTTGCCCATTTGGGATTTCCTCCGATTGGCGCGGATAACAGCACCGGCGCGCGCCGAGTGGAAGGGCCGTGAGCTAGGGCTGGCCCGGCTCCCAGCGCATGGCTGGCGCGTCGCGCCAGTTCTCGACGGCATGGGCCTGATCGAGCAACGCCTTCAGCCGCATCGTCGCCGTACGCCAGCCGGCGTCGTCCTCGCGCAGCAATTCCATGGTCGGATACCAGCGCGTGGCGCCGGCGCGGAGGCCCCACAGCCAGTCGGCGCCCGTGTTTGCCGAGGGGCGTGGCAACAGCATCAGCACCGGCACACCCAACAGGGCGGCGAGATGCGTGGGCCAGGTGTCCTCGCCGACGACGAGGTCGCAGCGGTAGAGGTTCTGCGCCATCAGCCGCAATCCCGAACCATCGGCCGTGTGAAGCGCGGCGTCGGCATCGAAGCGTTCGAGATAGGCGGCGAAGGTCGTGGCGATGTCGTGGAGATGTGAATGGTCGCCACAGAGCCAGCCGATGCGCAGGCGCGGATTGGGGGGATTGGCCTGGCCCGGTTCGAAATCGATATGGGCGCGCGGCACGCGTCGCAGGCCGCGTCGTGGCGGGCGCGGATCCTCGACCCGGTTGGCTTCGGAGGCGGAGACCTCGTAGGCGAAGGTCGGGATCAGGGTGGGTGGCGGCACGGAATCGAGCGCCCAACCCAGCAGATGAGGCAGGCTGCGCAAAGCTGCGCCGGCGGCGAAGCCCTGCTCGCTGCCACGCCACACGGTGCGCGAACGATCAAAGGCACCCGAGGCAGTGGTGCCGACCAGAAGATCGAAGCCCGCGGCGCATTGCACGACGGCGCTGATGTCGCGGGCCTCCAGCTCGTTCATTGCGCGCATCAACATCAGCGTGTCGCGCAGCGCCTCGGGGCCGCCGATATCGGCCTGTTCGGGATAGAGCAGGAGATGGCCGGTGCCGAGGGGCTGGCCATCCCAGTGCGGCAGCGGCGAGCGCCATTGCCCGGCTTCGCTGACCTCCAGCCGCACTTCGTGCTCGCCGAGACCACGCATCCAGTCGCCCTGCTGCAACAACAGGCCTGCGCGGCGCATGCGCAGGCGGGCATCGTTGGGCAGCGAAGTGAGTGCCGTGTCGAGATCGTTGAGGGCGCCCATCCAGTCGCCGCGCTCGGCCAGCAATTCGGCGCGGGCCGACAGCGCGGGCAACAGCCGGTGATCGCGCGACAGCGCTTCGTCATAGGCGTCCTCGGCCTCGCCGGTGCGGCCGAGCGCCTGCAGGGCGCGGCCCTTGTTGTAGACGATGACGGGATCGTTCGGTTTCAAGCGGTCGGCGTGTTCGATGGCCTGCAAAGCGCGCGAGAAGTCACCGAGTCGGGTCAGGCAGCCGGCGACGTTTGTATAGACGGTGGGATCGCGCGGCAGGAAGCTGGCGGCGCGCTCCAGCGGCTCGCGCGCCTCGGCAAAGCGGCCGAGCTTCAACCGCACCTGGCCCAATAGATGCAATGCTGGACCGGCATTGGGCCGGGCCTCGGCGATCTCGGCGAAGAGCGGCTCGGCGCCGGCAAAGTCGCCGGAGGCGGCGCGGCCCGTGGCTTCGCGCGCCAGTTCCTGGATTTTTTCGTCGGAGAGGGCCATCGCCTTGGCCTAGCAGAGCAGGCCCGCGAGGCAAAGAAAAAGCCGGCGATCGACAGGGAGGCTGTAGTCGACCGCCGGCCAGTGTCCGGAGAATGAGGGGTCCGCCAGGGTAAGAGTGGACCGCTCCGGATTCGCGGATCAGATGTCAGGCGCGCCAGAAGGGCTTGTTGGCCTCGAACTGGATGTCGCTCGGGCTGAGGGCAAGATCGCGCACCGTGCGATAGTCGAGGGTGGCAAGCTCGCGACGCTCGCGGGCACGCTGGCGCCACGTGGCGAAAATCTTGTTCAGCGCGGTGACGGTGCCGGCCAGCGGCGCCGTCGAGGTGTAGTGCAGTGAGATGTCGGCCATGGGGCCTTCTCCTTGGGGTTGCTCTGTTGGCTGTGATTTGCGCCCGGGGAGCCCCCTTTACAAACGACCCTTTGTCCTGTTTTGATAAGAATTACTAATGTGAAGAGTGCTCATGAAACGTTCCCTGCCGCCACTCAACGGATTGCGCGCTTTCGAAGCGGCCGCCCGTCATATGAGTTTCACGGATGCCGCCGCGGAACTGAGCGTCACCCAGGCCGCCATCAGCCATCAGGTGCGCGGGCTGGAACAGCGCCTCGGATTAAAATTGTTCGTGCGACGCAATCGCTCTCTGCTGCTCTCGGAAGCGGGCCAGGCCTATCTGCCGTCGGTGCGATCGGCCTTCGACCAGTTGAACGAAGCCACGGAAAAGCTGCTGCACAAGGATCGCGGCGGCCATCTCACGGTCACGACGACGGCGTCCTTCGCCATGAAATGGCTGGTGCCGCGTCTCGGCGGCTTCCAGCGCGCCAATCCCGAAGTCGACGTGCGGATCAGCACCGGCACCGGGCTGATCGATTTCTCGCGCGAGGATGTCGATATCGGCATCCGCTATGGCCGCGGGCAATGGCCGGGTCTGGTGGCCGAGCGCCTCGTCGCCGAGGACGTCATGCCGGTCTGTGCACCCTCTCTGTTGAAGGGGCCGAACCCGCTGAAGAAGCCGGCCGACCTCAAGCGTTTTACACTGCTGCATATCGGCAACTTCCCCGACGACTGGCAGGTCTGGCTGACGGCGGCGGGCGTGAAGGGCATCGACTCCTCGCGCGGCGTCTCCTTCGACTTCGCGCTAGCGGCCTATCAGGCGGCGATGGACGGGCTGGGCGTGGCGCTCGGCCGCCAGGCGCTGGTCGGTCCCGACCTCAAGGCGGGCCGGCTGGTCGTGCCCTTCGACTTCAAGATGTCGACCGAGCTTGCCTACTACCTCGTCTATCCGCCCGACGCGATTCGTCGGCGCAAGATCAAGGCCTTCCGCGACTGGCTGATGCCGCTCGCGGAACTCAAGATCGGCGGTACATAGAGCTGCCCTAACTCGGAGCTGCCCCAGCTCGCTTGTTCCCATGCGGATGCCCCGGACTTCCCACTGTGCTGGGAAGCCTCCGAGGCCGATGGCATAAGGGTTTTAGGCCAGACTTCCCACTTTCCCACGCAGCCCCCGCTATGCAGCGCAAGGGGGTCAGTCCAGCATCTCGCTCACGTCAGGGCCGGTCGCGTCGATGCCGGTCGCGCCGATGGCCGATCGCGTCGATGGCCAGGAGCGTCGGGGTTAGAGCGCCTTGAGGAAGGCCACGAGATCGCGCTGCTCGGCGTCGGAGAGCTTCTCGGCCGAGTTGGTCTTCTTGGCGTAGAAGTCGAACATGAAGCGGGCGGTTTCCTCCAGCGTCTTGAAGCGGCCGTCGTGGAAATAGGGACCGGTCTTCGAGACGGAGCGCAGCGAGGGCACCTTGAAGGGGCCGCCGGAGCCCACATCCTCGACGTCCTTCTTGTCGTAAGAGGCGGGCAGGTGGCAGGTCATGCAGCCGCCCTTGCCGGAGAAGACCGCGAAGCCGCGCTTCACGTCGGCCGGTGCGGTGTCGCGCAGCATGCCGTCGGCGTTCAGGAAAGGCGTGGGCGGATTGGGCAGCGACTTTACATAGGCCGCCAGCGCGTCGAGGGTTTCCTTGGCCGGCTCGGCGCCCTTCATGCGGTTGACGATGATGCCGCGGATATTGGTCTCGATCGCCGGGATGGTGCCGGCCCAGGACCACAGCGCCTGGCGGCTGCCGGCGCCCCACATCGTGGGTGTGCTGCGGCCGGCCGGCGTGCCGTCGGGCACGACATCGACGCCGACATAGGTCTTGTTGTCGGTATGGCCGTTCATTGGATGGCAAGTGGCGCAGGAATACTGGCCGCTGGCCGAGAGACTGGTGTCGTTGAAGAGCGTGCGACCCTTTTCGATCAGGGCTGTGTTGGCTTGGGCGAGCGCCGGCAGCGGCAGCACGATCAGGACGGCGATGGCCAAAAGACGCTTCATGCTTATCTCCCTCACGGCTTCTTCGTTGCTGGACAATACGTACGACGACCTGCGCCCGATCACAACGTGCGCGATTTATTTGCATTTACAAATAAATGACGTTGAGGCAGCATTGAGGAAAACGGGAGGCTGTCATGGACTTTGGCTACTTCACGCTCTCCGACAACCGCTACCCCAACAATCCTCGCCAGCCCGAGGATTTCATCAGGGACATCTACGCCGAGGCGCTGTGGGCCGAGCAAGTCGGCCTGAACTCGGCCTGGATCGGCGAGCATCATTTCAACCTCTTGGGCGTCAACGCCTCGCCCCTGGCGATGCTGGCGCAACTGGCGGGGGCGACGAAGAAGCTGCGGCTGGCGCCGGCCGTAACGTTGCTGCCGGTGCATCATCCGCTGCATGTCGCCGAGGAATGGGCCACGCTCGACCTGCTGTCGGGGGGTCGCGTCGATTTTGCCGCCGGCCGCGGCTACGACCGCAAGGAATACGAACCCTTCCAGGCCTCCTTCGAGGACTCGTCGGAACTCTTCGCCGAGGGCCTCGAGATCGTCTGGCGCGCCTGGACCGAAACCGGCAAGTGGTCGCACAAGGGCAAGTTCTATCAGTTCGACGATGTCGAAATCCGGCCCCGGCCGGCGCAGAAGCCATTGCGTCCCTACGTCGCCTGCTTCTCGCGGCCGTCGATGGAGCTGGCGGCCAAGAACGACTGGAACGTAATCTACGCGCCCTTTGCCGCCGCCATGGTCTATGGCTCCCTGGAAGATGCGGTGCGCGTCTATCGCGAGACCTGCGAGGCCCGCTTCAAGCGGCCGATGCGCCGTGCCATGTGCTCCTACTTCATCCATATCGCCTCGACGCCCGCCGAAGAGCAGTACGGCAAGGAAGCGCTGGTGCGCTATTTCCAGGATGCCCTGATCGCGGCCTTTCCCTCGGCGTCGGGCGAGAAAGTGCCGCCGACCTACAAATACTTCGTTGATATTGTGAACATCCTGCGCGACATGCGGCCGGAGAAACTCACCGACAAGTCGATCCTCTGCGGCAGCCCGCAGCACATTGTCGACAGCCTGAAGAAGGTCGAGGCCGCCGGCATCGCCGAGGTCATCCTCTATTTCAATTACGGGCAGAAGCCGCATGCCATGGTGAAGGAGCAGATGCAGAGCTTCATGACCGAGATCGCGCCGCATTTCGCGCCGTAATGCCGTGGAGCCGCTCGAAAACTACCTGCCGTATCTCTTGAACCGCGCCGGCGCCCGCATTGCCGAGGCTTTCGGCCAGGAGATGCGGCCGCTCGGCGCCACCCTGCAGATGTGGCGCGTGCTGGCCGCCCTGCGCGAGCGCGATGGCCGGCGCATGGGCGATCTTGCCGACACGACCTCGATCGAGGTCTCGACGCTGACCCGGCTGGTCGACGGCATGGAGAGGAAAGGGCTGGTGATCCGTCGCCGCGCCACCGACGATGCCCGTGCGATCGTTCTGCACGTCACCGCGGCGGGCCGCCGCCTCACGGGCCGCATCCTGCCGATTGCCGAACGTTACGAAAGCGTGGCGCTCGCGGGTTTCGACGAACGCGAGGCGAGCATACTCAAGGGCGCGCTGCGCCGGCTCCACGCCAATATGGCCGGATTGGACCGCCGAGCCTGATCAGGCAGCCCTTCGGGCATCGCGGAACGACACCAGGCAGCGCAGGCGCTCGTCCCACAGGGTCAGCCGAACGCAACGGAAGCTTTCGAGCAGCGTGACGCGGCCGACCGAGCGCAGTTCGGGGTGGTCGCGCAGCACACGCGGCAGCCGGTAATAGGGAATGCGGCTGTTGAGATGGTGCACGTGGTGCACGCCGATATTGGCGGTGAACCAGCGCAGGAAAGCCGGCAGATCATAGAACGAGCTGCCGTGCAGGGCGGCGGCATGGACGTTCCAGTCGTCGTCGCCTTCCCAGCTCGTGTTCTCGAACTGGTGCTGGACGTAGAACAGCCAGACGCCGGCCGAAGCGGCCAGCAACATGATCGGCAGATGCACCAGCAGGAAGGCCTTGATGCCGATCAGCCAGATCAGCAGGGCGGCGATCAGGGCGATGGCGAAGTTGGTGCTCATGGTGCTGATCCAGGGCCGCCAGCCGTCGCGCATCAACCCGACCGGCAAGCGGTGCTGCAGGAAGAACAGATAGGCCGGCCCCAGGCCGAACATGACCGCGGGATGGCGGTAGAGGCGGTAGCGCAGCCGGCCCCACATCGAGCGCGCGCGATATTCGGCGACGGTCAGCGTGTCGACATCGCCCAACCCGCGGCGGTCGAGATTGCCGGTGCTGGCATGGTGCGTGGCGTGGGTGCGCTTCCAGACGCCATAGGGCGTCATGGTCAGCACGCTGAGCCCGCGGCCGATCCAGTCATTGGCCAGCCGGTGGCGGAAGAAGGCGCCGTGACCGCAATCGTGCTGGATGGCGAAGAGCCGCACCAGAAAGGCGCCGGCGGCGATGGCGATGGGCAAGGCCAGCCAATAGCCGATGTCCAGGGTGAGCCAGGCCAGTGCCCACAAGGCGACAAGCGGCAGGACAGTGATCGCGATCTCGACGATGCCGCGGCCCGTGCTCGGTTGCCGATAACGGGCGAGAAGTTGCGGCCAGGCGCTGGCTTCGGTCGTCTTCGGTGCGGAAGTAGGAGAGGTCACTGTCGGGAAGCTCGCGGTGGCGGCGCCTTGGCGCGCGGTCGCGCAGCCGTAGCCGGTTTCGCCCGGATGCGCACGGTCCGACCTTCCGGATGTCCGATCTCGAAGGCGCCCGATTGCCGCACCAGGTCGCTCAGCTTGCGGAAGCCATAGCTGCGCGGGTCGAAGTCCGAGGCGATATTGGCCAGGCGCTGTCCGACGGCGCCCAGCCCGACCCAGCCGTCTTCCGTTTCCATCTGGGCGATGGCCTTGTTCAGAATGGCAACGGCGGCGCTGACAGGCTGCCGCGAAGACGGCGCCGATCCCTCCTCCGGTGCTGTGACCTGCGTCTCGGGCAACAGATTTTCCGTATAGATGAAGCGGCGGCAGGCCTGCCGGAAGCTTTCCGGCGTCTTCTGCGCGCCGAAGCCATAAACATCGGCGCCCTCTTCGCGCAGCCGGGATGCAAGACGGGTGAAGTCGCTGTCGGACGACACGAGGCAGAAGCCATCGAAGCGGCGGCTGTGCAAAAGGTCCATGGCGTCGATCACCAGGGCGATGTCCGACGCGTTCTTGCCGCTGGTGTAGGCGAACTGCTGGTAGGGATCGATGGCGTATTTCTGCAGGATCTCGGCCCAGGAGCGCAGGCGCGTGCTGGAGAAATCGCCGTAGATGCGCCGCACGCTGGCTTCGCCGAACTTGGCGATCTCCTCGAACAGCCCGGCGGCGATCTTGGGCGAGGTATTGTCGGCGTCGATCAGGACGGCGAAGCGGCGCAAGCGGGTTTCGTCGGCCATGCGGGTACCTCGCGGGGATTTAAGCCGAAGACTTCTGGTAGATCGCGTCGACATGAATGTCGGCGCAATCGACCAGCGGGAAGGGCGGCGTGCCGCCCTGGAAGGCGAGGAACAGGTCGGTGCCACCCAGCATGATCGCCTGCGCCCCGCGCTGCATCAGCCGCTCGCCCGCCTTGAAGAACACGTCGCGTTGCGCGGTGGTGACGCGGCCGATCTGCGCCATCGCCATGTAAGCGTCGCCCACCTGGTCGAACATGTCGGCCTCGGGCGCCACGAGTTCGGCCGAGGACACGCCGCCATAGAGTTTGGTGTTCATGACCAGCCGCGTGCCGAGAACGCCGATCTTCTTGAGACCGGACTTGTGGACCGCGGCATCGACGGCGCGCACGCCATGGACCAGTGGCAGCGGCGAGATCGCCAGCAACTCGTCGATGCAGAAGTGCCCGCCCATCGAGGTGACGGCGGCAGCCTGGGCGCCAGCGGCCTTGAGGCGTCCGATCAGGCCGGCGAATATCCCGGCCTGCTTGCCCGGATTGCCGCCAGTCAGATTTTTCGACATCTCGCGCACATCGGCATGGGCGATGGTGCACTCGAGTGGAACGCCGGCCGCGACATGACGGTCGACGAGGCCGCGGTAATAGAAATCCGTTGCGGCCGGTCCGATACCGCCGATCAATCCGATATGCATGCTGTCCTCTAGTTTGCGCGCCGGCGCTGGAAAATCAGGTTGGCGACCAGCGTCAGGCCCAGCGTCACCGACATCAGGATGAAGGCGATGGCGCCGCCGAAGGGCCAGTTGGCTTGCTGGGTGAACTGGTTATAGACCAGCGGCGCCATCATCTTGAACAGCGGTCCGCCCAGCAGGAAGGGCGTGGCATAGGCGTTCATCGCCAGGATGAAGCAGAGGATGGTGCCGGCCAGGATGCCGGGCAGCGCCAGCGGCCAGAGCACGCGGCGGAACATGGTGGCGGGCGGGGCGCCCAGGCTGAAGGCGGCTTCCTCGACGGCGCGGTCGATGCTCTCGATCACGCTCTGCAGCGTCAGCACCATGAAGGGCAGGTTGACGGCAATGATGCCGATAACGACGGCCTTCTCGGTGAACATGATCTCGATCGGCTTGTCGATCAGCCCCATCCATTCCAGCGCGGTATTGAGGAAGCCCTTGTTGCCGAATACGGTCATCCAGCCCGCCGCGCGCACGGCGTTGCCGACGAACAGCGGCAGCACGATCGAGATGATCAGCAGGTTCTTGAAGCGGCTCTGGGTGCGCGCCACGACATAGGCCAGCGGAAAGCCGAGCAGCAGGCAGGCCGCCGTCACGGTGACGGCGATGCGCACCGTGGTCCACAGGATCGCCGTGTAATAGGGGTCGGTGAAGAATTTGACGTAGTTCGCCACCGTCACGGCCTCGACCATCATCTTCCTGGTCGGGATGAACTCGTTCAGGCTGTAGCGGAACAGGATGAACAGCGGCGCCAGCAGGCAGAGCGCGATGAAGATCGTCGCCGGCGCGAGCAGGGCGCCGGCCGTCCAGCCCTCGCCCCGTCGCTTCTCGACGACGGGGCCCTGCGCAAGTGCGGCGTCGGTCACGCCCCGGTCAGGCCTTGAACGACTTGTTCCACCAGTCCTGGAACGCCGCGTTGTTCTTGGCCATGTAGCCATAGTCGAGGTCGACCAGGAGCTTCTGCTCCTCGGCTGTGAAGCCGATGCGCTTCTGCAGGTCGGGTGCCACCTTGGCGTCGGTGACGGTGGGGTTGTAGCCCATGTCGACGGCGAAGCCTTCCTGCGCCGAGGCCGCCATCATGGCGTCGAGATAGGCATAGGCACCGGGCTTGTTCGGCGCGTTCTTGGGCATCACGAAGCCCGAGACATACATCGGCACGCCTTCCTTGGGCGCCACGGTCTCGACATTGATGCCGGCGTTCTGCCACTGCACGGCACGCGCCTTCCACATGATGCCGCAGGCGATTTCCTCTGTCTTGAGCGCCTGGGCGAAGGCCTCGTTGCTGGGATAGATGCGCGCGCCGGCCTTCCTGCAGGCGAGCAGGCGCTCCTTGCCCGGTTCGAAGTCGCCGACCTTGCCGCCCGAGGCGAGGCTGGCGGCCAGCATGGTGAATTGATACTGGATGTCGATGATGCCGAGCTTGGCGCCGTGCTTGGGGTCGAGCGTATCGGCGAAGCCGGTCGGCGCCGGCATCAGCTTGGGATTGAACAGAGCGACCTTGCCCGAATAGATGTGGCCGATGCCGTAGGGATACTTCATCGACGGAATCAGGTTCTTGGCATTCGGCATCTTCGAATAGTCGAGTTGCTCGACCAGGCCCTGCTCGTTCATCTCGTACATGTCGTTGGCCGACAGGCCCTGTATATCCGTGGTGCCGCGGCGCAGCGCCTTCTCGGCCATCATCTTGGCTTTGCGGGGATCCTGGTTGGCCTCGTCCTTGACGGCTTCCCAGCCCTTGGGCGCGAGCAGCGGCGTTTCGATGTTCTTGGCCAGCAGGCGCGAATAATCGCCGCCCCAGGTGCCGACGACGATGCGCTTGTTGTCCTGCGCGCGGACGATGGACGGGGCGCCGAGGGCGAGGGCAGCGCCGCCCAGAACGGCGCGGCGATTGATGGTGACGGTCATGAAAGTCTCCCTGTGAAGTCTACGCGCTAAAAACCTGGCCGGCCGAAACGGGCCAGCCGACGTGAACGGGTTGCCCGACATCCGGCGAGAAGCCGCCGTCGCGATTGGCGATCTGCACCACCAGACGGTCGGCCGGCGACAGGCGCACATGGATGTCGATCAGCGAGCCGAGATATGAAACGAATTCCACCGTACCCGATAGCTGGTTGTCGAGTCCCGCCAGCGATACCGGACCGATTTCGACCCGTTCGGGCCGTAGCGACAGCACGGCGGCGCCGATCGTGCCGCCGGGGCATTTCAGTTCCAGGCCGCCCCTGGTCTGGAAGCGGCCGGGCGTCTCGATGGTGCCCTCGAGAAAGGTGCTGCGGCCGACGAAGCCGGCGACGAAGCGGTCGGCCGGGCGTTCGTAGAGATCGCGCTGGCTGCCGACCTGGTGGACCATGCCCTCGTTCATCACCACCAGCCGGTCGGCCATGGTCAGCGCTTCTTCCTGGTCGTGCGTCACCATCACCGTGGTGAGGCCGAGCTTGCGCTGCAACTCGCGAATCTCGACGCGCACTTCCTGACGCAGCTTGGCGTCGAGGTTCGACAGCGGCTCGTCGAGCAGCAGAACATCGGGGCGGATGGCGAGCGCGCGGGCCAGTGCCACGCGCTGCTGCTGGCCACCTGAAAGTTGGCGCGGAAGGCGGCCGCCGTAGCCGCCGAGCCGGACCAGGGCCAGGACTTCCTCGACGCGCTTTTCGATATCGGCGCGCGGGAGCTTGCGCATCTCCAGCCCGAAGGCGACGTTTTGCGCCACGGTGAGATGGGGAAAGAGCGCGTAGCTCTGGAACACCATGCCGGCATTGCGTTTCCACGGCGGCAGCAGCGTCACGTCCTGGCCACCCAGCAGCACGCGGCCGGCGGTCGGTTCGATGAAGCCCGCGACCATGCGCAGCGTCGTGGTCTTGCCGCAGCCCGAAGGACCCAGCAGCACGAGGAACTCGCCATCGGCGATGCTGAGCGAGACGTCGCGCACGGCGTGGAAATCGCCGTAGCGCTTGACCAGATGCTCGATGTCGAGACGCGCCATCAGACCACCCGCGTCAGCTTGACGTAGCGGTCGGTGATCAGCATGGCGACGGTGATCAGCAGGATCTGGATGACCGAGACGGCGGCGATGGTGGGATCGATCTTCCACTCCAGATACTGAAGGATGACGATGGGCAGCGTCGTGCGGCCGGCGCCGGCCAGGAACAGGCTCATCTCGAGATTGCCGAAGGAGGTGACGAAGCCGAACAGCGCGCCGGCAACGATGCCGGGCCGGATCGACGGCAGGGTGATGCGCCAGAAGGTGACCCAGGCATTGGCGCCGAGGTTTTGCGCAGCCTCTTCGATGGCGCGGTCGACACCGGCCAGACTCGCCGTCACCAACCGCACCACCCAGGGAATGACGATGACGATATGGCCGGCGACCAGCGCGTAGAAGGTGCCCAGCACATCGATATCGAGGCCGTTCTCGACCTCGACATGGAAGACGTACATGGCCGTGCCCAGCACCACGCCCGGCACGACGATGGGCAGCAACAAAAGATTGGCCAGCGGCCCGCGGCCGGTGAAGTTGTAGCGCACGAGGCAGAGCGCTGCCGGCACGCCCAGCGCCAGCCCGATCACCGTGGCCAAGACGCCGACGCGGAAGGACAGCGAGAAGCCGTCGACGAACTTCCGCTGATCGAGGATGGCCGCGAACCATTTCAGGCTGTAGCCCTCGGGCGGAAACGACGGAATTTCCTGTCGAAAGAAGGCGAGCCAGACCACGAAGATCAGCGGCAGCAAGATATAGGCCAGCCCCACGCCCGCCGCGCCGTTCAGCGCCCAGCGTCCGGCGCGCCGTTTGATGATGGCGATTGCGTCCGCCATTACAGCGCGTTCTTGTGGAACTTGCCGGCCTTCATGATGGCCGTGAGGTTGGGGCCCTTGTCCTGAAACAGGCCGAGGTCCGCCAAAGGATCGCCATTCACCACCAGCATGTCGGCAAAGGCGCCGGGCGCGATGGTGCCGAGCTTGCCTTCCTGGCGCACGACCTCGGCGCCGATCAGCGTCGCCGAACGGATGACGTCGATGGCGGGCATGACCTCGCCGCGGATCCTGAATTCGCCGGTCTGCTCGTCTTCCAGCGCGCCCAGCAGGTCGGAGCCATAGGCCATCTTCACGCCGGCCTTGCGGCAATGTTCCAGCTCGGCAAAGCCGTATTTCAGCACCTCGTCGTTCTTCTCCAGCATCGAGTCGGGCATGCCGAGTTCCTTGGCGCGCCGCTTCATGGCGTCATAGGTGACGAGATTGGGAATCATATAGACGCCCTTCTTGGCCATCAGCCGGGCTGTCGGCGCATCGACGAGATTGCCGTGCTCGATGGTGCGCACGCCGCAATTGACGGCGCGCGTGATCGCCTCCGGCGTATAGGCATGGGTCAGCACATAGCGGCCGAAGGCATGCGCCTCCTCGACCGCCGCCGTGATCTCCTCGATGGAGAACTGGATCGATTCGAGCGGATCGTAAGGCGAGGCGACGCCGCCCGAGACCATCAGCTTCACCTGATCGGCCCCCTGGCGCATCTGCTCGCGGGTCGCCTTGCGCACGGCGTCGGGGCCGTCGGCGATGCAGCGGATGAAGACCATGCCGTTGCAGCACAGACAGGGCGGGCCGATATCGGTGCGGCGGTTGCGGTCGTTATGGCCCCCTGTAGGACCAATGGAGCGGCAGGAGATGAACATGCGCGGGCCGGGGATCAGGCCCGATTCGACGGCGGTCTTGGTGCCCCAGTCGGCGCCGCCGGCGTCGCGTACCGTGGTGAAGCCGCGATCGAGCATGCGCTTCAAGCGGCCAGTCGAGCGCGCCATCATCAGCGTCAGCGGCACCGCTTCCATGCGGTTGATATAGACTTCGCTGTGATGCGTATGGACGTGGCAGTCGATCAGGCCGGGCATCAGCGTGCGCTTGCCGCAATCCACCACTGTGGCGTTCTTCGACTTGATCGGCTTGCTGGAGACTTCCTTGATCAGGTCGCTCTCGACCAGCACTTCATACCCGCCGCGCGCCTCGTCCCAGTGGGGATCGAGCAATTTGAGGTTCTTGAACAGAAAGGACATCGGCGGCCTACAACGTATTCTTATGAAACTGGCCGCCCTTCATGATCACGGGCAGATGGGCGCCCTGATCGAGGAACAGCTTGAGGTTCTTGATCGGATTGCCGTCGACCACGATCAGGTCGGCGAAGGCGCCGGGCGCGATCGTGCCGAGCTTGCCCTCGTGACGCAGGATCTCGGCGCCGACGGTGGTGGCCTGGCGGATGATCTCGATCGGTTTCAGAACCTTGGCGCGATGGATGAATTCGAGGCTCTGGTCGACCTGCAGGGCGCCCAGCAGATCGGTGCCATAGCCGACCTTGACGCCGGCCTTCTTGCAGACTTCCAGCGACCGCAGAGCGCCTTCCAGAACGATGTCGTTCTTGGCCAGCATGTCGGCCGTCATGCCGAAGGAGGCCGCGCGTTCCTTCATCGAGAAATAGGTCACCAGGTTGCCGACGAGATAGGCCCCCTTGGACTTCATCAGCTTGGCCGCCTTGTCGTCGATCAAGTTGCCGTGCTCGATGGTCCGCACGCCGTTGTTCATCGCCCGCGTGATCGCCTCGGGTGAATAGGCATGCGCCAGCACGTAGCGGCCGAAGTTTTTCGCCTCGTCGGTCGCGGCGAAGATTTCCTCTTCGGAGTATTGCAGCGAATCGAGCGGGTCGTAGGGCGAGGCAACGCCGCCCGAGCACATGATCTTCACCTGATCGGCGCCCTGGCGCATCTGCTCGCGCACCGCCTTGCGCACGTCGTCGGCACCGTCGGCCACCGCGAGGCTGTAGACCATGGCATTGCAGCAGCCGCAGGACGGGATGCCGTAGTCGGTGCGGCGGCGCGAATCGGAATGACCGCCGGTCGGACCGATGGCGCGGGCGGAAATGAACAGGCGCGGGCCCGGGATCAGGCCCGACTCGACGGCCGTCTTGATACCCCAGTCGGCGCCGCCGGTGTCGCGCACCGTGGTGAAGCCGCGGTCGATCATGCCCTTGATCAGCACCGACGACTGCGCCGTCAGCAGCGTGAGCGGAATGCTTTCGAGGAGTCGGAAGTTCACTTCGGTCAGGAAGACGTGGACGTGGCAATCGATCAGGCCGGGCATCAGCGTGCGCTTGCCGCAATCGATGACGGTCGCGTCCTTGGCCTTGATCGGTTTGGACGAGACTTCCTTGATCAGGTCGCCTTCGACCAGGACCTCATATCCGCCGCGCGTTTCGTCCCAGCGCGGGTCCAACAGATTGAGATTCCTGAACAAATACTGCGACATCGACGCCCCCTGAGAATCCGGCCGGTACCCTACGCTGGCCGCCGCTTTGGCGCTACAGTCGGTGCATCATGCGTCGCATCGTCGTCTTTGGAACCACGGGATCGGGCAAGAGCCGGCTGGCCGAAAGGCTGTCCGCCGAGACCGGTCTGCGCCTGGTCGAACTCGACGCGCTGTTCTGGGGCCCCGAGTGGCAACCCGCGCCGCTCGACCTGTTCCGCCACCGCGTCGATTGCGAGACGCGCGACGGCGGCTGGATCGCCGTCGGCATCTACGGCCAGGTGCGCGACATCGTCTGGCAGCGCGCCGATACGCTGGTCTGGCTCGACCTGCCGCTGCCGCTGGTGATGTGGCGCCTGTTCAAGCGCACGGTCCGGCGCATCGTCACGCGCGAGGATCTCTGGGGCACCGGCAATCGCGAGAGCTTCGTGCGCTCCTTTTTCAGCCGCCAGTCGATCCTGCTGTGGGCGCTCCGGACCCATGCCCGCAACCGCCGGCGCTTCATCGCCGATTGCGAGAGTTGGGGCGAGGGCCGCGAGGTCATCCGGCTGACCAGCGCGCGCGACGTCGATCGCTTCGTCGCCGCCCGCACCGAATTTTCCGAGCCAATGGCCGCCTGAGTGTCGGTCCATACCTTCACCTGCCTCGACGGCCATACCTGCGGCAATCCCGTGCGGCTGGTGACGGGCGGCGGGCCGCTGCTCAAGGGCGCCAGCATGAGCGAGCGCCGCCAGGACTTTCTCGCCAACCACGACTGGATCCGCAAGGCGCTGATGTTCGAGCCGCGCGGCCACGACGTCATGTCGGGCTCGATCCTCTATCCGCCGACGCGCGCCGATTGCGACATCGGCATTCTTTTCATCGAGACCAGCGGCTGCTTGCCGATGTGCGGCCATGGCACCATCGGCACGGTGACCATGGCCGTCGAGAATGGCTTGGTTTCACCGGCCAGGCCCGGCGAGCTGGCGCTCGATGCGCCGGCGGGTCGCGTGGTGGCGCGCTACACGCACAACGGCCGCTTCGTCGAAAGCGTGCGCATCACCAATGTCGCGTCGTACCTGGCGATGACCGACGTCACGGTCGACGTGCCGGGTCTCGGTGAACTCACCTTCGATATTTCCTACGGTGGGAATTTCTACGCCATCCTCGAGCCGCAGAAGAACTTCGCCGGCCTCGAAAGCATCTCGGCCGGCGACGTGCTGCGCTACTCGCCGATCATCCGCAAAATCCTCAACGACAGGATCGCGCCCGTGCATCCCGAGAACCCGACCATCAAGGGCATCGGCCATGTCATGTGGACCGGCAAGCCGCGCGATCCCAAGGCGCAGGCCCGCAATGCCGTGTTCTACGGCGACAAGGCGATCGACCGCTCTCCTTGCGGTACCGGCACCTCGGCCCGCATGGCCCAGCTCGCCGCGCGCGGCGCATTGAAAGTCGGCGACGATTTCGTGCACGAGAGCATCATCGGGTCGTTGTTCGAAGGCCGCGTCGAGCAAGCCACCCGCGTCGGCAATCACGCGGCGATTATCCCGTCGATTTCCGGTTGGGCCCGCCAGCACGGCATCAACACCATCTTCGTCGATTCCCGCGATCCCTTCGCGCACGGCTTCTCGGTCTAGCGGCTATTCCGCCGCCTTGACTGCCGGTGCCGGGGCGCGGACGCCGCCTTTCGAGAACAGGGCGTCGATCTCGGCCGCGCCGTAGCCCAGCCCGCGCAGGATGTCGGGACCGTCCTCGCCGATATGCGGGGCGTGCTGCTGCGGAGCGTGTTCGCTGGCGGGCGGCAGGCCGGGAATGTTGGCGACCGGCATGCGGCCAAAGCCTTCTTGCTCGATCCAGTCGATGGCACCCGACTCCTTCACATGCGGATGGTCGAGATAGTCGGCGTAGTTGTTGACCCGTTCGCAGAACACGTCCTTGGGCTGCAGGATGGCGATCCATTCCTCGGTGGTCTTGGTCGGCATCGTCTCCTGCAGCGCCTTGATGATCTTCGGCGCGTTCTTGATGCGGTCGTTGTGGCTCTGCAGGCCGGGATCGTCGGCGATGTCCTGGCGGCCGATCAGTTCGAACAGCAAGCGGAAGTGATGCGGCCGCATGGCGCTCACCATGATGTAGCCATTGGCCGACTTGTAGCTGCCGGCCGGCATATAGAGCACCGGTGGCGCGCCCTTGGAGAACACCCATTCCATCAGCTTGGCGCCCTGGAAGGCCGCCGCCGCGCGCATCAGGCTGGAATCGATGAAGCAGCCTTCGCCGAAGCGGAACTGGCGCATGATCGCGGTCGAGAGCGCCTGGAAGGTGTAGAGGCCGGTGGTCACGTCGACGGCGATCATGCCCTGACGCCACGGCGTGCCGTCGGGCATCTTGTTCATCACCATCATGCCGCTGAAGGCCTGGATCAGGCCGTCGACGGTCGGGCGCTTGCTATAGGGGCCTATCTGGCCGAAGCCCGAGACGGAGCAATAGACGACCTTAGGATTGATCTTCTTGATGTCCTCGTAGCCGAAGCCGAGGCGCTGGATGACGCCCGGCCGGAAACTCTCCATCACCACATCGGCCTTGGCGGCGAGTTTCCTGGCCACGGCAATGCCGTCGGGCGACTTGAGGTCGAGTGCGATCGAACGCTTGCCGCGGTTGAAGGCGACGGAATGGGCGCAGTGATCGCCCTTGATCTCGCCCAAGGCACGGCCCCAGTCGCCTTCCGGCGGCTCGACCTTGATGACATCGGCGCCGTGCAGCGCCAGCAGCATCGAGGCATGCGGACCGGCGACGCCTTGTGTGAAATCGAGGACGGTGATGCCGTCGAACGCGCCTTTGATCATTGTCGAACGTGCCCTCCCAAGCGGTGTGAACGTACGTTCAGCAGGGGGCTTCCGGCAAGAGTTAGCGGAGCGTCAGGCGACCACCGGCAATGTCTGCACGTCATAGGCATGGGTGAGCTTGCGGCCCAGCACCGGGTCGTCGAGTTCCATCTCGAAGCGCTGCGAGGAGCGGATGCCGCCGATGGCGGCCATGGTGCCGCAGAACATGACGGTGCCCATGGGCAGGCGCGGGTCGTTCTTCCAGCCGGCGATCAGCCCGCGCGGCTCGCGGATATTGGCCAAAGGGCCTTCCTGGTAGAGCGTCCGCTTGCCCGCTTCGGGGATGAAGCTGCGCAGGATCAGCTTGTCCCAATGTGGCTCGACTTCCTCGAAGCGCCAGGCGACGCGGCCGACCGGCTTGGCGCACATCTGCTTGGACACGGCGATGCCGTAGCTCTCGACCTTGCGGTCGGTGTGATCGGCGCCCAGCGTCACCCAGAGGCGGCCATCGGCGCCGACCAGCACGGGTTCGACTTCGCCCGAGCTGTCGTCGCCCAGAACCTGGATCTTGTCGGCCTGCGTCAGCATCTGGGCCGAGGCGCGATAATAGATCGGCACCTGGGACGGCGGCTGCACGCCGATCGCCTTCAGCTCCTCGATGTGATGATTGAGGGCTTCGACATCGCGGCCGGTCCAGCCGGCGATCACGAGGTCGGCGATCTCGACAGAGACTTTCTCGACCGCGCCCTTGGCGTGACCGTCGAATTCCAGACGTGGCATTACAGGATGGCGAGTTGCGAATTGAGCAGGTCGGTGATCAGCATATAGCCCGGCGCGTGGGTGATGCAGAACTCGGGCTTCACCGTGGCCACGACCGATTGCGGGGTGACGCCGCAGGCCCAGAAGACCGGCAACTCGTCGTCCTTTACCGGCACCGAATCGCCGTAGTCGGGCTTGGCGATGTCCTTGATGCCGATCATCTCCGGCTTGCCGAGATGGACAGGCGCGCCATGCACGGAGGGGAATCGCGTGGTCACCTGCACGGCGCGGATGGCGTCGGCCGGCTTGAAGGGGCGCATCGAGACCACCATCGGGCCGTGGAAGGGGCCCGAGGGCTTGCACTCTATGTTGGTCCGGTACATCGGCACGTTGACGTTGCAAGTCTGGTGGCGGATTTCGAGGCCGGCTTCGACCAGCGCTTCCTCGAAGGAGAAGGAGCAGCCCAGCACGAAGGAGACGAGGTCGTCGCGCCAGACCTTCTTGAGGTCGGTGATTTCCTCGACCATCACGCCGTTCTTCCAGACGCGGTAGAGCGGGATGTCGGTGCGGATATCGAGATCCTCGCCCAGCGTCGGCAGCCGCCAGTCGCCGGGCTCGGACGACGCGAGCAGGGGGCAGGGCTTGGGGTTGAGCTGGCAGAAGCGCGCGAAGTCGGCGGCGAGTTCGCGGGGCAGGATGGCGAGGTTGCCCTGCACATAGCCCGGCGCCATGCCCGAGGTCGGCGCGAGATTGGTGCCGCCCCGAATGCGGCGGCGTGCGTCGCGGCCGGTCTCGCCCTTGAAGCTGCTCATCGTATCCATATCGGTCTCCCGGACTTAACGCTTAGACGCGCCTCTTAGACATGCTGGCCGCCGTTGATCTGGATCTCGGCGCCGGAAACATAGCTCGCGCCCTTCTCACAGAGGAAATGGATCACGTCGGCCACTTCATCGGGCGTGCCAAGGCGGCGCATCGGGATCTGTTCCTCGACGATCTGTTCGGTGCCGGGCGACAGGATCGCGGTGTCAATCTCACCCGGCGCGATGGCGTTGACGCGAATGCCGCGCGGGCCGAAGTCATGCGCCATCTCGCGCGTCAGGGCGGCGAGGGCCGCCTTCGAGGTGGCATAGGCCGAGCCGGCGAAGGGATGGACGCGGCTGCCGGCGATAGAGGTGACGTTGACGACGCAGCCGCGTGCGGCGGCAAGCTCGCCCATCAAGCCGCGCGCCAGGGCGACCGGCGCGAAGAAGTTGACGTTGAAGACGCGCTGCCAGAGGTCGAAGGGCGTATCGATGGCGCCCAGTCGCCCGCCGGTTTCGTCCTTGGGCGAGATCGCTGCGTTGTTGACGAGCGCATCGAGCCTGCCGCCGCCGAGGCGGTCGCGAATTTCCTCGATACCGCGGGCGATCTCGGCCTGGTCGGCGAGATCGATCTGCACATGGTTCTTGTCGCCGCCGGGCCACGGGCAGAGCACGCTGAAGGGTTGCCGCGAAACGGTGATGACGCGCCAGCCGCCGGCGCTGAATTTCTTCACCGTGGCGTGGCCGATACCGCGGCTGGCGCCGGTCAAAACCAAGGTGCGCGTGTTGTCGAGTTGGATTGCTGAAGCCATGGCCGAAGTTTACTCCGCCTTGGCGCCGGAGTCCTTCACCACCTTGGCCCACTTGACGATCTCAACCTTCACGAAGGCTGCCAATTCGGCGGCACTCGAGGGCGTGATGTCGAAGCCCGCCTTGGCGATGGTTTCGGCGATCACCGGATCGCTGAGCGCCTTCAGCATCTCGGCATTGAGCCGGGCCACGATCTCAGGCGGCGTGCCGGCCGGCGCGAAGAAGCCGAACCAGGCATCGGCCTGGAAGCCTTTGATCAGCGTCTCATCGACGGTAGGGACATCGGGCAGGTTTGCATTGCGCTTGAGCGAGCTGACGGCCAGGGCGCGCAACTTGCCGCCGCGGATCTGGCCCAGCACCGACGGCAGCGTCTGGAAGGAGCATTTCACAATGCCGCCGAGGAGATCCTGCACGGCCGGCGCCGAGCCGCGATAGGGCACATGCACCGCCTGGATGCCGACGGCGCCCTTGAACAGTTCCATGGCGAGGTTCGACGCTGAGCCATTGCCGGTCGAGGCATAGGAGAGCTTGTCGCCCTCGGTCTTTGCCCAGGTGACGAATTCCTGGATGGTCCTGGCCGGCACATCCGGATGGACGACGAGGACATGCGTCACGGTCGTGGTGAGGCCGATCGCGGCAAAATCCTTCGAGGCATCGAAGGGCGTCGCGGGAATCAGCGTCTGGTTGGTCGCGTGCGTGGCGTTGTTGCCCATGGTCAGCGTGTAGCCATCGGGGGCGGCCTTGGCGCCGATCTCGCTGCCGATATTGCCGGCGCCGCCAGGCTTGTTGTCGACGACGATGGCTTGGCCCAGACCCTCGCCCATGCTGGCCGCCAGCGCGCGCGCCAGCACGTCGGTCGGGCCGCCCGCCGGATAGGGCACGACTAGCCGCAGCGGCTTGGACGGCCAGGCCTGCGCCCGCGCCGCAAAGGGCAGCGCCAGTGCAAAAGGAAGCGCCAAAGCCGAACGCCGTGAGAGAGAACTCATGAAAACGATTCCCGTTCGAGAAGGGCGGCGACCATAGAATGTGGTTATCCCGGCGTCGAACCGCCAGCCGTGGTGCATTTGATCTAGCATCTCATTAAAAAATGTTAACGCACTGATATTGAAACATTTTTCTTGTCTCAATCTTGCTTCGATAGTATCTTTCTGCTCGGCCCGACCCGCTATTTTCAGGTCGGCGTTATCGTTTTTCGGGCGAAGTCATATTGGAGATGTCAGTCATGTTGGACGAACAGCGCGTCGTGTATGCACCGACTCCCCATTTGCGCACCCGCCCGACCACCATGCTCACCGCGCTGGGCCTCTGCGCCATCATCATGCTGATCCAGTTTGCGCCCGGCATGCAGGACAGGGTCTCGCGCGCCTCGTCCTCGCCGATCGTCTCCAGCCAGCACCAGTAAGCCGCCCATCCGGCGCTTGTGCGCCCGGCAGCGAACGCGCATGTAGGGGCGCAGGTTTCAAGCGCCCATGACCATCGACAACGTCCAGGCCCTGCCGCTCGGCACGCGGCTTGGCGACTATCGCCTCGACGCAGTGATCGGCCACGGCGGCTTCGGCATCACGTATCGTGCCTTCGACAGCCAGCTCGCCAAGATCGTCGCCATCAAGGAATACCTGCCGGTCGAGTTCGCCGTGCGCCTGGCCAGCGGCAATGTCGTGCCGCGCGCCCATCGCCTGGCTGAGGATTTCACCTGGGGCCGCGAACGCTTCCTCGATGAAGCCCGCGCGCTCGCCCGCTTCCGTCATCCCCATATCGTTCCCGTGCTGCGCTACTTCGAGGCCAATGGCACCGCCTATACGGTGATGGAATTCGAGGATGGCCGCAGCGTCGGCCAGCTGCTGCACGAGCGCGGCAAGCGCCTGCCGCCGCCCGAGGTGCTGAGCCTCGCTACCGGCCTACTGAACGGTCTGGCCGCCGTGCATGCGCAGGGCTTCCTGCATCGCGACATCAAGCCGTCCAAGATCATGGTGCGCACCGACGGCGTGCCGGTGCTGATCGATTTCGGTGCGGCGCGCCAGGCGATGGGCGGGCGCACGCAGACGCTGACCGGAATCCTGACGCCGCAATACGCGCCGATCGAGCAATACGTGCTCGACAGCAAACAGGGGCCGTGGAGCGACATCTATTCCGCCGCCGCCGTGCTGCATCACGCCATCGCCGGCCATCCACCGCCCGAAGCCGCCGCGCGCGTCGGCAGCGCAGATCCGTATCGGCCACTCGCCGTTACCCACGCCGATCGCTTCGATCAGGCCTTCCTGTCGGCGATCGACCATGCGCTGGCCTTCCTGCCCGAGCAGCGGCCGCAGAGCGTCGAGGCCTGGAACGCGTTGTTCGATGTGCCGCCGTTGCAGTCCGACCAGCAATTGACGCAGCGCCTGCCGATCCAAGCCGCGCCCCCCTCTTCGACAATGGCGCCGCGCGGTCTGTCTGGCGTCAGCCGCGAGCAAGCCTTGATGCAACCGGCCGAGCCGCCTGCCGTGCGTCGCGCAGGGGGCCGCGTCGTTTTCCTGATCGTCCTTGCGGCTCTGGCGGTCGCGGGCTGGCGTTACCAGAGCGAGATCCGCACGCAATGGGCGGCGCACGTTCAGCCGCGGCTGGCCGCCTGGTTGCCACCCACCAACACGGCGCAGGTCGATCTCGCTCAGCCGACGACGGAGACACCGGCGCCGCCGATCGGCGCCACGCCTTCGACGGCTTCGCTTGCCTTGCCACCGCCGACAACGACGCCGACAACGCCACCGGCACCCGAGACCGCCGCGCAGAAGGCCTTGATCGAGCAGGCGACACGCGCGGCGAACGAAGCCAAGGCGGTTCTCGAAAAAGCCGAGGAAGCCGCGGTGAGTGCGCGCGCCATGGCGGGCGAGGCGCGCATCGCGGCGGCACGCGCGGCGCGGCCCGATCTCGAGGGCACCTTCCGCGTGACCTATGACGACGGCGCGACCTATGTCGGCCAGAGCAAGGACGGCAAGCGCCTGGGCTTCGGCGTCGCCGACCTGAAGGAGGGCGAGCGTCAGGCCGGCCAATGGAAGGACGATCTCCTCGACGGATTGGGTCTCGTGCGCTTCGCCAACGATCTGCGTTACACCGGGCAATGGGCCGCCGGCCAATCGACCGGCGCCGGCGTGCGCGAGAAGCCCGGCGTCGAGCGGGCCGAAGGAAATTTCGTCGACGGCCGCCTCGAAGGACCGGCGCTGCGCCGCACGCTGGGCGAGCCCAATGTCGTGCAGGCCGGGTCGTGGCATGCCGATGCGCTGGAGGGCCCGGGCATCGAGTCGGTCGGCGACCGCGAACGCTACGAGGGCACCTTCCGCAACGGCCGACGCCACGGCTTCGGCATCCTGACCGGCAGCGACGGCGTCGGCCGCGCCGGCCACTGGGACGACGGCAAGCTCGTTACATCGGCTCCCTAGTCGTTTCGGCACCGCTGGCAGGGGAGTTGCGCCCACCGCCCGTGCCGAAATCGTGGAGGCGGGCTTGTGCAATGCCGGCTATCGCTTGGTCGGCCGGCGCGAAGGCACGACCGATCTGCCCCGGCGCGTTAGCGAGCTTGAGCGCGATGTCATCGTCGTCAGCATCGACAGCCCGAGCCGCGACAGCTGCCGCCTGCATCTGGCGCTGACGCCGCGCCTGCCGGTGAATGCGGCCCGTGCTGAGGCGCCGCTTTTGCTCAACACCGGCCGCGTGCGCGACCAATGGCACACCGTTGCGCGCACGGGAAAGTCGGTGCGACTGGCCGGCCATCGTCCCGAGCCCACGATCGAGATTCATCCCGCCGATGCGGCCCGGCGCGGCGTCGCCCATGGCGACATTGCGCGCCTGACCAGCGCCTGGGGCCGCGCGACGCTGCGCGTTCATTTTGGCGAAAGCTTGCGGCAGAGCGATGTGTTCGCGCCGATGCACTGGACGCGGCAGGAGTCGCGCGACGGCCGCGTCAATTCAGCCATGAACCCCGCCGTCGATCCGATTTCCGGCCATCTCCAAGGACGGCCCGACCCTCTGCATCGTCGGTGAAACCGTCGGTGTGGCCTTGGCGCGCAGCCAGAATTTCGCTTTGAGTCCCGAATCGGCCTCTGGTAAAGGTTGTTGTGATAAAAATGCAACAGCGGGGATTTGAGATGCGGGCATTGGGATGGAGCGTCGCGGCTGTGCTGGCGTTTGCCGGTGCTGCCCAGGCCCAGACCAATGTTGGCGGCTCGATCACGCCCCAAATACTTCGCGGCACCCAGGCCGATCCCGATGCCAAGTCGGCTGCCAAGCCCGCTGCCAAGCCGGCGGCGCAGAGCCTGAAGGTCCCGGTCCAGAAGACAGCCGCCGTGGCCCAACCGCAGCAAAAGCCCGCCACCAACCCGCAAACCCTGCGCGCCACCCGTTATGGCGCCGCTCCCGCCCCGGCCCAGCCGCAACTGCCGCCGCCGTCGCTCGACACCAACAGCCCGCGCAGCCTGTCGCTGCTCAACGTCAACACCACCGAAACGCTGACCGTCACCTATTGGTCCGACGGCGCCTATCACCGCGACGCGCTCGACAAGCTAAACGCCTTCCTGCGTGACAGCCGCGACAACGCCTCGACCGAGATGGACCCGCTGCTCTTCGACGTGCTGTGGCACACCATGCGCCTCACCGGTTACACCGGCAGCGTCGAGGTGCTCTCGGCCTACCGCTCGCCCACCACCAATGCCTGGCTGGCCAGCGTCAGCCGCGGCGTGGCGCGCGACAGCCAGCACATGAACGGCAACGCCATGGATATCCGTTTTCCGGGCGTCCCGGTCTTCAAGATCCGCGCTGCCGCGCGCTCGCTCGAGATGGGCGGCGTCGGCTTCTACCCACGCTCGGGCTTCGTCCACCTCGACACCGGCCCCATCCGCTACTGGTGAACGCCGCCCGCATCGAGGTTATCGAAGGCGACATCACGCGCCTCGACGTCGATGCCATCGTCAATGCAGCCAATTCGAGCCTTTTGGGCGGTGGTGGTGTCGACGGCGCCATTCATCGCGCGGCCGGTCCGGAACTGGTCATGGAATGCCGCATGCTGCACGGCTGCAAGACCGGACAAGCCAAGATCACCAAAGGCTATCGGCTGAAGGCACGCCACGTCATCCATGCGGTTGGGCCGGTATGGCAGGGCGGTACCAAGGGTGAATCTGAGCTGCTTGCAAACTGCTATCGCAACAGCCTTGCGCTGGCCGAGAAGCACGCGCTGAAGAGCATAGCCTTTCCCGCAATTTCGACCGGCATCTTCGGATATCCGAAAGACCTCGCGACCGAAATCGCCGTGCGCGAAGTGCTGGCGCATCCGACACCGGAGCGCGTCGTCTTCTGCTGTTTCGGCGCCGAGATGGCCGGGCTCTATCGCGCCGTCGTCACTGCCCGTAGCGGTTCGCGTTCTTGAGGTAGTCGAGTTCGTCGGCCGTGCTGGTGCGCCCCAGCACCTCGTTGCGATGGGGAAAGCGTCCGAAGCGGACGACGACATCGCGATGCTCGCCCGCTGACCGCACATTGTCCTCGCCGCCGATGGTGGTCAGCAGGACGCAGCCCAGCTCCTGGTCGGCCGCCTGCTCGCTATGGCCGAAGGGCATGTAGAAGAACAGCCGCACGTCCGGCGCGAACACCGAGGGATAGAAATGCGCCAGCGCCCAGCGCGCGATCTCGAGGGCCTTGGCATCGCCACAGAAGGCGCGCGCGGTCTTGCGGAAGCAATTGCGCGGGAACTGGTCGCACAGGATGATCAGCGCCAGCGCGCCCTCGGGCGAGGCCTTCCAGCCATCGAGCTTGCCGGCAACGGCGTCGTCGATGGCGTGACCGAAGCGGCGGATCGTCTCGGCGTCGAATTCCGGTGTGCTCTTCCACCAGATCTCGCGCGGCTTGCCGTGGTCGGGATTGTCGAGCGGCAGGAACCAGAAATCGAGGATGTCGCGGGCGGTCGGCGGTGCGCTCACGGCATGTCCTTCTTGCCGTAGACCAGCCGGACGCCGGCCTCCTCGGGGATCGGCGGCATGGTCGAGTCCCAGCTCTGCCAGGCCGCTCGCATTTCGGCCAGCTTCCCGGGATGGCGCTTCGCCAGATTGGCGCGTTCACGCTCGTCGGTCACGACGTCGAATAGGTACTCGTGCTCGTCGACTTTCAGATACTTCCAGCGATCCTGGCGCATGGCGCGCTGGTCGTGATGCTTCATGCGCCAGAACAGGGCGCGGTCGGTCGCGGCACCAGGGCTCGAGAGAACCGGCAGCAGCGAAGCGCCGTCGCTCGGATAGTCGGGATGGGCGCTGGTGCCGGCGGCCTCGAAGAAGGTCGGCACCCAGTCCATGGTGATGGCGAGCTGGTCGGTCGTCGTATTGGCGGGCGTGCGGGCAGGCCAGCGCACCACATAGGGCACGCGGATGCCGCCCTCCATCAGGTCCATCTTGCCGCCGACCAGCGGCCAGCTGTCGGAAAAGCGTTCGCCACCGTTGTCGCTGGTGAAAACGACGATGGTGTCGTCGGCAAGGCCCCCGGTTTCGATTGCCGCCAGGAGGTGGCCGATGCCCTCGTCCATGTGATGGATCATGCGGCGGTAGACGTGGATGTTGCCGCCATCGAGATGATAGATCGGATTGCCCTTGCCGAAGGTTTTGGCAATTTCGCCGTCCTCGCGGGTCTCCCACGGCCAGTGCGGCGCGGTGTAGTGCAGGCTGAGCAGGAATGGCTGCTTCGACTGCGCGCAGCGCGAGACGAAGTCGACGGCGCGCGCTGACAGCAAGTCGGTGAGATAGCCGTCGCGATCGACCTCGGTGCCGTTCTCGAACAGGTCGTGCACGCCGAAACTGTCCTGGTGGGTGTGGTAGTCGACGCCGCCGGACAGGGGGCCGAAATGTTCGTCGTAGCCACTCGCCTGCGGGCTGAAATGCGGCGGAAAGCCGAGATGCCACTTGCCGACCAGAGCCGTCCGATAGCCTGATTCGCGCAGCCGCGATGGCAGCGTCGGATGGCTGGGTGGCAGGCCCATGATCTTGTCGCCGCGCATGGCGCTGCCGATCGGTTCTTCCGCCGCGCCACGGAGGCGGTACTGATAACGGCCGGTCGCCAGGGCGAAGCGGGTGGGCGAGCAGACCGCCGAATTGGCGTAACCGCGCGTGAAGCGCAGGCCCTGCTCGGCCATCTTGTCGATATTGGGCGACACCGGCGCGCGGCCGCCGTAGCAGCCGAGATCGGCGTAGCCGAGGTCGTCGGCCAGAATGAAAATGAAGTTCGTCGGCATGGCGAGGCTACTTGAGTTCGGCTGAATCGATCAGCCAGGGCTCGTGCTTGGCGGCATCGATCCATGCCTTCATGTCGGGATGGTTGAGGATGCAGGTGCAGTAGGTCTCGGAGTCGGATTCCAGCGACACGCCGTAGGTGCGAAGCCGTGTGACCACCGGGGCGAACATGGCGTCGGCGGCGCCGAAGGTGCCGAAGAGGAAGCCGTCATCCTTGGGCGAGGCGCCGGCGAAGCGCTTGCGACAGTCGCGCCATAACCCGGTGATCCGCTCGATATCGACACGTACAGCCGGCGTCAGGCCGCGGCCGGGATAGGAGGCGCGGATGTTCATCGGCATGTTGGTGCGCAGGTCCATGAAGCCGGCATGCATCTCGGCCGAGATCGACCGGGCATGCGCGCGGGCGGCGGCCGAGTCGGGCCAGAGCAGCGCTTCGGGCTTCACGTCATTCAGGTATTCGGCGATCGCCAGCGACTCCCAGACAACGAGGCCGCGGCTGTCGACCAGCACCGGCACGCGTCCAGAGGGTGAGTGGCGACGGATGGCGGCTGCCGTCTCGGGCCGGTCGAGCGGCACGACGATCTCCTCGAAGTCGATGCCGGCGGCCTTGGCCATCAGCCAGCCGCGCAACGACCACGACGAATAGTTCTTGTTGCCGATGACCAGGGTGAAGTCGGCCATTCGTGCTCCCTATAATCCTCTTGCCCTTGCCAGCCGCTGGTTTTGGCCGGCACTCTTGGCGACCGTCTTAGCAAAGTGAGCATGGCCATGTCGTTGCCGTTCGTCGACCGTTCTTCCTCCGCCCTGCCGGTGCAGGTCGTCTCGCAGTCCAAGTGGCGGGGGTGGCTGAAGGAACAGAGCGCGGCACGCCGAGGCTGGATCGAATCGCTGGGCACGGCGGGCCACGCCGGCGATCTTGTGGTGCTTCCCGGCCGCGATGGCAAGGCAGCCGGCGCCGTGCTGGTGGTCTCGCCCACGCCGACATTATGGGATTATGGCTCGCTGGGCACGCGCCTGCCTGCCGGCACTTGGCGCCTCGCCTCCAGCACCGCGCCGCTGTCGCCGACCGACGCCGCCGTGGCCATCGGTCTCGGTTGCTGGCGCTTCGAGCGTTACAAGGCCAAGAAGGCCAAGGCCGGCGCGAAGCTGCTGTGGCCGGCCGGGGCCGACAAGGCCCGTGTCACCGCCATCGTCGAGGCGATATGCCTTGCGCGCGATCTCATCACCACGCCGTCGTCCGACATGGGCCCGGCCGAGCTGGCGGTGGCGGCGCAGGAAGTCGCCAAGACGCACAAGGCGAAGTTCAGTGTCATCGTCGGCGACAATCTCCTGAAGCAGAACTACCCGATGATCCATGCCGTCGGCCGTGCCTCGACGCGTGCGCCCCGCCTGATCGACCTCGTCTGGGGCAAGGAGAGCGACCCGAAAGTGACTCTCGTCGGCAAGGGCGTCTGCTTCGACACCGGCGGCCTCGACCTCAAGCCCGCCGCCGGCATGCTGATGATGAAGAAGGATATGGCAGGTGCGGCCACCATGCTGGCGGTTGCCGCCATGGTCATGGCGGCCAAGCTGCCGGTGCGGCTGCGCCTTTTGATCCCGGCGGTCGAGAACAGCGTCTCGGGCAATGCCTTCCGGCCGATGGACGTGGTGCCGACGCGCGCCGGCATCAGCGTCGAGATCGGCAATACCGATGCCGAGGGCCGTCTCATTCTTTGCGATGCGCTCTACGAGGGTGCGAGCGAAAAGCCGGCGATGATGTTCGATTGTGCGACGCTGACGGGTGCCGCCCGCGTGGCCTTGGGCACCGACCTGCCGGCGCTGTTCTGCAATAATGACGCGCTGGCCGATGAGCTGCTGGCGACCGGCAAGAAGGTCACGGACCCGATGTGGCGTATGCCGCTGTTCGCCGGCTATCGCCGCATGCTCGACAGCAAGGTGGCCGATATCAACAACGCACCCGGCGTGGCGTTCGGCGGCGCCATCACCGCGGCGCTCTATCTGCAGGAATTTGTGTCGGGCGACGTGCCCTGGGCGCATCTCGACATGATGGCGTGGAACAACGCGTCGCGGCCGGGCCGGCCCGAGGGTGGCGAGGCCCAGGCGGCGCGCGCCATTTTCGCCACCATCGAGTCGAAGTTCAGCTCACGTAGCGGCTGAGATCGGTCGCGAGCTTTTCGACCAGCGGCGGCAGCAGCGGGTGCGGCGGTCCGCGCTTGGCCGCGCAAATACGGTCGACGAGGTCGGGCGTGACGCGCATGTAGCTCGGCGGAAACTCCGCCATCATCGATTCGCGCCAATGGCGGAAGTGCGGATATTCGACGGGCAGCAGCAGCGGCACGCCGTGCTCGATGAAGGCCGCCGCCGTGCCGCTCTTGCCGGCCAGCGCCAGCGTCGTCGTACTGACGCCGAGGTCGACCGTGTTGAGGAATTGGGAGATGCGCAACACCGTCGTCGGTCCGAGATCGACCAGGCCGAACTGCTGACCATAGGTCTGCTTCCAGCGCGCCCATTGGCCGCCATTGCCGATGATGCCGATATTGGCGATCAGCGGCTTCTTGCCCTTGCGGCGCGCCACGGCCTCGAAGGAGGGCAGCAGGCGCGGCAGCTCGAGGCCGGGATAGAGGCTGCCGAACAATCCGATCAGGAAATAGTCCTGCAGGCCGTTGGTGCCCGTCTCGACG